>CAYRXM010000014.1:0-34826 GCA_964428175.1 uncultured Anaerolineae bacterium
TGACTGGAGTTCAGACGTGTGCTCTTCCGATCTGCTTTTGTGATGGGCGGTATAGGACTCGAACCTACGACTTCCTCGGTGTAAGCGAGGCGCTCTGACCAACTGAGCTAACCGCCCGTAACGGTGATTATATGTGATTTGGCCGGACTGTCAAACTGGATAGTCACGTAGGTTGGGTTGAGGTACGAAACCCAACGTGCTCTCTGCGAAGGGTGGCTTTTAGTTCTGGGGAAAACGCGGGTTGAGCTTGTCGAAATCTGGCATTTTCCCAGGCAAAAGGGTGAGTTGGTTACATTTCAAGATGTTGGGTATGAATGAGTTGGGGTTTCTCTCGTGCCAGTGGTCACCCACCGGCACGTTTCTTTTTCTCTGGCGCTGGGGAGGGCGCGTAATCAAAGCCCCTTCAGGTTTTGGAAACCTGAAGGGGCTTGTCTTCTACATCCTCTCCGGCGCGTCGACGCCGAGGATGTGCAGCGTGTTGGCCAGGGTGTGTTGGGCCGCCTGGGCCAGCTTGAGCCGCGCTTTGGTGATCGCCACATCCTCCGGCTCGGAAGAGACGATGCGGCATTCCTGGTAAAAGGTGTGAAACGCGCTGGCCAGTTCTTGCGCATAGTAACAAAGGTGATGTGGAGCCAGTTCGCTCGCCGCGCGGGCGACGATCTCGGGCAGCTGGATCATCCGGCGGATCAGGTCAAGTTCGGCGGGGTGGGCCAGCAGACGCACATCGCCGTCCGACCAATCCGTCCAGCCCCGCTCCTGCGCGGTGCGGATCACGCTGGCGATGCGCGCGTGCGCATATTGCACGTAATAGACCGGATTCTCGTCGCTCTGCTTTTTGGCCAGGTCGATGTCGAAATCCATCTGGCTGTCGGCGGAGCGCTGGAGCAGGAAAAAGCGTGTCGCGTCCGGGCCGACATCGTCGAGCAGTTCCTTGAGGTAAACCAGCGTGCCCTTGCGCTTGGAGAGGATCACCGTGCTGCCGCCCTGGATGATGGTCACCATCTGGTAGATGGTCAGGGTCAGCCGGTTGGGATCGAGGTCGAGCGCGCGCATCATGGCAAACATGCGCGGCACGTGACCCTGGTGGTCGGCGCCCCACACGTCGATCACCCGTTGGAAGCCGCGGGTGACGAACTTGTTATAGTGGTAGGCGATGTCGGAGGCAAAGTAGCCGGGCTGGCCGCTGGAGCGTACGACGACCTCATCTTTGTCGCCGCCGAACTTGATCGCTGCAAACCAGATCGCGCCGTCGGCCTCATAGAGCGCGTCCATCTGGCGCAACCGGATCATGATCTGGTCAAAAGTACCGCCTTCATAGAGCGTTTTTTCCGAAAACCAGCGATCGTAATGGATGTTGAGCCGCTCGCAGTCTTCACGGATGCTGCGCAGTGCGCGGTCGATGCCCCAAGCGCCCAGCGCAAGCTGCGCTTCTTCGACTGGCATGTCCAGGTAGCGCCGTCCTTCTGCCTCGATCACTTCTCGCGCCCAGGCTACCAGGTAATCGCCGTGATAGCCGTCTTCGGGCAGTTCGGCCTCCAGACCAAGCGCCTGACAGTAACGCACCAGCAGGCTCTCGCCGAATTTCTGCACCTGCGTGCCCGCGTCGTTGACGTAATACTCGCGCTGTACGTCATATCCTGCCGCCTCGAGCACGCCGGCGATACCGTCGCCGAGCACGACGTTGCGGCCAAACCCGGCGTGCAGCGGCCCGGTGGGGTTGGCGCTGCCATATTCCACCTGCACGCGCTGCCTCTGACCCAGATCGACATGTCCCCAGGTTTCACCGGCCGCGTTGATTTGCTCCACCTGCGTGGCCAACCAGTCCTGGGCGAGGTAAAAGTTGAGAAAGCCGGGGTGGGCAACCTCGATTTTGCCGATCATGTCGTTGGCGGGAAACCGCCGGATCACCCGCTCGGCAATTTGGGTCGGGGCCATCTTGGCCGGTCGCGCCATCTGCATACACACCGATGTGGACAGGTCGCCAAAGCCAGCGTGGCGCGGCGGCTGTACCGACACCTCGGGGATGTCGAATTTGGGCAGGTCGCCCTTGTGCTGGGCTTTTTTGATCGCTTGGGTGGTCAGGTCGGCCAAAAGGTCAGGTATCAGCTTCATCTTGTCCTCTGTCATTTGAATGCATCGCGTCTCGCTGCGCGGCGCAGGTGGGATTTTACCTGCTTTTGCCAATTTGGGCAAACCTCATCATTTCCCCATGCCGGTGTTCCCGGCGGTGGATTCTCAAGTGTATTTTTCCGCAAAGCGCGCGAAAAAATACACAAAACCGGCCTTTCGCCCAGTGATTCGGCTCGGTAAGCTCGATCCGGTGGCAAGGCCGTTTTGACAAATACATGCTCTTAATTTATAATATGTCCAAACCAGGAGCATTTCTAATGACTGAACTGACCACCCTTATCGAGCAATTCAAACAACAGGGCCACAAGATGACCCCGCAGCGGCGGGCCATCTTGCGCGTACTGGAGGTGCCGGGAACACACCTGACCGCCGAGCAAATCTACGAGCGGGTGCGCGAGACGATGCCCGATCTGTCGCTGGCAACGGTGTACAATGCGCTGCGCGAGCTGGTTTCTGCCGAGGTGTTGCGCGAACTGGAACTGGGCCTCGGCAAGCGCTATTACGAAATGGCTGGCTTGCAACATGTCCATCTGTTGTGTCTCAACTGCAACAATGTCCACGATCTGCTCGTCGATTGGGACCACCTCGGCCCGCTGCTCGCATCGGGCAACGGCTTTACCCCCTTGAGCTACGAGATCGTCGTACACGGCTACTGCGCGAACTGTGGCTCACCGGATATCCAAAAAGATAATTGATCATCGCCATTATCCTTGGGGAGGCAGGATGTCCAACTATGTCATCGTCGGGAATGGGGTTGCCGGTGTCACCGCCGCGCAGGCCATCTTGCGCGCCGACGCGGCGGCCGAGGTACACATTTTCGACGCCGAGCCGCATCTGTACTACCGCCGCCCGATGCTGTGGCAGTATATCGCCGGCGAGATCGAAGAAGAGGCGCTGTATTTTCGACCCCAGACCTGGTACGAGGAGCGGGGCATCCACCTGCACCTCGGCATCGGGGTGAGCGGTATCGACCGCGCTGCGCACCGGCTTTTGCTGGCCGATGGCAGCACGTTTCCATACGACCGGCTTTTGCTGGCTACCGGCGGGCAGCCCTTTATGCCGCCCATCGCCGGGGGAGACAAGGCCGGCGTCTACTGCCTGCGCACGCTGGAGGACGCGCGGGCGATCAAGACGCGTGCAGCCCAGGCCAAAAGCGCGATCATTGTCGGCGGGGGACTGCTGGGGCTGGAAACGGCGCGCTCGATCCTGCGATCAGAGATGCAGGTCACGGTGCTCGAATTCATGTCACACCTGCTGCCGCGCCAGCTCGACGCCGCCGGCGCTGACGTGCTGCAAGGGCTGCTGGCGCGCATGGGCTTGCACATCATCACCTCGGCGATCACGGACGAAATCCTGGGCGGCGACAGCGCCGCCGGCGTTCGCCTCAAGGACGGGCGCACTGTCGAGGGCGCGCTGGTCGTCATCTCGGCGGGCATCCGCTCACGCAGCGAGCTGGCCCAAGAGGCCGGGCTTGAGGTCCATCGTGGGATCGTGGTCGACGAGCACCTGCAAACCAGCGACCCGGACATCTGGGCTGCCGGAGATGCCGCCGAGTTTGGCGAGGTTGTGTACGGCATCGTCCCGGCGGCCATCGAGCAGGCCAACGTCGCCGCGGCCAACATGGTCGAGCCGGGCAGCAAGCGCTACGCCGGCACCCTCCCTTCGACTATGCTCAAGGTGGTCGGCATTGACCTGGCCTGCCTGGGCAACTCGAACGCGCTGGGCGAGGGGGGTTTTACCGTCCTCTATTGGGCTGACCGTGAGCAGGGCGTGTTCAAAAAGCTGGTTTTGCGCGAAGGCCGCGTGACCGGGGTCATTTTGCTTGGCGACACCGGCGACGCGCGCATCGCTCAAAAGTTGATCGAAAGCGGCGCCGACATTTCAGCCTGGCAGGATGCACTGCTTCAGGCCCAACTCGATCTCAAGATATTGTCGTAATGCTTGTATTATCAAACCTTAACACTCAAGGAGGATTCACATGCACGCAATGACCAAAGCCAATCTCGAGGCCGCGTTTGCCGGTGAGAGCCAGGCGCACATGAAATACAAGATTTTTGCCGATCAGGCAGAAAAGGAAGGCTTTCCCGAGGTTGCCCGTCTGTTCCGAGCCATCGCTTACGCCGAAGAGGTGCATGCGACCAACCATTTCAAGCAGCTTTACGGCATCGGCGACACGGTACACAACCTGGAAGCGGCCTATGGCGGCGAAAATTACGAGAACACCGAAATGTACCCTGCGTTCGACGCCGTCGCCAAACTGCAAGGCGAAAAGGGCGCGATGCTGAGCATCCACTATGCGCTGGAAGCCGAGAAAATCCACGAAGTCATGTTCAAGGATGCCCAGGCGTTGGTCAAGCAGGGTGAGGATCGCAGCGCGCTGCCGGTGTACATTTGCCCGGTGTGTGGCTATACAGTGATCGGCGAGCCGCCGGAGAGATGCCCGGTGTCCAAGACACCACGGGAAAAGTTTGTCAGGTTTTAGGGCCAATACAAAATTTTTTATTCTGAAGGAGGTTTAAAATGACCGCATTGAGTGCCACGTTCAAGTCCGCAGACTGGAAGACAGAAAAGCATGCCCCGATCATCGACGCACCGGCCAAGGTCGCCGCCGGCGAGGTGTTCGAGGTCAAGGTCAGTCTGGGCAAAGCCATCGCCCATCCCAACACCCTCGAACATCACATTGCCTGGATGAGCCTCTATTTCCAGCCCGAAGGTTCGCCGGTGCCGTTCCAGGTGGGCCATTTCGAGTTCAGCAGCCACGGCGCGGGCAATGTGCTCACTGCGCCCAGCGGCGTCGCCACGCTGAGCATCGAAAAAGGCGGCACACTGCAAGCCGTCTCGTTCTGCAACATCCACGGCCTGTGGGAGGCCAGCCAGCCCATCGCGGTTGGCTAGAGCCGTCCTTTTGCTCACCCTTGCGAAGGTGCTCAACCTTCGCAAGGGTAGGTCAAGGAAAGGAGCGTTCCATTGAAAAAAGTCATGCTCTATGCCTTGAGCACCTGCGGCTGGTGCAAAAAGGCCAAAATCTTTCTAGAGGACAACGACATCGAGTACGACTATATCTACGTCGACGAACTCGAGGGCGCCAGGCGCGATGAGGTGATGCAAGTGGTGCGTCGCTGGAACCCCAAGGGCAGTTTCCCCACTATCGTTGTCGATGATGCACAGGCCGTCGCCGGGTTCAAAGAGGACGAACTGCGTGAGGCGTTGGGATTATGAGCGCGCCGCAGATACCCGAAGGCGCGTCGCCGGCGGCCTGGGCGCTCTACCAGCGCCTCAAAAAAGAAGGCGAAGCGGCCGGCTATTTCCTCAACCCGGATGTGCCCTTTGTGCTCGACCTGATGGAAGGGCTGCTGACCAACGAGCAGCGCTATGGCTATTGGGCCTGCCCCTGCCGCCTGGCCGACGGCGAGCGCGAGCGCGATCTGGACATCATCTGCCCATGCGATTATCGCGACCCCGATCTGGACGAATTTGGCGCCTGCTATTGCGCGCTGTATGTCTCGGAAGCGATTGCGCGGGGAGAAAAGCAAACCGAACCGGTGCCTGAGCGCCGTGGCAGCGCACCTTCCGGCGCGCCGGAAGAAACGCACGACGAAGAGCTGGTCGGCTGGACCCGCAGCGGCATTCCGGTGTGGCGCTGCAAGGTGTGCGGCTATCTCTGCGCGCGGCCGCAGCCGCCGCTTAAATGCCCCATCTGCAAGGTCGACCGCGACCGTTTTGAACGCTTTGCCTGAACGAAAGGGGGCAGCGATGCCCGACCAGGATACAATGGCCGATCTGTTCGAGTTGGCCATTTCGGCCGAGTTGATCGCCGAGACGCTGTACAAGCGCTTTGCCGAGATGTTTGCCGCGCACCCGCCGGTGACCGAGTTCTGGCAGATGTACGCCCGCCAGGAATCGGCGCACGCCGGGTGGCTGGAGCAGCTCGCCGACGGGCTGGATGAGGCGCAGCTGGCCGCCCCGGCCGATGCGTCGATGCTCAGAGACGCGCAAAAAATCCTCAGTTTTTCTCTCGAACAAACGCTGAGCCAGATCGAGACGCTGGAGGATGCCTACCGTCTGGCAACCGAAATGGAGAACGGCGAAACCAACGCCATTTTCGCCTTCCTGACCGAGCATCTGGCGCCATCGGATCGACTGCGCACTTTTTTGCGCGGGCAGTTGAGCGATCACCTCAACAAACTGCTGGTCGATTTTCCGCTCGAATTTCAATCGGCGGCCCGGCGGCAGCAGATCAAGGCCGGGTAGGGGGATTTCAGGTGACCATACTTCAATTCACCCCTCAAGATTGGGCGCGCATCGAACGCGACTACACCGCCTGGTGGGCCGGCGAGCTGGAGCGCCCACTGGTGCTGTTCAACGGCTATGACCCCGGCGAGTTTCCGCGTCGCTACGGCTTTATGAGCAATTATCCGCCCGACATGCCCGCCGATGAGGTGCTCGACCTGTACGAGCCGGTGCTGGCTGCCACCCGCTTTTACGGCGACGCCTTTCCCTGGCTGTGGATCAACTTTGGGCCGGGGATCATGGCCGGGTTTAGCGGCGCGCAGGTACACAGCGTCGTCGAACCGTCCGAAACAGTCTGGTTCACGCCGGGTGAAGACAGGCCGCTGGCCGAGCTTCACCCTCGCTACGCCTCCGACAACCCTTGGTGGCGGCGGGTGCAAGACATCACGGGCGAAGCTGTGGCGCGTTGGGATGGTCTGCTCGCCGTCGGTCACACCGACCTGGGCGGCAACCTCGACATCGCCGCCTCGTACTGCGACACCGCCAGGCTGTTGTACGACCTGCTCGATCAACCGGACGAGGTAGAGCGGCTGGTGGGCGAGATCACCGCGTTGTGGCTGCGCTACTATGACGAGCTGGACGCGCTGATCCGACCCGCCTGTCGCGGCACTTGCTGCTGGACGCCGATCTGGTCGCCGGGCAAGACCTATATGCTGCAATGCGACTTTTCGTACATGATCTCGCCGGCTATGTTTGAGCGCTTTGTTCTGCCCGACCTCACTGTGTGCTGCGATCACCTCGATCACGGCTTTTATCACCTCGATGGCAAGGGCGAAATTTCGCACCTGGATTTGCTGCTTTCAATCGAGCGGCTGCGCGGCATCCAGTGGATTCCCGGCGATGGACAACCGCCGGCCGACCAATGGCTGCCGCTGCTCAAACGCATCCTCGACGGCGGCAAGCTGTGCCAGGTCTTTGTCAGCCCGGACGGTGCGCTGGACATCGTGCGAAATCTGGGCGGCAAGGGCTTTATGCTGGTGGTCGGCCATATTGGCCAACTCAACGAGCCGGAAGACGCGGCGGCGTTTTTGAGAATGTTGGAACAAGAAGATATTTCGAGGGAGAACGTGATGCGTGATGCGTGATGCGTGATGCGTATACCTTTTTCCTTTTTGGGCCGAGGTTTTGATGAGCATTGTCATTTACACCACCCCCACCTGCGGCTTTTGCCACCAGGCCCGGCACTATTTGCAAGGGCGCGGCGCGCCGTTTGTCGAGATCGATGTCAGCCAGAACCCACAGGCGGCGATGGAGATGGTGCGCCTGACCGGGCAGCAGGGGGTGCCGGTGATCGTCATCGACGGGCAGGTGATCTTGGGCTTTAACCGCCCGGCGGTCGATCAACTGCTCCAGCAGCGCATGCATGTGCCGCCCAAACTCGGCGTCGCCGTGGCCGACGCGCAGCAGGTTGCCGCCAGAAAAGGCGTTTCGCTGCCGGCCGGCGCGTATGTGGGTCGGGTTAACCCCGGTTCGGCGGCGATTTATGCCGGGGTGCGCGTCGGCGATGTGATTGTGCGGCTGGCCAACCAGCCGGTGCAGACCGACGCGGACGTGCACCGCATCATGGGCGGGCTGCGCAACAACTCGGTCGCGCCGGTCGCCATCTGGCGGGGCGGGCGGCAGATTGAGCTGAACGTGCCGTTTTGAGATAGAAAACCAGCATCTGGAGGTGAACATGCAAGCGACGATCAACGATCTCACCATTCGCATTGGCGGCGAGGCCGGTCACGGCGTCGAGTCGAGCGGCGGCGGGTTCTGCCAGGCGCTGACCCGCGCCGGGCTGTACGTGTTCGGCCTGCCCGATTATTATTCGCGCATTCGCGGCGGGCACAACTTTTACTCGATCCGGGTGAGCGACCGTCCGCTCTACGCGCACAGCGATGTGATCCACGTGCTGCTGGCGCTGACCGAAGAGACGATCACCCGCCACCAGGATGCACTGGCACCCGGCGGAGCGGTTCTCTATGACACGCGGTCGCAAGTGACCGCCGACATGATGCGTCGCGACGACGTGTTGTACGTGGGCCTGCCGCTTGGCGAGATGGCCAAAGAAAAGGCCGGCACCGAACTGGCCCGCAACACGCTGGCGCTGGGCTTTGCGGCGGGCCTGACCGGCCTCGATCTGGACGGCATCGAGAGTGTGATCCGCGACAATTTTGGACGCAAGGGCCAGGCGGTGGTCGATGGCAACCTCGCCGCGGCGCGCTGGGGTCAGGCCGAAGGTGCGCGCCGCGCGGCCGAATTTTCCTATCGGTTACGGGCCATTCCCGGCGCGCCGCCGCGCATGGCCGTCAACGGTACGCAGGCCTTTGCGTTGGGCGCGCTGGCCGGCGGCTGCCGTTTCGCCTCCAGCTACCCGATGACGCCCGGCTCGCCGGTGCTGCACTGGCTGGCCGCGCATAGCGCCAAATACGGCGTGGTGATCAAGCACACCGAAGACGAGATCGCTGGCATCTGCATGGCCGTCGGCGCGGCGCACATGGGCGCGCGGGCGCTGGTGCCCACCTCCGGCGGCGGCTTTTCCTTGATGGTCGAGGCGCTGGGTCTGGCCGGGATGACCGAAACACCGCTGGTCATTTACAATGCGCAGCGTCCCGGCCCGTCGACGGGGCTGCCCACGCGCAACGAGCAGGGTGATTTGCTCTTTACCATCTATGCCTCGCAAGGTGAGTTTCCGCGCTGCGTGCTTGCGCCCGCCACGGTGGAAGATTGTTTCGTCGCCGGCTGGCGGGCTTTTAACCTGGCCGAAAAATTCCAGACGCCGGCGCTGGTGCTCAGCGACCATTACCTGGCCGTGATGGTGCGCACGCTGGACATGGATGCGTTCGACTGGGATGCGGTCGAGATCGACCGCGGCGAACTGCTCACTCCGGCGCAGCTCGACGCGCTGGACGATGAATACAAGCGCTTCAAGGACACTCCGTCGGGCGTGTCACCGCGCGCGCTGCCGGGCCACCCCAAGGCCGTGTACGTCTCTGACAGCGACGAGCACGACGAGGCCGGGCACATCAGCGAGGAATCGGCGGTGCGCATTCAACAGATGGACAAGCGCCTGCGCAAGATGGACGGGATGGAAGCCGAGATGGGCGCGCCGCTCTGCTATGGCCCGACCGGGGCCGAGATCACCCTGGTCGGTTGGGGTTCGACCTATGGCCCGCTGCGCGAAGCGGTGGATCGGCTCAACGCGGCGTCGCCGGGGCGGGCCAACCTGGTCAATTTTACCGATTTGTGGCCGCTGCCCGCCGGCAAGGCGCGGGCCGCGCTGGAGGGCGCGGCGACCTCTCGGTCGAGCCGGCGGATTGCCGTCGAAGTGAACGCCACGGCCCAGTTTGCTACCTTGCTGCGCGCCCACACCGGGATCGAGATGGATGGGCGCATCCTGTGCTATGATGGTCGCCCACTTGCACCTGAATATATCATCGATAAATTGGATGTGATGAACTAGAGCGTAATCCGTGATACGTGAGACCAGGCACTTGCACGTTTCACGGATTACGTTTCATTTGCGTGAGGTGAAATATGGTCACACGTGCAGATTATAACAGCCCCGAAGCCGTGACCTGGTGTCCCGGCTGCGGCAATTACGGCATTTTGAACGCGCTCAAGATGGCCCTGGTCGAGCAGGGCTTTGAGCCACATCAGGTGGTCGTTTTCAGCGGCATCGGCTGCGGCAGCAAACTGCCCCGCTATATGAAGGTCAACGGCATGCACACCTTGCACGGGCGGCCGGCGGCGGTCGCTACCGGCGCGCGGCTGGCCAACCACGGCCTGAAAATCCTCACCGTGCATGGCGACGGCGACGGCTATGGCATGGGCCTGTCGCACTTTGCCCACGCTGCGCGGCGCAACATCGGCCTGGTCGAGATCATGCAGAACAACCGCGTCTATGGCCTGACCAAAGGCCAGTATTCGCCGACCAGCGACCGCGGCATGCGCACGCCGACCTCGCCGGAAGGGGCCATCGATGGGCCGGTGCCGCCGCTGGCGCTGGCGATCACCATGGGGGCGACCTTTGTCGCCCGCGCTTATCCCGGCGATCTGCGCCACCTGGTCTGGGTGATCGGCCAGGCGCTCCAGCACGACGGCTATGCGCTGGTCGACGTACTTCAACCCTGCGTGACCTTTAACCGGCCCAGCGCGTATGATTTTTACAACCCGCGCGTCTATAAATTACAGGATGAGGGCCACGACCCCACCGACAAGACGGCGGCCTGGCACAAAGCCTTCGAATGGGGCGAGCGCATCCCGTTGGGCATTTTCTACCAGGTGCAGGGCCAGCCGACCTACGAAGCCCAGGTGCCGGCGCTCCAGGCCGGCCCGCTGGTGGATCGACCGCTGGTCAAACTCACGGCGGAGCAGATCAATGCACTGCAAAAAGAATTGATGTGATACGCAAAATGCAATACGGAATGGAGAATACCCATGCGACCCATTTTGGTCAAACCGGATATTTACTGGATTGGCGTTAACGACCGTACCACCGATCTGTTCGAGGGGCTGTGGCCGATCACCCGCGAGGGCGTCTCGTACAATGCCTACCTGGTCAACGATGAGAAAAAAGCCTTGATCGATCTGAGCAAGTCGTTCAAGAGCGACGAGTTTTTCAACCAGATCGATTCCGTGACCGACCTTGCGCAGCTCGACTATATCGTGGTCAACCACATGGAGCCGGATCACTCTGGCGTGCTGACCATGCTGCGGCGCATCGCGCCGCGGGCGGTCATTTTGGGCACGCAGAAGACGCAAGAGATGCTCGAATCGTTTTACGGCATCACCGAAAACGTGCGCGTGGTGCAGGACGGCGAGACGCTGAACCTGGGCGCGCACACGCTCCAGTTTTGGGTGACCCCCTTTGTCCACTGGCCGGAAACCATGATGACCTATGACGTGGGCGAGCAGGTGCTCTTTTCCTGTGATGCGTTTGGCAGCTATGGCGCGCTCAGCGGGGCCGTTTTCGACGACGAGTGTACCGACCACCCGTTTTACAAGCGCGAGGCGCTGCGCTATTACGTGAATATCGTCGCTCTGTTCAGCACATCGGTGCTCAAGGCCATCGACAAGCTGGGCGGCCTGCCCGTGTCGGTGATTGCCCCCTCGCATGGGCTGATCTGGCGTGCGCACCCGGAGACGATCGTGAACGAGTACAAACAATGGGCCGAGTACGCCGGCCAGCCGGGCGATCCGGGCGTGACCTTGCTCTACGGCTCGATGTACGGCAACACTGAAAAGATGATGAATGCCGTCGCCCAGGGCATCTCGGAGACTGGCCTGCCGGTCCACATTTTCGACGTGGCGCACACGCACGTCAGCTATATCCTGCCCTCGCTGTGGGTGAATCGGGGGGTGATGGTCGGCGCGCCGACTTATGAGGGCAAGTTGTTCCCGCTGGTCAAGCAGGCTTTGAGCATGGCCGCCGACAAGCGCATCCGCGCCAAGCTGGCCACCCGTTTTGGCAGCTATGGCTGGAGCGGCGGCGCGCAAAAGGACTTTGAAGAGATCGCCAATGCACTCAAGTGGGTGCTGCGCGATCCGCTCGAGTTCGTCGGCGCGCCGTCGGAGGCCGATCTGCGCCAGGGCGAGGCCTTTGGTAGGGCTTTTGGTGAATGGGTTCAGGGGGCGGGTCTGTAGTTCTGGCCCAGGTCTTTTCGAGCGATCAGACCCTGTTGGACTCTGGTTTATTGGGGATGGGAAAAAGATGCGTCGTTTATACGTGTTTGGGATTGCCTTGTCTTTGATTTTTGTCCTCGTGGGCTGGCAGGTTCTCCATCCGGGGACCACGTCCGATCCTGTGTCGCAGCAGGTTCAGGCCACGCAGACCGCGCCAGTCTGGCCGACGATCACGCCCTATCTCCGATCCCAGCAGCCGGCAAGCCCGCCTACGGTGGAGCGTCGCGAGCCTGGCCCGATCCGGCAGCCGGCGATCTCGGCGACCCGCTACCAGGTCAACACCCTGCGCCTGCCGGACGGCAGCCCCGCCGCGATGATCCTGCGCAGCCTCGACCCGCTGAGCGTCGGCGATCTGGTTGGCGACAGCAGCCTGACGCCTACCCTGGCCTATTATCACCCCGATGCGAACGGCCTGGCCCGGCTCATTGCCAGTTGCAACGGCCTGCACTCGGACGCGCTGGCGGCCGGCCAGGTCATCCTGATTCCCCTGAACGATGCCGGCGCGGATATGTGTCCGCCCGATCCAACCCTGGCGCAGCGCTATTTGCCCCTGGAGGCCCAGGCATTTGAGGGGCAAGCCGCGCAGTCCGACGAGCGCATGCTGGTTTATTTTACCCAGGCCGGTGAAACGCTGAATACGTTGGCGCGCCGGTTCGAGAGCACCGTCGAGCGGCTGCGCGAGCTGAACGCCGGCCTCGTCGCCGTGTCCCCCGATTTGCCGCTGCAAGTCGATACCCTGGTGTACGTGCGCATCCCGGCCCGGTACGACTATACACCGCCCACCGTCGTCGCGCCCGCACCAGCCAGGGCGGCCATCCTGGTGTTTACCCAGGCGTCGGGGCAGGCGGCGGCGCCCGCGGCCCCCACAGCACAGTCTGTGGACGCCGTCGCCGCGGCGTCCACGTCAACGCCGGAACCCGCCCCGCCCGCGGCCGCAGCAGCACCGCCTGCGGACCCCATCGCCGCAGCGCCCACGTCAATGCCGGAACCGACACCGGAACCGGCCCCGACCGAGGTGGTCGTGGACGCATCGCCGACGCCGGTTTCGGTTGTGGTGTTGATGAATCCCATGCTGGCGCCCACGGCAACGCCGGAGCCGGTCGCGGAAGAACCGCCGCTGTACGATCCGCGCCATATATTGGACAGCTATGCCGAATTTCTGAGCGGCGGATCGTTTTCCAGCAAGACGATCATTGCCACGACCCAGATCGCCAATGGCGAATCGATCACCGTCGACGGGGATGCGGCGCTCAAATACCTGACCAAGCAAAATGTGTTCATCGGCGGCGCAGTCAATGTCGCCGTGCGCACGCTCATTCGCGGCAGTTCGCTCGAATTTCCGGCAGTGGGCTTTTACGGCATCCCCGCCGGCACCAGGCTGGATATCGCGGCGGCCAACGCGGCCGCCGGAGAAAAGGGCTTTGTCGTGCTCGACCAACAGGCGTTCCGCCAGGACGACGACCCCTTGTCCAAAACAATGATGCTGGCCTACGATCAACTGCTCAAGTCTCGCCCCAATTTGCAGTTCCTGGTGCTGCTCTCGCACGGCGCAGATGGGAAAATAAGGGCCGTTGCCTACCTGTATGAGGCGACCAGCCCACAGGAATCGATGACCCTGTCCGGCGCACCGCTGAATTTTGACGGCTGCCCGCCAGACGTGCAGTTGGTCATGATGGCCGCGACGTATGACTGGAATCGCCAGACGGTCGAGTTTCATTAGCAGTGGGCTTGAGGTAAACCCCGCGCGATCGAGCGCGCGGGGTTTTTTGTTGCCGGTTTGCGGACAAGGTGTGGTATAATAGAGATAATCTTGATAACGTGTCTGGTCAGGTGTCGCAAGCCGGAACGAATGCTTTATAAAGGAGGGGGTATGAACTGGCTCAGTTTCTTTATCGGTGTCCTGGTCGGCTGGCTGATCGAATGGCTCATTGACCTGTTCTTTTGGCGGCGCAGGGCGCGCGCGCTGCAGCAGGCCAATGCTGATTTGCGGGCGCAACTTGACAAGAGCGAGCAAGAAAACCAGGCGCTGCAAATCCTGGTCGATCGCGCTCAGGCTCAAGAGCGAGAGCTGGCCAATTGCCGGGCCGATCTACAGACCAAAACAAGTGAACTGGTTGGTTGCCGGGCCGATCTACAGGCCAGAGAAGACGAACTGATCGGTTGCCGGACCCATCTGCGGGCCAATGAAGGCGAGTTGTCCGGTTGCCGGGCCGATCTGCGGGCCAAAGAAAACGAATTGCAAGCGGTGAAAGACCAGTTGTTTCAGACGATCCGCGATGGAGATGCACTGCGCGAACAACTGGCGGGCCAAAAACAGCAGGTGCAGGGGTACGAAAACAGGCTGAAAGCTCAAGAGACCAGTCTTGCCGGCCGGGCAAACGAGATCGCCATCCTGACCGAAAAACTGGCCGCGACCCAGGTCGCGCTTCCCGCCGTCCCCATCGAGCCGGACGATTTGGAGAAAATCGAAGGCATTGGCCCCAAAATCCAGAATCTGCTCAACCATTACGGCATCGTGAAGTTCGGGCAGTTGGCCGGCCTGCCCCTCGAACAATTGCGCGAGATACTGGAAAAGGGCGGGCGTCATTTCAAGCTGGCCGATCCCGCTTCCTGGTCGCAACAGGCCCGGCTGGCCGCCGATGGTGATTGGGCGGGTCTGCAAAAACTCCAGGACGAATTGATCGGCGGGCGCGCCGCCTCTGAACTGCCAGAGGAGACACAATGAACGACTCGACCGCGTCTCAACACGGCTATTATGACCTGTTCAAGCTGATCGTCGCCGCGCTCCTGGTTGTTGTCATTGTGATTTTGCTGGTCCGTTGGAATGCGAACCGCTTTCTGGCCATCCCACCGACCGGCACGCCGACCAGTCAAGTTGCCGCACTTCCCACTCAAGCCACCGCGACGCCAGTACCCACGTCCATACCGACGGTCGCCGCGCCGGAACTCACGCTGCCTCAAGGCAAGTTCAAGACCGGCGAACAAGTGCTCTCCGGCACGGGCACACCGGGCAGTGAGATTCAAATCTGGGTGGACGGAGAGATGATTGGCGTGGCGACGGTGGATGCAAACGGGCGATGGACGCTCCCGGTCACTTTTGACACGCCGGGCGAGCACAGCATCCAGGCGCAGATCGTAGACAAGGACGGCAAAGTACTGGCCACCGGCGCGCTGGTCAGGCTCGACATCGATCCGGCGTTTGCGCCACTGGCGGTCAATGCTCCTGAGCCGGGCACGTTTTCCACCAATGCCGACGGGCAGGTCACCGGGATGCTGAACGTATCGGGGCGTGGCGAGCCGGGGGCGATCATCCAAATCTGGGCCGGCGACCAACTGCTCGGTGCAACAGTCGCCGACCAGGATGGCGATTGGGTCTTTGATCAACAGGTGTCGCTTGCGCCGGGCGAAAACACGCTGTTTGTGCAGATGAACGACGCCGACGGCGGCATGCTGGCCCGCTCTGAGCCGGTTGCGGTCGACATCCAGGCCCGACCGTATGTCGCCCAACCGACCCTGATCCTGCATACCGGCGAAGGTGAATTATCGCTCGGCGGCGCCGGCGCCCCCGGCGCAGTGATCGAGATCGTCGCCAACGGGCAGGTGCTGGACCAGGTGACGGTCGGATCGGACGGTCGGTGGGATTATACCGCCCAACTGGCCCCAGGCGACTATCAACTCTACGCCCGCGCCGTTGATATCGATGGCACGGTGCTGGCCGAATCGGACATCGTCAGCTATACGCAGCCCAAGCCGCAAGCGATTATGCCGATCATCGAATCGCCCGTCGAAGGGGCGGCGCTGTCGAGCGGCATGCTGGAATTGCAGGGCGCCGGCGAACCCGGCGGCCAGATCGAAATCCTGGACAATGACGTGGTCGTGGGCGCCGTCACCGTCGGCGCAGATGGCCGTTGGTCATTCCCATACCAGATCGAGTCTGGCGCGCACGCGCTGGCCGTTCAAAACGCCCAGGATTCGACCAGCCTGAGCCGGGCCATCCGTGTGACCGTGACCGACTCGGCCGCGGCCACGGTTACCCCGACGCCTGAGCCAACGCCGCAAGCAACCGCCACGCCCGCGCCCACCACTTGTTCCGGCGATCCGCCGTATGGCATTGACCGTGGTGATACGTATGTGGTCGCTCGCTGCGAATATATGGTCTTGATCGCCCAGCGTACAGGCGTCAGATTGGGCGATCTGCTGGCTGCCAACCCGCAGGTGATCGACCCGGCGATCATTTTCCCCGGTCAGGTGCTCAACCTGCCGCCGCGCTAGGCGCACCGCTGCACTTTTCTTTGTAGACAAGTCCCCGTGCGCTCAAGCGCGCGGGGCTTTATATTGCCGGTTTGCAGGCAAGGTGTGGTATAATAAGTACGTCAAGATACATTCGCTCTGACGTTACGCCTGGGTTGTGCAGATACGCGGTCTGGGCTTCCGGCAAGGGCTTCGGACAGCAGCATCGAGACGTTTCCATAATGGAACACTGTTCTATTTTGGGGCGTCTATAGCGTGCTCACGTATCTTGTTTGGACAAGGAGGACGAAATGAAATCCCGCTCATTCTATGGTGTTGTTTTGGCAATTGTCATGGCTGCGCTTTTGGCGTCTGCCTGCCTGAGCAAAAAATCACCTACCGCAACCCCGCCGCCGACCAACACTCCGGCCCGGCCGCAAATTCTACCCACCGACACCCCCGGCCCCACGCCGACCCCGCTGCCACCCGACCAGGTTGTACCCGCTGGAATGGTCTCGCCGGTCGTCATCCAACACAGCCCGCAGATAGGCGAAGAACTGCCGCTGGATGGCGCGGTTGAGCTGGTCTTTGACCGGGCGATGGACAAGGTCGCCGTCGAAAAGGCATTCGTCGTCTCGCCCGCTGTCGATGGCAAATTTGAGTGGGCCGACGCGCGTACCCTGCGCTTTGTGCCGGCCAACCTCAAGCGCGGCGAAAACTATCACGTCTACCTGGGCCAGGAAGCGAGCGACACCGAAGGTGCGATTATGGCCGGGGCTTACCGTTTTCGCTTCCAGACCGTCGGCTATCTGGAGGTGGCGCAGGTCATCCCCGCGCCAGACAGCGTCGACGTGGAAGCGGACAGCACCATCCTCGTCATGTTCAACCGCCCGGTGGTGCCGCTGACCTCGCTCAAGCAGATGGAAGCGCTGCCCAATCCGCTTACGCTCGATCCGCCGGTTTCGGGCACAGGTGAGTGGCTTAACACCTCGATGTACCTCTTTACGCCCGACCAGCCGCTTGCCGGCGGCACCCAGTATAATGCTCATGTGCTCGCCGGGCTGACTGATACCATCGGCGGGGTGCTCGATCTGGACTATGCCTGGTCTTTTGCCACCGAGCCGCCCAAGATCGTCTGGACCACGCCGCAGACCGACATCGACCGCGCCGTGCCGCCCAACACCTCGATCCGCATCCAGTTCAACCAGCCCATCGATCCTGTCTCAGCGCAGACGGCGTTCAGCATGATCGGCGGGACGTGGAGCGCTGCGGTCGAAGGCAAGTTTGAGGTGCTGACTGATACGTTGGTCTTTACACCCAATGAGATGCTCGAATTCGACAAGCCATACACCGTGCGCGTCGAGGCGGGCGTGCTCAGCGCGCTCAGCGCGACGCGTTCGGACATTGTCTCGGTGGGTATGCGCGATCCCTACGAGTGGACCTTTAACACCTCGCCCTTGCCGCGCATCGTCGAAACCCGGCCGGCCCACCTGGAACGCAACGCTCCGCCCTATACTGCGTTCGAGATCGTCTTTAACACCACCATCGATCCGGCCACGGTGATGGCCAACCTGCAAATGACGCCGGCCATCTCGCCGACGCAGGTTTATACCTATTTCAGCGATTGGAATTACACCTTTGTGCTCGGTTTCGGGGCCAAGCCCTCCACCGATTACGAAGTGAACATTGGCCCCGACATTGCCGACCCGTTTGGCAACACCACCGGCCAGCGCAAAACAGTCAAGTTCCGCACCGCGCCGCTCGATCCCTCGGCCCAGCTGCACGTGCCGGGCAACATCAGCACCCTCAACGCCAACGACCCGGCGCGCTTGTTCGTCAGCCACGTCAACGTCGACAAGATCGATTTCAAGCTGTACAGCCTGACCCAGGACGAATTCTTTGCCCTTCAGCGTGACTGGTACAATTTCACTCCGACCAGCCAGGTGCGTCAGTGGCGCGAGGCGGTCGAGTCGCCGCTCAATGAGCGCGAGTACACCCGCGTCGAGCTCGTCGAGGGTGGCGGCACGCTCCAGCCAGGTTTTTACCTGATCGATCTCGACACGCCCGACATCAAGACCAGAGAGTGGCGGCAGCGCCATCTGCTGGTCGTCTCGGCGATCAACCTGACCCTGAAATCGTCGGCAGAAGAACTGCTGGTCTGGGCCACCGACCTCGACAGCGGCCGCCCGGTTGCCAACCTGCCGCTGTCCCTGTTCGACTGGTACGACGGAATCCAGCTTGGCGCTGCCGCTTCTACCGACGCTGACGGACTGGCTCGTCTGCCTATTGTCGACACGGATCGCTACTATAACATCGCCGTTCTGTCCGCGTCGCCCTTTGTCGCCGCCTCGGCCTATTGGAACCAGGGCATCTCGATCTGGGAGTTTGGGTTCGGCGAAGGCGAAGGCTACCAACCGTACCGCGTCTTTGTCGACACCGACCGCCCGATCTACCGCGCCGGGCAGACGGTTTATTTCCGTGGACTGGCGCGCGGTGAGGATGATGTCGAATACTGGCTGCCCGACATGGCGCAGGTACAGGTGATCATCCGCGATGCGGCTTATAACACAGTGTTCGAGCAATCCCTGCCGCTGGACAAGTTTGGCGCGTTTAGCGGCGAGTTGGCGCTGCCCGAAGGCGCGTCGTTGGGATCGTATTCCATCTATGTCCAGGCCGGCGGCAGCAGTTGGGGGCACAGCTTTCAGGTCGCCGCCTACCGCCCGCCCGAGTTTGAAGTTTTGGTCGAGCCGGCCAAAAGCGAAATTCTGCTCGGCCAGAGCAATCAGGCCGAGGTACAGGTGCGCTACTTTTTCGGCGGGCCGGTGCAGGATGTGCCGGTCAGTTGGAACGTGCTGGGCGAAACCTACACCTTTGACCCGCCACAGTTTGGACGCTATACGTTTTCCGACACCGACGACCCGTGGGTCTGCCGCTGGTGCTGGTGGCGTCCGGTTTCGCCGCCGCAGGTACTGCTCGGCGGCTCCGGGCGCACCGATGCCGAGGGCAATCTGTTGATCGATCTGCCCGCCGAATGGCTCGATGGCGAAGGCAATCCGATCACCTACAGCCTCAAGCTCCAGGTCGAGGCCACGGTCAGCGGCAACGACGGTCAGGTCATCTCGGGGCGAAAAGAGATCGTCGCCCACCGCAGCGACATTTATATCGGGCTGGCCGCGCAGCAGTACGTGGGCCAGGCAGAAAAGGAAATGTCGGTCGATCTGCTCACCGTCGACTGGCAAGCCAATCGCCAGCCCAACAAAGCTTTGAAACTCTCCGTTTATCGGCGCGAGTGGAAGAACGTCTTTGTCGAAAACGAAACCGGCGGCGGCCGCTGGACCTGGACGACCGAGGATGTGTTCATCACCGAGGCTGATGTCACCACCGGCGCGAACGGCGAAGCGGTATTCAGCTTTGTCCCGCCCGTCGGCGGTTCCTATCACGTCATCGCCGAGTCGCGCACATCACCGGTTGCTCGCTCCAGCATGTTTCTCTGGGTCAGCGGCAAGGACTATATTTCCTGGCGGCGCACCAACGAGGATCGTATCGACCTGATCGCCGACAAGGGCGTTTACAGGCCCGGCGAGACCGCCGAAATCCTGATCCCGTCGCCGTTCCAGGGCGAGCACTGGGCCTGGATCACTATCGAGCGCGGCGGCGTGTTGCAGCAAGAGGTGATCAAGCTGACCAACAACAGCACTGTCTACCGCCTGCCCCTCACCGACCGCCATGTGCCCAACATCTATATCTCGGCGGTCATCGTCAAGGGCAAGGACGCCAACAACCAGGTCGCCAATTTCAAGGTTGGGTACACTGCGCTGACTGTCGAGCCGGAGGAACAGACACTGACCATCGAGCTGACACCCAACGTCGATCAGGCGCTGCCCGGCGAAACGGTCACTTTTGACGTGCGCGCCACCAACTCGACCGGCGAACCGGTCGCCGCGTCCTTTGCGCTTGATTTGGTCGACAAGGCCGTGCTGTCGCTGATGCCGCGCCCATCCAATGCCATCCTGAACGCCTTTTACGGGCGGCGCGCTTTGCAAGTCAACACCGCCAGCGGTCTGTCGATCTCGCTGAGCCGGCTGCTGATCGAGCAGGAAGAGCTGTACAGGGAATATGGCGTCGAGCAGCAGTTGCGCATGCGCAATGACGGTGGCGCCAGGGACACGGCCGCAATGCCCACCGTCACTGCGCTGCCCCAGGCCGTCGAAAAGACTGTCGAAGCCGAATCGATGGTTGCCGGCGCTGCCCCGCCGCCGGGCGTCGATCTGCGCGAGGAATTTGCCGATACCGCCTTTTGGCAGGCCAATTTCGTGACCGGCGCCGACGGGCGCGGCCAGGTGCAAATCAAGCTGCCCGACAACCTGACTACCTGGGTGTTCCGTGGCGTCGGTGCGACTGGGGAAACCGTCGTCGGCGAGGCGACGGTGGACCTGCTGGTCACCAAGCCGCTGCTGGTGCGCCCGGTCACGCCGCGCTTTTTCGTCGTCGAGGATGAGGCCTATCTCTCGGCGCTGGTCAGCAACAACACCGATCAAGAACTCAGCGTCGAGGTGGCCTTGAGCAGCACTGGCCTGACTTTGAGCGACCCCGCCGCGCAGACCGTTACGGTGCGGGCGCGCGGGGAAACCAAGGTCACCTGGCACGTCACCGTGCAGGATGTGCCCAGCGTAGAGGTGATTTTCAGCGCCGTATCGGGTGAGTATAACGACGCCGCCCGCCCGCGCCTGACCACCGGCCCGGACGGCACGCTGCTGGTTTACCGCTACACCGCGCCCGACATCGTCGGCACCGGTGGGCAGTTGGTCACGTCCGGCGGGCGCACCGAGGTCATCGCCCTGCCGCCGCGCTACGATGATCGCCGCGGCGAGGTGTCCATCCAGCTCGATCCGTCGCTGGCCGCTGGCATGCGTGACGGCCTGGACTACCTGGAGTATTTCCCGTATGAATGCACCGAGCAGACCGTCTCGCGCTTTCTGCCCAACGTGTTGACCTACCGCGCGTTGCAAGAACTGGGCATCGTCGACGCCGAGTTGCAAGCCAAACTGCCGGCCCTGGTCAAGGAAGGGCTGGACATGCTCACTCTCCAGCAGCGCGACGACGGCGGCTGGGGCTGGTGGAAAGGGGCGCGCGAGAGCAACCCGCACATCACCGCTTATGTCGTCTTTGCGATGGACAAGGCCCAAAAAGCAGGTTTTGCAGTCGATTGGGCTGTCGTCGAGCGTGGGCTGGACTATCTCAACCGCCAGCTCTCACCCGTGCGGAGGATTGCCTCTTACCGCGAAGCCAATTTGCAGTCCTTTATCCTCTACGTGATGGCCGAAGCGGAGTGGGGCAGTCAGGCCAGTGAGTACACCGGCAGCCTGTTCGACAACCGCGAAAAGCTCTCGCACTTTGGCAAGGCCTTTTTGGCGCTGACCCTCGATCTGATCGGCGAGCGCGATGGCCGCGTGGACACGCTGCTTTCCGATTTGAACAACTCGGCCATTCTCTCGGCCACCGGCGCGCACTGGGAAGAGCAGAACTATGACTGGTGGGCCATGAACACCGATACCCGCTCCACGGGGGTAATCCTCGACGCGCTGGCCCGGCTCGACCCGAACAACGAGCTGATCCCCAACGTGGTGCGCTGGCTGATGGTGGCCCGCAAGGACGGCATCTGGGAGACGACGCAAGAGACGGCCTGGGCGCTGATCGCTTTCACCGACTGGATGAAGGTCACCGGCGAGTTGAAGGGGAATTACGAGTATGCCGCCAACCTCAACGGCAAGACGCTGGCCGAAGGCACGGTGAACGCCGATAACGTGGGCGAAAGCATCAAGATCAAGGTTGCCATCGCTGACCTGATCGCGGATCAAGGCAACTATTTGCAAATCGGCCGCGGCGAGGGTGAAGGGCGGCTCTACTATACCGCGCACCTGCGCGTCTACCTGCCGGTGCAAGAGATCGATCCGGTCAATCGCGGCATCATCGTCTACCGCGAATACACCGACGCGGCCTGCGTACCGACCCAAGAAAACCCCTGCCCGGAAGTGCAGGAAGTCAAGGTCGGCGACGTGGTGCGGGTCAAACTGACCATCATCGCGCCCAACGATCTTTACTATGTGATCGTCGAAGACCCGCTGCCGGCCGGCGGCGAGGCCATCGACACGACTTTGGCCACGACCAGCCTGCTGGATCAGGACCCATCGCTGCGCCGGCAATCTGGAAGGTCTGGATGGTATGACTGGTATTGGTGGTGGTGGAACTGGTACAGCCGCAGCGAGATGCGCGACGAAAAGGTGGTGCTCTTTGCCGATTACCTGCCCAGAGGCACCTACGAATATACCTACACCTTCCGTGCTACACTGGCCGGCGAATATCGGGTCATCCCCACCGTGGCCAGCGAGATGTACTTTCCCGAGGTCTTTGGCCGCTCCGACGGGCGGCTGCTGACCATCGCGCAAGGCCAGGAATAGCGTCGTCTGTTCTCCCAACCTCAAACCAAACGTCCCTATGCTCTGCGTAGGGACGTTTGGCGTTGTGGTGCAATGCACAGGCCCACATTCACCCATCGTTCACGTGGAATTTACAGGAAATTTACGTGTCTGGCCCGGTTTGAATGGTATAATGATTCCTAGCCTTGTAATCGGTTTTCGATCTGACGCACAGGTTCGCTGAAAAAACACCAGGGCATCAGGCACGCGGAGAATGACAACAGTTTTAGATATTTGTTCTTATCCATAGACGGTATCATCTCAGAAAGTTGGGGAGAAACCAGGTTTTTGTCAAAAACCTGGTTTCTTTCCCCAAAACATTGAAAAGATACCATAGATGTTCTTCTCGCCTCCGTGTTCTCGATGTCTCCGGTGAGAACGCTTTCAGGGGAACTCGGCGTCGATCCAATACAAATCGCCGGTGGCAGCGGTAAGCCTTGCCTTTTTCCGGTTTGTCCCGAATGGGGGGGGAACATGAAACGTTTCAAACACGATCTGGCCTGGGTCTTGATCTGGGTGTTGATTTTCCAGATGCTTTTCCCGTCTTCTGCTTCGCCGGTCCACGCCGACGCCCTGCCTGCCGCCGACGCGGCGCTCGAACCGTCTTCGCTGGGTCTTTCCGACCTGCGCATCGTGCGCGTTCACGAGATCGAGCCGGCGACCGCCGCCGCTCCGCGCGAGCCGTTTCCCGCATTGGCCTTGTACGGCCCGCTCCAGTCCAAAGTCGCGCCGCCAACCCTGCCGCCGCTGTCTGTACTTCCCTCGGCCCGCCCGCCCATCCTCCCCCAGGCGGCGCCCATGTACGAGCCGATCCCGTTTTCCCTGCTGGCGGTGAGCGTCTTTGGCCCGCCGGTAGCTAGCCTGGGCAGCCCGGTCGGGGCCGGCGAATGGTACACCATCGTCGTCCGCAACGATTCGATCTCCACCGCCTACAATTTCTACCTGACCGCCACACACGAGAGTTACTTTATCTATGACAGCGGCGGCGCGCTAACGCACAGCGTCAGCAATACACTGGCTACGGACATCATTTTCACCAGCGACACCATCACCTGGACGCCCACCGCTCCGGCCAACCTGGCCCCCGGCGAGGTGCTCACCCTCACCTTTCGCCTGCGCGCGGCCTGCAATGCCCAATCGGGCCAGCGCCTCGAAGCGAGCATCTGGTACAATGCCAATCCGGCCCAGCCGCCCGTCGAGCGCAATTTTTCTGGCTTGAACATCACCACCGGGCGCGGCAACATGGTGATCACCAAGTCGCCGCCCATTCAAGACCTGGGCACGCCCGATTTCGGACAGCCGATCACCTGGACGATCACCGTGCAGAACACCGGCCTGGGCAAATTGTACAATGCGACCATCACCGACGCCGGCGGCATCAACCTGGGCGCGCCGACGCTGACCCCGCCCACCACCACCATCCCCGTGCTCGACGTCAACGAGACGTTCGTCTATACGGCGGTGGGCACGGTCGAGGCCTGCAACCTGACCAACGACGTCTTTGGCTCGTGGCAGTGCGGCAACCAGGCCGGCGACGCCACTGCGTCCAACCCGCTGAGTTCGACGGTCAGTATCTTGTACAATCCGGAAATCCCTAACGTGCAGGCGCAGGTCTCCTCGCCCATCTTGTTCGAGTACTGCGCCGCCGTCACCCGCACCGTGACCATCACGCTGGACAATCCGGGCGGCCCGGCCGGCCTGTTCCGCCTGGATTCGACGCTGGAAAGCGACGCCTTTCTGGAAATGGTGCCCGGCTCGTTGAGCGGCGACTGGACCTACAGCGGCGGCCTTTTCTCCTACACCGGCGGCAGCCCGGCCGGCGCCATCCCCGGCAGCATGGGCGGCCTGACGCTGACCTTCCAGGTGCGCCCGAAACTTGATTTCGTCTGCTCCGCCGGCAGCGGCCAGATCGTGTTCACTCCGCTCTACCAGGACGTGTGCGGGGGCAACCCCTTTACTGGCACGCCGGCTTTGTTGAATTATCTGTACGCCTATGACGTCGGCCCTGAACTGGCCGTGGAGAAAGACGGGCCGGGACTGGTCAACGTCGGCCAGACGTTTAGTTATACGGTGACGGTCTCCGGCCAACATCTCAACGGCCAGCCGGTGTACATCACCGACACGCTGCCGGGCGAATTCGAGTTTGTCGGGCCGCTCACGCCCAGTGCAGGCAGCGCCATTTCCACAGCGTCAGGCATTGCCTGGCAGTTTACACCCACCGCCACGCCGTTCAGCGAAACATTGGTTTACTGGGTGCGCGCGATCACCACCACCGGCGGCGTGTGCGGGGCCAGCCAGATCGTCGACAATGGCGTTGCGGCCTCGGCTCAGCCGCCCTGTCCCGGCTGCCCGCCGCTTCAGCGTAACGATCAGGTCAGCACGGCGATCCAGAACAACGAAGGCGTCTCCTCCAACCGCACCTCGGCCGGCGCGTTCGAAGTCTGCGATGCGCAGGGATTCGTGATCACCAACACCTACCAGGTCACCGGCACGACCACGATCACCTGGACCGGCGCGGTGTTCACCGAGGCGCTGGGCACCGGCATCGGCGATGGCGCGCTGCCCGGCGCGGGGCTGGCGTATATCCCCGGTTCGCTCTCGGTGGTCATCGACGGCGTCGAGTACGTCACCCTTCCACTGACCCCGGTGACGACCACCGGCCAATTGATGATCGACCTTTCGCCGCTGCAAGGCCTTGCCCCCACCCAGACCCTGGCGATGACCATCACCTACCGCGTCAGCATTCCCGAATCGGCGCTGAACGGCGAGGTGGAGCAGACCTTTTACGATTGGACACAGCTCTACCTGCCCGGCGTGAGCGACGAGGAAGCCTGCGCCGGCAACAATTCCTTCAACCAGGCGCTCGTGTTGACCATCAGCCGCGGCGACCTGTCCATCTCGCTGGCGCCGGCGATCCTGGATCGCTGCGGCCCCAACCGGGCGATCATCACCGTGCAGGACAACCAGCCCAATCGCGTGACCGACCACGTGGTGGTCACGTTCACGGCTTCGTCGGCCGAGATCGCCTCGGCGCGCGGATTCATCTATACCGGCGGCTTGCTGGCCCTCGGCGCACCGACCGTGATCTCGAACACTAACATCGGCGGCGGGCGGGGCGTGATCACTTTTACCTTCCCTGCCGGCGCCGATTTGAACGGCAACGGCGAAATCCACTTTGACGTGGACATCGGCTGCACCGGCGAGTCGCCCTGGGCGGCCGGGGTCACCTTTGAAAGCCTCTGCGGCTTTGCCCACGGCGACGATACCGCGCTGCCGCACGTCTATCGCGCGCCCAACCTGCTCCTCTTTGCCACGCCGATCCGCTACACGGTGCGCGACAAAGAGGTGCGGTGGAAATTCTTCATCGCCAACAACGGCAACCTGACCGCCGCCAACGTCCTGATCACCAACACCATCAGCGGGCTGGCCGTGTTCAGTTACACCGTCAACGACGACAGCGGGGTTTCGCTGCTCACCACGCTGCCCGTCACCGGCACGCCCGGCGCGGCCGTGATCGGCTGGAACATCGACGAACTGGCCCCCAACGAGCAGCGCGCCTTCACCGTCACCGCCCAGGTGGTGGCTTGCACACCGCTGGGAGTTGACATCGATGCCCGGCTGGACTGCCTGGGCGAGACCTGCCAGCTCGCCTCGGCGCAGGTCGATTTCAATACCCCCGACCCTTATCTGCTGACCAACAACGGCCAGAGCGCCGATTTGCCCATGTGCGACCTGGGCCAGGTGATGTTTACCACCAAGAATGCCTCCGCCGACGTGACCCTCTATCACCTGGACATCACCGAGACGATGCGCAGCCTTTTTCCCGCCCCCGGCGAGCCGATCACGATGGTCATCGAAGCGCCCGACGGCACGCCGCTGGTCACCACCACCGCGTTTGTGCCGATCACCCAAACCGTCGGCGATGAGTATCGCCTGATCTGGCGCGCCGTCGACGCCCCGGCCGAGGTCTATAGCTGGTTTAATGCCCTGCCGCCGCTGCATGTGGTGCGCATCTGGGTGCCGGTCAACACCACCTGCCTGCCCAACACCTCGCCGCAGTCCTGGGCCAGCGCCGCCGCCCTGGCCCCGTGCGACCGGCATTTGAGCTATGACGAAGACGCGGTCACTTTTAACACCCTCCAGCCGGACATGACCCTGCTCAAGCGCAGCAGCACCGACGGCGTCAACTGGGCCGAGCGGGCCTATGCCACGCCCGGCGAGGCGGTTTATTGGCGGCTGGACGTGCAAAACCGCTTTTCGGCCCGCTCGTATGTGGCCCAGAATGTGGTGCTCACCGATACCTGGCCGGCCAATTTCGTCATTTCTGATACCACACCGGGCTATACCGTCGATTTGGCCAGCCGCACCATTACCTGGACGCTGGGCGATGTGCCCCCCGGCGCAGCGGCGCTGACCTTTTACATCACCGGCACCATCACTGAAGAAGTTGATGCCTGCGCCGAAAGCAACCTGAACCGGGCCAGCCTGCGCTACGGCTGCGACGATGGCTGCACCAGCACCAACGTGCCTTTTGACACCGCCGACGTGTGGACCGTGCCCGATCTAGAAGTGATCATCGATCCGTCGCCGGTCTCCCTCTGCGGCGACGAAATCCCGATCCTCATTCGCAACAACGGCTCGCGGGCCTATTCCACCACCCTCACCGTTACCCTGCCCAGCGGCCATTATGTGTACAGTTATACGGTCAGTTCGGGACTTATGCCCTCACAGGTTTACAGCACGCCGCTCGAATCGCCGCGCTTTGTGTGGGACGAAATCCCCGGCCGCACGATGAGCGGCCCGTACGAATTTGTGCTGACCCTGCGCGTGGACAACTATGCCGGCAGTGGCGTTTGCCCCAATGCCTATGGGATGCCGGTCAGTGCAACATTGTACTTTGACAAACACCCGGTCTGCGCCGCTCCCGGCCCGTGGACGACTACGGACAACGTGTCGCTGAATGTGCTGGCGCCGGATTTGCGCATATCCAAGCTGCCGCGCACCCAGACCCGCGACGTGGGCGAGACGATCACCTGGACGTTGATTGTCACCAACGTCGGCACGGACATTGCCGAAAATGTCATCATCACCGACGTGGCCGGCAGCAACTTTACCGTGCTGGGGGCCACGCCCGGCGCTCCGGGCGGCGATGTGCCCGTTGTGAATGGAAATGTGGTGACCTGGACGCTGGCCTCGCCGATCCCGGCGTACGGCGGGGTATGGACGGCCCAGGTGTCGGCGCTGATGCTGGAAACCGGCGACAACCGCAACGTGGTCACGGCCACCGCTGCCTGCGCGGTGGGATGCCAGAGCAGCATCATCACTGACACGTCCTATACCACGCTGCTGCAAGAATTTCGCAAGAATCCCGACGTGCAGACCGGCACGGTCGGCAGTTTGCTGGTGTTCATCTTTACCTCTACCCTGCCGGACGTGGACGGGCTTTACCAGGACCTGACCATCACCGATACGCTGCCCGCCGGGCTGGGTTATGTGGCTTCCGTCCTGACCTACGTCTATGATCAGGACGTAGGTGGCGGCACGACGGTCGTCTTGAACACGCCGACGATCTTCCCCGCGCTCTATGGCAGCGGGCCGGTGGTCTGGCAGTTGGGCGATCAACCCGGTATCGTGCAGATCAGCGGCGTGATCACCGCGGTGATCCAGAACGCCGCCGCCGCTTTCGACGGCGCGCGCCTGGTCAACGACCTGCGCATGACTTACACCGACGACGGCCAGCCGTATGTCTATACCGATACGGCGGATGTGGACGTGCTGGAGCCGATCTTGCACATCGGCAAGACGTATGTTACGCCATATGGGTGTGGGGCGACGTTGTTGGAGAGCAATTTCAACGATGGAAGCGCGAGCGGCTGGGCACCCAGTAGCGGTACATGGAACGTGGTTCAGGGAGAGTATCGTGCTACCGGTAGTGGCGCTACCCGTCTAAACGGTAGCACGGCCTGGACCGATTACAGTTTCAGTGCCATGCTGCGCGGTGACAGCACCACCAACAGGCCAGGACTTTACGTGCGTTATGCCAATTCAAACAATTATCTGCGGCTGTTCTGGTCTAGTACCTCAAATTTGCGCCTGGAACAGCGCGTTGGTGGTACCACTAATACTGTACAAAATTATTCTTTGACATTTACACCCAATGTCTGGTATCACTTTGAAGTCCAGGTTGTTAGCAATACCATTTACATTTGGGTTAATGGTGCATTGTTGACACCGGTCAGGACATTCAACGCTGCACTCTCGGCAGGGCGTGTCGGGCTTTACAACTCTGGAACTGGCACGGCGGTGTCTCGCTTTGACGACATCCTCGTCACCCGCCTGGACAATATGGCCTGCACCGTCGGCGCCAACGATCTGGTGACTTATACCCTCACCATCTCTAACCAGTCCCACCTTCCCGGCCACGATCTGGTCATCACTGACGTGATCCCGGCCGGCACGAGTTTTGTCTCGTCGGCTCTGGTCAGCAACGACCCGGCCGCGGCAGTCGTCTATACGCCGTCCGTCGGCGCGACCGGCGTGCTCACCTGGGGGGTGAACCAGCTTGCCGCCACGGCGCCGTTCAACCCGCTGGCGCACACCTATTTCACCCTGACCGTCGTGCTACAGGTCGATGATGGCATCCCGGCCAACACCGTTCTGTCCAACCAGGCCTTCCTGGCCTACGACGCCTGGCCCGATGACTCGCAGCCTACCCCCATCGTTCGGGAATACAGCGGCGGCTCCCACTCGACCGCTGTGCGCACCATCGACGGCGGCATCGCCAAGTTTGGCCTGTTCGACCCGCCGCCCACGGCCACACTGGGCACGCTGATCACCTATACCCTCGTCGTGCCCGTACAGCCCATCTCGGCGACGCTGTATGGCGTGCAAATCACCGACACGGTGGACGGCCGCCTGTCCATCGAGAGCGTCGTTGCTGCCGGCGGGACGGGCGGCGCGTCCGGCTGGGCCGGTCAGGTGGTCACGGCCAGCTTTGCCAGCATCCCGCACGGCACGCAAGCCACCATCACCGTCACCGCGCGCATCTCCGACCCGCTGGGCGCCGTCGATGGCGATGTGCTCTCCAACATTGGCGACATGAGCCACGACGCATCGCCCGGAATCACCCAGACCAACGAGATCACCACGCCGGTCTACGAACCGCTGGTCAGCGTGAGCAAGGTCGGCGCTATCACCGACGACCCGCAGCAGGCGGTGTACACGCTGACCGTGGTCAACGATGGCAACAGCGCGGCCTACAGCATGCGCGTCACCGACACGCTGCCCGCCGGCCTGACCCCGATCGACATCTCGAATGGCGGCGTCTGGTCGCCGGCAGAGCGCACCATCGCCTGGACCATCCCCGCGCTCGACGTGCCGCCGCCGCCGGCCAACACGCTGGTGCTCACCTACAGCGTGCGCCTCGATCAGGCCATCTATCAGGGCAGCCAGTTCGTCAACGCGGTGCTGGTACACAATACGTCGCTGACCGAGACCATCCCCGGCGTGCGCCCGTACATCACCGACACCACCTACCCGCTCGAATGGCCGCTGGGCCGCCTGGGCGATTACGTGTGGTACGATTTCGACAATGACGGCGTCCAGGGCACGCACCCCGGCGAGTTCCCCATCGGCGGCGTGATCATCGATCTCTATGACAGCACCACCGGCGAGTACATCACCAGCACCGTCACCGACGGCAGCGGTTGGTATATCTTTGAATATCTACCGCTCAATGTGACCTATACCGTGATCATCTCGACCGCCAGCTATGGGCCTGGCGGCCCGCTGGAGGGGTACACGCAAACGCTGTGGACGGTCGGCGCGCCAGACACCGACTCGAACGCCTCGATCACCCAGACCTTTGGCACGCTGCCGTATGCGATCACCACCACGCTGACCACGGTGTTCACCGAAGACCTGACCCTGGACTATGGCTTTGTCCAACTGGTCGAGATCGGCAACTATGTCTGGTTTGATGTGAATAACGATGGTTTGCAGAACGATGGCCCGATCAATGGACTGGGCGGCGTCACCATCACCATCACCTATCCCGACGGGCGCGTGTTCACCACCACCACTACCGCCGACGGCTACTATACCTTTACCGTGCCGATCAGCCAGGTCTACACCATCACCGTGATCGCCGACAATTTCCTGCCCGGCGGCCCGCTGGAAGGCTATACCAACACCTTGATCGACGCCAGCGCGGACGACGAGATCGACTCGGACGGCGTGCCGGTGAGCGGCGGGCTGACCATCGTCACCCCGGTCATCACCGAAGACGACTATAGCTTTGATTTCGGGCTGATCATCGATGTCGAGCCGTCGATCACCAAAGCGCTCGCTTTCAGCCCCCCGCCGACGCCGACGCTGGGCACGGTGGTCACTTTTAGCCTGCTGGTGCCCAATCCATCGATCACCCGCACGCTGGATGCTGTGATCATCACCGATGTGCTCGACGTGCGGCTGTACCCGCTGGCGGTAGACACCTCGGGCGGGCTGACGCCGACCTGGACGATCAACGGGCAGGTGGTAACGGTGCAGTTTGCGCGTATCGAGGCCCTGACCCAGGCCCATATCACCATCACGGCCGTCATCTCGGATGGGCAGGGTGCGCAGGCCGGCGACACGATCACCAACGCGGCCGATCTCGATTATAGCGGCGCATCTGGCATCACCTCGACCAACGAGGTGAGCCTGACCGTCGGCGAGCCGCAGTTGGTGCTGGTCAAAGCCAGCGAGCCGCCCACCAGCAGCACCGTCGGCGCGGGCAGCGCCATTACCTATGCCGTGATCATCACCAATGTCGGCGATCCGAACGGCCCGGCTCCAGCCTATGATCTCGTCTTGAGCGACACGCTTCCCGCCGGAGCGAACGACATCGCGCCGCTGCTGCTGGCCGTGCTCCTCGACGGCGCGCCGGTGGACGCGGGTCTCTATACAACAAACTATGCGGGTGGCGTGTGGACGCTCGCCTTTACGCCTGCTTTTAGCATGCCGGTGGGCAGTGTGCTGACCATCCAATACCGCGCTACGGTCGATGCTGATGTTCCGGTGGGGGTTGACTTGACCAACACCGCACAGGTCATCTGGTCGAGCTTGCCCGGCGATACGCCCGGCGACCGTGACTATGGCCCGCTGCAAGACAGCACAACCGTGCATACCGCACTGCCCGGCATCGTCAAAACGGTCGAGCCACCCACGGCGACCATCGGCCAGGTCATCACCTATACCATCCGCGTGCCCGATCCGCTGGTTTCGGCCACGCTCGAAAACGTCGTGGTGAGCGATGCGCTCTCACCCTGGCTCGAAATCCTCGACGTGAACGCGCCGGGCAGCGCTGCGCTGGACTGGGAAGCGTATCCTGCCGTCTTGACCGCGACCTATACCGTCATCCCGGCCGGCGAGCAGCGCTGGATCACCGTGACCGCGGCGGTCATCTCGGACACTGCGACGCCGCCGTGGCAGCCCGTCGCCGGCGATCAAATCACCAACACGGCGACGCTGAGCCATAGCACCGGCATCACCAGCAGCAATGAGGTCACCGTCACCGTGGTCGAGCCGCAGTTGGTCATCGACAAGATCAGCGACCCGCCGCCGGGCAGCACCGTCGTCGCCGGTCAGGCAGTGACCTATACCGTCGTCGTGACCAACATCGGCGACAGCCCGGCTTACCGCTATACCTTTGAAGACGAGCTGCCGGTGGGCATGCGCGGCATCGCGCCCGTGCTGATCGGCGTGACGATCGATGGCCTGCCCGTCGATCCGGGCGACTATGTGAGCGGCTACAGCGGCGCTTCCGGGATATTCTATGTCGAGTTTGAGAACTGGGCGCCGCTGCCGCCCGGCTCGGTGCTCGAAATCGTCTACGTCGCCTATGTGGATGTGGATGTCGCGGCAGGCGTCGATCTGACCAACATCGCCAGCATCGGCTGGATGAGTTGGCTGCCGGATACGATGCCGGGGCCGCGCGTGTACCCGCCTGTGACCGACACCAACACCGTGAACACCGGCTATGCCGTGTTCGACCTGATCAAGGAGGCCGCGCCGTCGCCGGTGGCCGCCGGCATGCTGCTCACCTATACGCTGCGCGTCACCAACACCGGCGTGGCCCGGGCCAACGACGTGCTGATCACCGACACCGTCCCGGTTGGCACGGCCTTTGTCGAGGCCACGCCACCGTACAGCGGCCCCGACGCCGCCGACGTGCTGACCTGGACGCTGGGCGCGCTCGATGTGGGCGAGACGCGCGTCCTGACCCTGGTCGTGCGCGTCAACAGCGACCTGATCGGCGGCGAGGTGTCCAATACGGCCTGGATCAGCAGCAGCGAAGACATCACCGGCACCGATACGGTCACTACCCCGATCTCGCTGCTGGCCGACGTGACTGTGGTCAAGCGTGACGATCCCGATCCGGCCTGGCCCGGCGGCACGCTGGTGTACACACTGGTGTACACCAACAACGGCCCCTCGGACGCGCAGAATGTGCTGGTCACAGACACGCTGCCCGTCGAGGTGACCTTTGTCGCCGCCGATCCTGCGCCGGCGGGCGGCCCGAACCCGCTGGTGTGGAACCTGGGCGCGCTGCCAGCCGGAGCGAGTGGGCAGATCGTGATTACGACGACGGTCAACAGCGACGTGACCGAACCCTTTACCAACCTTGTTACCATCGGCGCCGACACGCCGGAAAGCGACACCGACAACAACGACGACGACGAGTCGACCGGTGTGCTCGTGCCCGGCCTGGAGGTGGTCAAGACCGTCTCGGTGGGTGAAGCGGTGCGCAATATGCCCTTTACCTATACCATCCGCATCACCAACACCGGCCAGTTGACCATCGACCCGCTGATGCTGGTCGACACGCTGCCCGCCGATTTCTACTATACACCGGGCACGGGCAGCCCGTCCGAGCCGGACGTGTGGGCCGAGCCAACCTTGATCTGGTATGACCTGGGCGCGTTGGCCCCCGGCGAAAGCATCACCGTCTCCTTTGGCGTGACCGCCACACCCGGCATCACCGGCACGTACGTCAACGTGGTCACCGCCACCGGCGTGGTCCCCGGCGGCACGGTGACCGACACCGACGATACCTCGATCCTGATCAACGACCCGGCGGTTGAGGTCGAAAAACGGATCGTCGCCGTCGACACCGACCTGGTGGCGCCCAACTATATCACCTTTACGATCACCATCACCAACGTGGGCGTCAGTGTGATCGACGTGCTGCCGCTGGTCGATCAGTACGACCCGTACTATCTGGGCTTTACCGATGCCACGCCGTACCCGGAGCAGGACGCGGACGACGGCATGGTCACCTGGAACGACCTGACCGGGCCGGCGCCGCACGGTTTTGGTCGCAATCTGCCGCCCGGCGCATCGTTCGTGATCACCACCGTGTTCCGCGTTGTGAACAACATCATCACCACCACCAATGCGGCCACTGTCACCGATGCCATCGACCTCTATGACAACCCGGCCAACGACGACGATGACGAGGTCGAAATCGGCGGCGAGGAGGGCGGTGTTCCCACCCCGATCACGCTGCTTTACCTGCGCGCGACGGCCGAGGATGGCGCGGTGCGCGTCCGCTGGGCGACCATCGCCGAACTGGGCACGGTCGGCTTTGACCTCTACCGCGCCGGCAGCGAACGCTGGGAGGAGGCCGGGTGGATCACCTATGTGCCGGCGACCGGCCCCGGCAGTACCTACGACTATCTGGACGCCAGGGTTGTGTCCGGTCAATGGTACTGGTACTGGCTGGTCGAGCGGGTGCCGGGCGACACAGAACTGCCCCAACCGGAGGCGATTCACGGCCCGGTGAGTGTGGACATGCGGCTGAACTGGCTGCCTTATCGCATCTACCTGCCGCTGATCTCGAACAACTCGGCCGATCGACGCTGAGTGAGGCATGATGTTCCGATCAGCGCACTTGAGATATCTGACTGCTTCTTTGTTGGTGTCCCTGCTGTGGATCGGCGTTGGCGTTCAACAACGCCGATCCACGGCGCTGTCCGCCGCGTCGCCGGCGCC
>CAYRXM010000014.1:34836-48330 GCA_964428175.1 uncultured Anaerolineae bacterium
TTGTGTTCCAAATGTAGTCACCACTAGCATTTTTTTAATATCGGTGTTGTTTTTTGGGCGTCGCGGGGGCCCCCCCCCCCTGGCCCCCACCCCCCCCCCCCCCCACGGCGCTGTCCGCCGCGTCGCCGGCGCCGCTTGTGCTGCGCGCCGGCGACGACGGCTTGACCCTGGAGTGGTTCGCCCCGGACTGGAGCATGCGCACGGTCGAGGGCGGCGATGGCCTGCTTTATACGGCAGTCGATGCTCCAGGTTGGGATGTGACCGGCGCGGCCGGACAGCCGCAACTTCCACAGGCGACGGCGCTGGTTGTCGCCCCGCCGGATAGCGCAGTGACGCTGCGCGTCGATACGTTTGAATCGCAGCGCGAGCCGTTGCAGTACCCGCTTTTGCCTGTCCCGCGTCTGACCCCGCTCGGCGACCCGCCCTACGCGCTCGCGCCGGTCTGGGCATCGCCCGCGCCGCCGGCTGCCGCCGACTGGGTGACGCTGCAAGAGGTCGGCTGGCAGCGCGGCCGCCGCCTGGTGCGGCTCACCTTTCACCCGCTGCGCGTCGATCCGGTCGAACTCGCTCTGGAAAGCATTGGTCGCGCGCGGCTCGAACTGCGCTTTGACGGCGCGGCCCTGCGCGTCGCTGTCCTTGACGACAGCCCGCTGCTCGCCGCGCTGCAAGCGGCGGTGCTCAACCCGGCGCAGGTGATGGCGTTTGGCCGTGCAGCCGAGGCGCAAATCGTCTCACAAGACGCGGCCGCGCCGCCCGATACCGAGTACCTGATCGTCGCTCATTCGTCGCTGCTCACCGCAACCCTGCCGCTGGCGGCGCACCGCGCCGCCGTCGACGGCTTGCGCGTGTTCAGCGTCACCGCCGAGGCGATCTACCAGGCCTACAGCGGCGGCGCGGTCTCGGCGACGGCGATCCGCGACTATATCAGCGCCACCTATCACAGCGCATCGCCGCCCGTGCTCGATTACGTGCTGCTGGTCGGCGACGGCAGCGAAGACGCCCAGGCCGCGCAGCGCATCCCGCCCTTCATGATCGACGATCCGTGGGGATCGGAACCCAGGGGCATTGCTGCCGACAACCGTTTCGTCACCGTGGATGGCAGCGATCGGATGCCGGACATCGCCATTGGCCGGCTGCCGGTCAACAACGCCGCCGAAGCCGCAGTCGTCGTCCAGAAAATTCTGACTTATAGCCAGTCGCCGCCGCAGTGGCCGTGGAACGTCCGCGCGCTGTTTTTCGCCAGCAATTCGCTGGGTAACGCGAGTGAAGAGCTGGTCTTTCGCCAGCATGCCGACTCGCTCTACGATGCACTGCCGGCCGCAATCACCGGGCAGCGAACCTACTTTTGCACAACCGGCTGCACGCAGCCGTATCACCACACCGACATCGACCTGGCCGCCGCGCTGACGCGCGCGCAGTTCAACGGCGGCGGCCTGCTGGCCGTGTACAGCGGGCACAGCTCCTGGCACCAATGGGCGGTTGTTTTGCCCGGTGGGGAGACTATGTTCCACGTGAGCGATGTGCCCGGCTTGCGCAACGGCGGCGCGCTGCCAACCGTGATCGAAATGACCTGCCTCACCAGCCGTTTTGCCTTCTGGGAAAGCCCCACCCTCGACGAGAGCCTGCTGCGCCACCCCAGCGGCGGCGCTGTCGCCACCTGGGGGCCGACCGGCCTGGGACGCAGCGATGGGCACGCCACGCTCGCCGGGCGGTTTTTCTATGGGGTGTTCAACCAGGGCATCACCCGGCTGGGCGATCTGACCACCTCGGCCAAGATGTACCTGAACGAGCCAAACCGTGACTTGCTCGACTCGTTCGTCTTGCTCGGCGACCCGGCCATGCGCCTCAACCTGACCATCGTGCCGTGGACCGACCAGGTCTTTTTACCTGCCGTGTTTCGATAATAGACATGATCGGGAATAATCTTGTCAATCCTGTCTGTTTTTTGAGTCAGACTTTATTTCCGATAGGCTCTAAATATGACGGGCTGTGCTTTTGGAGGGGACTGTGAAAAAATTTGTTCTGGGAACCGCTTTTGTCCTTGCGATGCTCACCGCACTGGTTTTGGCTGCCCGCTCGGCCCCGCCGGCGGCGGCCAGCCCCATGCTGGGCTTTACGCCTACCTTTACGCCGCCGCCTACCGAAACGCCGACGGTTACACCGACCGCCACGCCGACCGAGCCGCCGCCTGAACCCACGTCGCCGCCGGCCGAAGCCACTGCAACGCCTGGCGCCGTCGAGGCGACGCCCACCCCCTCCATGCTGCTGCCCGAAACTGGTGGCGTGGCCATGATGTCGCCATCGCTGTGGGCCGGCGCGGCCTTGCTCGGCAGCGGGCTGCTGGCCGGTCTGTTCTACGCGCGCCGGCGCAGCCATCAGCGGTAATCGTCAAGCCCCATCGCGCCGACAGTCTCTGCCGGCGCGAGCGATCCACTTTGTCTCGTTCCCACACTCCTGCGTGGGAACGAGACCTCTCCGCTTGGGCCGTTTGCATCCTCTGCCGGTTTAAGGTACAATTTCCTCATCGGTGTTAACCCGCTTGTCGAGGCGATACCTGTGGGCCCCATCCTAGAGTTGGAAAATCGCATCCGCGAATCTTATGGCCTGGTGCGCGAGTACGAGGCGATGCGCCAGGTCGAGGACGATCCGCGCGCCCGGCTGGATCAAGACCGCCAGATCAACACCCAGTGGTCGCTGATCCAGGGATACCTGGACGATTACCTCAACCGTGTCGCCCGGCTTCACCTGGCCGTGCCCCCCGACATCCGCCAGATCGCCGCCCGCTTCCCTGCCCTCGCCATACGCGCCGAAAGTACCCAGATCGAATTCGTCAACCGCGACCAGGAACTGGATCGCCTGGACGCCGAGCGGCTGCGCGCGTCTCGCTCGCCTTATACCCTGATCGGCGCGCCGGCCGGCTATGGCAAAAGCTACCTGCTCAAGCGCATCGTGGGCAAAATCGAGCACGACGAGGCCGCGGCCCGGGTCTGGACGTGTCGCTATGTCGATCTCGGCCTCCTGGATGACGATCCGCCGGCCGGTATCGCTCGGGCATTGATCGAACAGCCCACGAACGACGTGCAAACCGTCGTCGATCAGGTCATCCAGGTGCTGGCTGCCCCGTCAACCGGTGGACGGCGGGCCGTGTTGCTGATGTTCGACTCGGTCGAACGCCTGGACGCCGCCACCGCGCAGTGGCTGCACGAACTCTTTTCCTCCTTACGCGCGCGGACGTGGATCGGCGGGCGCGAGATCATCGTGGTGCGCATCATTGTCGCCGGGCGGACGCCGGATGCATTCTGGGACGGCTATGAGCGCGCGTTTCCTTCCCCGCTGGCCCCGCAGCGCATCTGGCTGACTCCTTTTGATGCCTACCCGATCCAGGAGTTGATCTGGAGCCAGTCCCAGGCCGTACACGTCCCGCTCGACGATCAGATCGTGGTCGAGATCGCCCAACAGGTACACCATTTGAGCGGTGGACACCCCGGCGTGATTCGCGCCCTGGTCGATGGCCTGGCCGGACAGGCCTTTGCCGTCGGCGCGGTAGACGAGTATTTCCGACAGCATTGCGCCCGGTTGGTCCAGGCGCACGTCGCGCCGGCCGCCGACGCGCTTTTGTCCGATCTGCCGCCGCGCTTGCGCCAGGCCATGCAAACCTTGAGCGTTTTTCGCCGCGTCAATGCCAACACCGTGCAGCGGCTGGTCGAGGCCGGCGAGCTGCCCGACGACACAGACGAGATCACCTTGCTCGGCGGCTTGCAGCAATCCCATCTCTTGCTCGGCCCGACGATCCAGGAGCCTTTTTACCGCGATCACCTGATGCGCCGCGTGTTGGCTATGGCGCTGGCCTGGGGAACCGACACCGGGGCAGTGCCCAGCGCCGAGGTGTCACCCGACAGCCGGGTGACGCGCTATGCCCGGCTCAACGCCCTTGCCCTCGATCTCTATTCGGGCTGGATCGGCGGCCGGGGGCTGGCCGACTCGCATTTGAAATCCGCGCAGCAGCTTTACTCGGTCGTTGAGTGGTTGTTTCACGCGCTTCAGGATCAGGCGATGGGAACCGACGTGTTGTGCCAGACCTTGCGCGCGCACATTCAAACCCTGGCCGGGGAAACGGGCTCCGTCGCCGATCTGATCGCCGATCAAATCCGGCAGGATGCCGAAATCTGCTACCTGATCCGCCAGCGGTTGGGCGATGCCGGCGTGCAAACGGTTTGCGATGCGTTGTGCGCTTGCCAGGAGGAAGACAATGGACAAGTTTGATGTCTTTGTAGGTCGCAAGGAAGAATTGGCCCTGATCGACCAGTGGGCCAATGCCTGGGGCACGACTCACCTGATCGCCATCCAGGGCGACGGCGGCATCGGCAAGACCTGGATGCTGCGCGAGGTTCAACGCCGCTACCAGGCCCAGGATGATTTTTTTGTCGTCTACTGGGACTATGCCGAGCATCACCGCGCCGGGCTGTCGCAGATCGCCGCGCTGTACCGCCATTTGGGCATCGACACATCGCGTTTTCTCGACGCGCTGGCCGAACTCAACCGCTGCGCCTACGAATGGGTGCCCGATCAGGTCGAGCGTAAAGAGCTTGAACTGCTGGAAATCTCGGTCGACGAACTGCGCCCGTACCTGGAGCGCAAGCGCCTGCTTTACCTGTCCGACACCACCGAAGCGATGGTCACATCGACCGAGCGCGCCGACCGTTTTGCGCGCCAACTGCCCAACGCGCTTTTTATCTCGGCCGGGCGCGACATCCAGGGACGCAAGCTGCTCTCGCTCAACGAGATTTATGGTTCCGGCAACGTTACCCTGCTCGAACTGGATCGCTTTGACCACATCGAGAGCGACGAGTTTTTCAACGCCGTCGATCCGCAAGGCGTGCTCGACGCGGACATACGCGCCAATCTCCACTTTTTGACCGACGGTCGGCCCATCTTGCTCACCCTCGCCGCCGAGTGGCTGGCCCGCGACGTGCCCCTGCCCGACATCACCGAGCATTCTTTGAGTGAACTGCAAGCCCTGCCTGCTGACGACCTTTCAAATTCTACGAATTTGTCAAATTCGCAGAATTTGTCAAATGCGGTGAATTTGAGCAGCCTGCGCGAGCGGTTCGAGTTTGAACTGGTCGACCGTGTACGCCAGCTCAAGGGCCTGCTCGACCGCGCCGTGCTCTATATGGCCCACATCAGCCGCCGCAACGACGCCTCGATCCTCTCCGCACTGCTCGACCTTTCGCCTGCCCGGGCCGAAGCGCTGGTGCAATCGCTGGCCGAACTGACCTTTGTCAAGTACAACCCGGCCACGGGAAGCTGCATGCTGCACGACGAGATGAGGCACCTGGTCAACCGCCACGCCTGGACCTACATCGATCCGGCGCGCGAAGTGCGTTTCAAGCTCACCCACCGGGTGATCGGCGCATATTACGAACCGCGCATCGGGCAATTGTCCGCCCAAGTCCGCGCCCGGCTGGCCACCGACAAAGGGCCGGTGCAGCGCGCCGCCATCAGCGAGTCCGAGTGGGAGCAGTGGCGGCTGGAAGCCGAATGCCTGTATTACCGGTTGCAGTTGGGCGAGCAGGAAGGGATGGCCTATTTCGACGACCGTTTTGCCGAGGCGCAGCGCAACAACCACCTGATGCGCATGCAGTTTCTGCTCGACGAGATGGAGAGCGCCGGTTACACCGGGATAGGCGACAAGGTCGAACTGCGCCGCGCCGAATCGCTGCGCCTTCAAGACCGCGCACCGGAAGCGCAGCGAATCTGCCAGCAGGTGCTTGCCCGGCGCGGCGTCTCACCTGCCAACCGTGCCAGCGCCCACAACACGCTGGGCCTGATCGCGATGGACACCGATCCAGCCAAAGCGATCTGCGAGTTCAAGGCCGCACTGCGCATTGCCCGCAAGGAAAGCGATACGCGCGTGATCGGCGCCATCCACAACAACCTGGGCCAGACCTACAGCCGCACCAGCGAACTCGACCGCGCCATTCACCACTTTGGCCTGTCCATCGAGCGCAGCAAGGCGGCCGGCAACCAGGTGCTCGTCGCCTCGGCCACCAACAACCTGGCCTACGTCTACCGCTTGCAGGGCGATCTGGCCCAGGCCGACGCGCTCTGCCGCAGCGCGATGGCTCTGCGCCAGCGGCTGGGCCTGGAGCACGGCCTGGCCTACAGTTATTTGACCAAGGGCGAGATCGACCGCGACCGCGGCGACCTGGAAGGCGCGGAACGCTACACCAAGCTCGCCCTGCGCAGCTTTGACAAGCTCGACGAGGTGCGCGGGCAAATCATGGCCTATCGCTCACTGGCCAACATTCGCCGCCACATGGAGCAGTACGAGGAAACCGAGTCTTACCTCACTCGTGCCCTGGAACTTGCCGAGCACGTCGGCGACGAATCGCTGCTCGCCGATGTGCTCAATGTCTATGGCCGCGAGCAGCGCGACCGCGCTGTACACTTGCAGCAGATCGATGGCGACCCGGCCCAGATCGACGCTTTTTATGCCCAGGCCGAACGCTATCTGGAGCGCAGCCTGGAGCTGGCTTCCAGGTATGGCGACCAATGGTTGATCGCCCGCAGCGAGTTCGAGGTGGCGTTGGCCCACTTTTTGGGGCGGCTTGCACCCGAAGATCAGATCGCCCATCGCCTGGATGCGATCTGGGAAAAAGCAGCCCAACTCAAATATATCTTGCTGCAGGGCTACATCGAGGAGACGCGCGGCGAGATCGCCGAGCGGCGCGGCGATTGGGCCACCGCCGCCCAGCACTTTGGCCTGGCCGCCTGCCTGATCGCCCAACAGCGCGGCCGCGAATCGGAACGCTTTTTCGACCGCCTGAACGACCGCTTTTTGGACCCGGAACTGGCGCACGAATCGGTTCGCGCACTGGCGCAAGGCATTCTGGATGTCATTCAAGACGCGGGCAAAAACGACGCCTTGCGCGCCTTGCAGCTCCTCTGTCAGCAGGTGCTTGATTTTTCAGATCGCGTAGGAGGATAGGATGACCGTCATTTTGACCGACAATCCTGCTGATCGGGGGAATCAGAATGCGCTGCGCGCCGACTGCGCCTGCGACTGCCAGTGTGCCTGTCCAACCGACGGTGCGGCGATCCCGGTGCTGTCGCTGCCGGCGGCCTATTACCTGGAACTGACGCCTGAATGCAACAACGCCTGCCCCGGCTGCGGCAACGTCTTTGACCGTGTGGGGTGGGTTTCCAACCCGCCATTGGACAGCTCACCGTCCCAAGACGGTGCGGGTTGGAAAAACTTGATCTCACGCCTGGCCGGGCATGCCCAGCAGTTCAAACTCACCGGCGGCGCGCCGCCATTGGACAGCTCACTGTCCCAAGACGGTGCGGGTTGGAAAAACTTGATCTCACGCCTGGCCGGGCATGCCCAGCAGTTCAAACTCACCGGCGGCGAGCCGACCTTACACCCCGATTTCGCCCCAATCGTCCGCCACATCGACGCGCTGGGCATTCCCTTTACCCTGTTCAGCAACGGTCGCTGGCGCGATCCGGCCCGCCTGCTGCGACTTTTGCGCGGTCTGACGCATTTTGAAGGGTTCTTGATCTCCCTGCACGGCCCCGACGCCGCCGCGCACGAGGCGTTTAGCGGCGTCCCCGGCTCTTTCGCGCAGACGGCCGGCAACATTCGCCGCACTGTTGATGCCGGATTGGATGTGGCGCTGAGCATCGTTGTGAACCAAAGAAATTTCGACCGCATTCCAGAGATGCTCGATCTGGCCCTGCGCCTGGGGGCCAACCACCTGGTCGTCAACCGCCTGATCGGCGCGCCGATCCCCGGCTTGACGCCCGATGAGGCGCAGCTGCGCCGGGCGATGGCCGCCGTCGAACGGCTGCGCGCCGAGGGGCAGCCGATCCGCTTTGGCAACTGCATTCCACAGTGTTTTGAGGTTTCCTCGTCCAGGGGGTGTACGGCGGGGAGCACCTTTGCCACCATCGATGCGTGGGGGCGGCTGCGACCATGCAACCACGCGCCGCTGGTCGCCGGGGATTTGAACGCACAGCCGGTTGAGGATGTCTGGCACAGCGCGGTGATGAATCGCTGGCGCGAGATGCTGCCGGAGGGCTGCGCCGGCTGCGCTGCCCTGGCTGCCTGTCACGGCGGCTGCCGCGCCCAGGCCATGCTGGTCGGGGCGGGGCAAGACCCGTTGATCGGCGAGCCGCTGGCGGAGCTTGTGCCTGCCGCCGAACCCGCGCTGTGTTTGTGGGGCGAACTGCGCCCGGTCGGCGCGTTTGCGCGGCGCGACGAGCCGGGGATGACCGTCTTGCTCAACAAGGGCGCGGCGATGCCCGTCGCCGAAGCGCGCCTGCCCTGGCTTCGATGGCTGGATGGCGCGCTGACCCTGCGCCAGATTCAGGGACAGGGCGGCGCCGCCGCCGTCGACTGGATCGGCGCGCTGCATCAAGAGGGCATGATCGCCTGGCGATAGTACGCTATTTATCTAGACCAGCCACCTCGCCGCCGCCGCCAATGCCTGCGCCGCCGGCGCGAGCGCAAGCTGCGCCGCCAATGTCCCCGCCAATTGCGCTGCGATCTGCCACACTGTGAACACGGTCACGTCAGCTTCGGGGCGCTCCCCACGCAAAGCCTGATCCATTACCTGCGCCGTAACCGGATCGACCAGCAGGACCATCAATATCGAGCCGATGCCGGTCAGAAACGCGGGCAGGCTGAGCGACGTGCGTGTCCCTCCGACGGCGACCACGCTGGCGATCTGTGCAGCCGGCGCGGCGACGGCATTCAGCGCGGCGACGATGAGCGTGATCGCAATCCAACGCCGTCCGGGCCGATTCTTTTGCGCATAGCGAACAGCGCCGGCGTGGGGCCGCTTGAGCTGGCTCCAGACCTGCGGCATCCCGTCGACGCTCAAGCCGTGCAGCACCACGCGCGGGACCGAACCGCGCGCGGCCAAAGAATCGACGCCCCGGGCCAGCAGGCGTGCAAATGAAGGGATCAACCCCGCGCCGACGACAATGCCCCCGGCTGCGCCCAGCAGCACCCAGCGCAGCGTTGTGGTCAGTTGCCCGACCGTATCCACCGGCGCGGCCCGATCGACCAGCCCGGCCAGCAGTGTCGCTTGCAGGGCGTGCGCCGTCCGCGCCGAAAGCGCCAGCAGGTTGTACAGCGAGCTGGCCTGCGCCGGCCGCCGCGTGCGGATGCCGGCCAGCCGCGCCGCATAGGCGAGAATGTTGACGGCATAAATGATCACAGTCAGGATAAAGACGAGGATTAGTCGCCAACTCATCGTCTAGCTATCCCAGCACGGCTCGAAATGGGTCTGCACATCAGCGATGGCGGCGCCGACCACCTCGATCTCTTGCAGGCGGTTGGTGCCCAGGCCGAGTTCGTGGGCCATGTTGAGGTGGTTTTTGGCGCGCAAAAAAGGCGGGTCGGGCATATCGGCGGTCGGATCAAAGCCCATCACTGCCGTGGCGACGGCATCGGTAGCGACTACGTCTTTGCCGGCCAGCAGCACATTGGCTTGCACCGCCGACATGGTTTGAATCCACGGCCCTTCACCGCCATCGGTGGTCTTGATCCCGTCGATCAGCCCCAGGTGAATCGGGCGCGCGCGGTTGATGTCCATAATCACGCCGGGCAGGCGGGTCGGCAACTGCGCGTCGGTGCCGTGAATGGCCGAGCGATAGGTGTCGCCCTTGTTCAGCGTGTAGAACTGGAGCGGCACCAGGCCGATCAGATTTTTCATGGTGTGGGTGACCCCGCAGCAATAGTGGCACTTGAGTTTGGAAACCGAGATAAAGGCATCTACTTCTTCGAGCAGGTGGTTGAACACCAGGTCCTTGTACACGAAACGCCCTTCGGGCACGGGGCAGGTGGCAAAATCAGAGTAGGGCGCGGTGTCGTTGAGGTCGATCAATTTGGCGTCTACGCCCTGGGCCGCCTCTTCATAACCCCACTGGGTGAACGATGCCCACTCGTAAGCGGCCTCGACGATGAACACCTCTTTGGCGCCCGCATCGCGCACAAAACCGCACAGCGCGCGGACGACCTCTGGGTGGGTAATATAGCTGTCGATGGGGTGGTAGCCCCTGAGCGGGCCGGCGCTAACCCCGCCGGTCAAATTGGTCTTGATCGCCACCCGGTCGCCCGATTTGACGATGTCGCCCAGCCCGCCGATGCTGTCGAGCAGGTCGCGCACGCGGTCGTGGATCAGTTGGCGATCATAGCCGGTGGCATGGGTAATGGCTACACGGGCTTTGGCGTCGCCGGACTGGTTGCTCTGGGCCTGAAATGGGGTCGCCGTCGGCTTGCAGCCCGCCGCCAGCGCGCCTACCGCCGCCGCACCCATCGCCTGTAAAAAATGGCGTCGTGACAGCTTTTGTTTCATGCACCGTGACATTTTTTCTCCTTTTTTCTGTGTGACTTTTTCCTTGTCTACTTTTCCTTTGATTTTATATTGGCTGTCCGCGCGGCGACAGTTGGGCCAGCACGCCCCCGTCGACGGCGATGGTTTCGCCGGTGATGTAACTGGCGTCGGTCGAGGCCAAAAAGGCGACCAGCCCGGCTACATCCAGCGGTGTGCCGAACCGGCGCAGCGGCACGCGCTCGACAAAGGCCTGCACTTGCTGCGGATCGCGCGCGGTCCAGCGCTCAGTGGCAATTGGCCCCGGCGCGATGCCGTTGACGCGGATGCCGTATTCGGCCAGTTCCAGGGCCATGGCCCGGGTCATCGCGTCAATGGCCCCTTTGGTCACATCGTAGGGCAAGCCGCGCCAGTGCGCGCGTGTGCCGCCAATCGAGCTGATGTTGATGATGCTGCCCCCCTTGTCCTTCATCGCTGCGGCGGCGCGGCAGGCACACAGGTATGGCCCACGAATGTTGGCCGTCAGTTCGGCGTCGAGCAGGCTTTCCTCCACATCGAAAAAGTGCTGGCGGGCCAGGATGGCCGCATTGTTGACCAGCAGATCGACCGCGCCGAACGCGCGCAGGGTTTCATCGAACAGCGTGTTGACCCCTTGCGTCGTGCCCATATCTGCCGGAACGCCGATCACCTGCGCGCCGAGGTCGCACAGTTCGCCCGTTACCGCTTGTACATTTTCGGGCGTGCGACTGTTGACGACGACCTTCATCCCCTCGCGCGCCAGCCGGATGGCGACGCCCTTGCCGATGCCCTGGCTGGAACCGGTGACGACGGCGACTTGTCCCTGCAACTCGGGGTAGCGCGGCACGATCGATTGGTACTGCTGTCTGGTGTCCATTTGGATGACCTCCCGAAGTGTGAATTGGCGCAAGCTTAGCACACAACCCACGGCATGTCAAACCAAATGAGCGCGTCGCGAGCGATATCGTGCTATTCCATCTTGACATAATTCAAGGTTTCTGATAAAATCATGAGTAGAATTGGTGAATCCAGTTCGAGTGGTCGACCCTTTTGCCACAGCCGCCAGTGTGCGGCGCAAAGGAGGTTTCAGATGAACGAAATGTCCAAGCGAATGTTGTGGGTCGTTACAGCGCTAGCTGTTTTACTCGCACTGCCGGCAATCGCAAGTGCCGCGCCGCCCGAATATGGGCCGGTGGTACACGTGGTGCAGTGGGGCGAGAATCTGACCGGCATTGCCGCTCATTACGGTGTAACGGTTGAAGCCATCGTTGCCGCCAACAGCATTACCAACCCCAACCGCATCTATGTCGGGCAGCGGTTGATCATTCCCCTGACCCCCGGCCCGATTGAAGCGCCGGCCAACGCAGTTCGCCACCTGGTGCAGTCGGGCGACACGCTCAGTTCATTGGCCGTGCGCTATCGCACCACCGTCGATGCCATTGTCCAGCTCAACAAGCTGGTCAACCCGTCATACATCTATGTGGGGCAGGTGCTCTTGATCCCCTCTCAGGCCGCCACGCTGCCCGCCGAAGGCTTTTACTATACGGTGCGCTCCGGCGACACGCTGGCCAACATCGCCTACCGTCATGGGGTCAGTTCGTGGACGCTGGCCCAGATCAACAACCTCACCAACCCCTCGCTGATCGTCGTCGGGCAGACGTTGTACATCCCCGGCACGCAGGACGCGCAGGTGGTGGTGGCGACCACACCCGCGCCAACCCAGACCCCCGGCGGGCCGACCGCGACGCCCACGCCGACCGGCGCATGCTGCGTCACTCCTGCGGCGACCCCCGCCCCGACCAAGGCAGGAACCGTCGATCTGTCCAAGTGTACGCCGCCGCCGCTCAGCAAGACGACAACGCCAGTGCCGTGCGTGGTACCGACGATGACATCGATCCCGTTGGGTCCGATCCCCTTGCCGTCGCCCGGCCCGGTCAAGCCATTGCAGATGAAAAGCCCCGAATACGGGATGATCGTCAACGTCTGGAATGCCGGCGACTGCATCACCGACCGTGACCTGCGGCTGGTCAAGCAGGCCGGGTTTACCTGGGTCAAGCAGGTCTTCCCCTGGCGTGAAATTGAAACCGGAAAGGGCAAATTCAACTGGGCCGAAGCTGACCGTGTAGTGGGGATGGTCGCCAAGTACAACCTCGACCTGGCCATCGCCATCTCGCTCCAGCCAGATTGGGCCGCCGACGGTTACCCACGCAACAACCCACCGCGCAATATGGCCGACATTGCCGATTTTATGGCCGCCATCGCCAAGCGTTACAAGGGCCTGGTGCGCGCCTACGAAATCTGGCCGGGGCCGAATGTGAGCCAGAACTGGGGCGGCCAAAGCCCGGACCCGCATCGCTACGCCGAGATGCTGCGCAATGCCTACTGGTACACCAAGCAGCAAGACCCGAATGCGATGATCATTTCCGGCGGCTTGGTGCAGACGGCGCTGTGGGATTGGTCGTCGATCCCGCCAATCGAGTTTTTGCGCATCCTGTACGAAGAGACCGAAGCGCCCCTGGTCTGCGACGTGTGGGGTGTGGAAGCGCTGGGCTTTAAAGCTGCGCCGGAAAACTCGCCCGACGAGCTGGCCAACGGCGATCTGAACAACTATTTCCCGGCCACTCGCGAACTGAACCGCACCTGGGGCTTCCGCTCCGTCGAGTCGCTGCACGACTATACTCTGGCCCCCGAACGCCAGGTCAGAAAGCAGTGGGTGGTGACCAAGATGGGCTGGAGCACCGACAATCGCGAGCGGTCGCTGGTCAAGTGGGCGGCGGTCAGCGAGCAGGTGCAGGGCGATTACCTGCGCCGCGCTTATCGCTGGGCCAAAGACAACTGGAGCGGTTGGATGGGGGTGATGTTTGTCCCCTTGACCGATGCGCGGGCGACGATGAACGACGATATTTATTGGTGGTCCATCGTCAACCCGGATGGTTGCTTGCGCCCGGCCTATAACATGCTCAAGGAAATCGGCAAATAAGGAGACGACGCTCCTGGGGAAACCCGGGGTAGGGGGCAGAAACAGAAATCGCGCGGCATCTCGAGATGCCGCGCGATTTTTTGTCGTGGGTACACAAGCGCAGGGGCGCTAGAGCATCGCGTCGATCTGGGCCACCCGCCGGGCGTGACGTCC
>CAYRXM010000015.1:0-47817 GCA_964428175.1 uncultured Anaerolineae bacterium
CAGGGACGAGGCTTGGAGCTTTAAGTGCAGGAAGTTATAGATTTACGAACCCTTAGACGCAGCGAATATCCTGCACGTTCAACTGCAAGCTGCGCTCGCCTTGCCACTCGTTCACTTCGAGCGAAAAAACCACATCGATGCGCTGGCCCAATTCTGACATGCGCTCACCCAGCCCAAAGGCGATGGCGTCAAAGGTGCGGCGATTTTCTCCCAGCTTGAGCTTGAGGTGCTGCCCTTCCGCACCGACGGCGCGCCGATCCAGCACCGACACACCCCGGCTCAAAAAGATCGGCGCGGGGTTGGCATAGCCGCACGGCTCCAGCCGGCGCAGCCACTCGACGACGGCCCAGTCCATCTCGGACAGCGGCACCTCGGCATCGATGTTCAGCGTCGGCGACAGGTCTTTGCCGGTCAGCTCGCGCCGGGCAATGGCAGACAGTTCGGCGATCAATTGATCCAGATTTTCGTCCAGCACCGTGAACCCGGCCGCCGCCGCGTGCCCGCCGTGCCGCACCAGCAGGTGGCGGCATTCGTCGAGCGCGCAGGTGATGTGAAATTCGGGGATGCTGCGGCACGACCCCTTGCTCACCCCATCGCCTTGCTCGACCACGATGGCCGGGCGGTAATAGGCCTCGGTCAATTTGCCCGCCACCAGCCCGACAATGCCCGAATTGAATTCGCCGGACGCGGCATAGAGGAGGGGCGTTTCCCGGTCTGCTTGCAGCGCCATCTGCTCGGCGCAGGCATAGGTTCGCGCGGTCATGTCCTGGCGAAGGCGGTTCTGCTCGTCGAGCTTGTGTGCCAGTTGATCGGCCTCGACCGGGTCGCAGGTCACCAGCAGGCGATAGCTGAGCGCGGCATCGTCGATGCGCCCGGCGGCATTGAGCCGGGGGCCGAGGGCAAAGCCAATCGTCGAGGCTGACACCTCGCCGGCGCGGACGCGCGCCGCGCGCAGCAGTGCGCGCACGCCCTCGCGCCGCGCCTCGTTGATCGCCGCCAGACCGCGCTGTACCAGGTAGCGGTTTTCTCCCAGCAGCGGCACCATGTCGGCGACGGTGCCCAGGGCCACCAGGTCGAGCAGGGCGTCTTCCTGCACGTGAACAGGCACCTCGCACGCCGGCGCTTCGCGGATCAACGCCTGGGCCAGCTTGAAGGCCACGCCAACGCCGGACAGTTCCTTGAATGGGTAGGTGCAGTCGGGGCGCTTGGGATCGAGCACGGCCGAAGCAAAGGGAAGCTCGGCGCCAATCGAGTGATGGTCGGTGATCACGAACTCCAGCCCGCGGCGGGCCTGCTCGATCTCGTCCACGGCGCGGATGCCGCAATCGACGGTGACGACGAGCCGGACGCCCTGCCCGTAGAGCTTGCGCAGCGCCTCCAGGTTGAGGCCATAGCCCTCTTCGACGCGGTTGGGGATGTACTCCTGCACGTCGGCGCCCAGGCCGGTCAGCGTCTGCACCAGCAGCGCCGTCGCCGTCACCCCATCGACGTCGAAATCTCCATACACCGCAATCGGCTCACGGCGCTTGATCGCCCGGATCAGCACGTCGACGGCGCGGGACATGTCGCGCATGGCCAATGGATCGCTTGCCGGCCAATGTCCGGCCAAAAAGTCGCGCACCTCAGACGGCTCGCCGAGTCCCCGATTATAGAGCACTTGTACCAACAGCGGGGACAGATCGGGAAAGCGGCTCAATTGAGCGTGGGGCGCCGGCGGAGCAACGTGCCAGTTTCGCCGCATAAAGACCTCCAGCTTGACGAATGCCGTATTGTAGCCCAGAGGCCCAAATGTGTCAACACGTTCTGTCTGCCAGGTGGACACATCCTCATTATTATGATATAGTTCCAGCTTGATGTCGGTTTCGACAAGCTCAACCACCGTCTGGCGCTAGTTCTGGGCAAACACAGCTCTACGCCGAGGAGGCTCTTATGTCCCAAACCCGCCCCAATATCCTGCTGATCACCACCGACCAGCAGCATTACAGCACGCTGGGTACTCTCAATGCCAAAATCCGCACCCCCAACCTGGATCGCTTGGCTGCCGAAGGCGTGCAGTTCGACCGCGCTTACTGCAACAATCCGGTTTGCTCGCCCTCCCGTTCGACCATGCTCACCGGTCTGTACCCGGCCTGGCATGGCTGCTGGACCATCGGCGTCAAGCTGCCGGAAGACGTGCCCACCGTCGGCGACCAGTTTCAGGCGCACGGCTATAACAGCATCCTGGTTGGCAAGGCGCATTTTCAACCGCTGGCTTCGCAGCCGGGCAGCGAATCGATTGAATGCCAGCCCACTTTGCGCGATCTGGCGTTCTGGAGGGATTTCCACGGCCCGTGGTACGGCTTTAACCACGTCGAGACGGCGCGCATGCACGCCCACGAGCCGCTCGTCGGGCAGCATTACGCCATCTGGATGGAGGAAAAGGGGTTCGACAGATGGAGCGACTATTTTCAAAAGTGGCCGGTCGATCCCAATGACAAGTATCGCGGCCCGCAGTACACGCGCGGCGCGATGGCCTGGGACATTCCCGAAGAGTTCCATCACACCCACTGGGTCGGCGAGCGCACGGTCGCCAACCTGGAGCGATCGGTTGAGGAAGGCAAGCCCTTTTTCCTGTGGGCCAGTTTTCTCGATCCGCACCCGCCCTACGCCGTGCCCGAGCCATGGGCCAGCATGTATGACATGGAAGACATGGAGCCGGGTTGCTTTGCGCCGGGCGAAATGGACGACATGCCGCCGCACTTTGGCAAAACGCAGGAGGCCAACCCCGACTTTTCAATTTATCGCGAGCCGGGCGGGCAGGGTTTGCACGGCTTTCACTCGCACCGGCACAGCGAGCACGAGCTTCGCCAGAGCATGGCCTGCTATTACGGCATGATCAGCCTGATCGACCTCGAGATCGGGCATATCCTCGACGCGCTGGATCGACTGGGCATCGCCGGCAACACGCTGGTGTTGTTCAGCACCGACCACGGCCACTTTGTGGGGCAGCACGGCTTGATCGCTAAAGGACCGTTTCATTACGAAGATATGCTCAAAATTCCAATGATCACCCGCTACCCCGGCGTCGTTCCGGCCGGCGTCCGCTCGAACGCGCTGCAATGTCAGGTCGATTGGCCGGTCACATTCCTGAGCGCGGCGGGCATCCCCGTGCCGGGGCTGATGCAGGGCAGCAACCAGCTTGACGTGTGGGCCGGCGACGAATCCCGGGCGCGAGACTGGGTGCTGGTCGAAAACCGCCACAACCCGACCACCGTCCACCTGCGCACGCTGGTCACAGAGCGGTACAAAATCACCGTTTACCGCGACGCCCCATACGGCGAATTGTTCGACCTGAAGGCCGATCCCGGCGAGCTGCACAACTGCTGGGATGACCCCGCCTACGCTGGAGTCAAGGCCGATCTGCTGCTCAAATTCGTCCAGGCCGAAATCCAGCGCGAGCCGACGCGCATGCCGCGCATCACGCACGCATAAGAACGGGCTTGTAGCCAACAAAAAACGGGGCGGCAAAAAATTGCCGTCCCGTTTTACATCCATTGCTCAGAAACTCAACGTGTTACCCCCGCCTGAGCAGCCGCACCGCGCCGACCACGATCAGCCCGCCGGCCAGCGCCGTCGCCAGCTGCGGCCACTGCATCATCGACACCAGCGAGGCTGGCAGTTGCACGGCCTGCGTCGCCCCGCCGACGGTCACTTGCAGCGGGTGGGCCGCCAGCCAGGCGGTCACACCGTACAGCCAGGCGAATTTGAGCGTCGCACCGGCCGCCAGCGCCAGCAGCCGGTTTTTGCCCTTGAACGCGCCATAAACGGTGCTCAAGACGGCGTTGCCGATGCCAATAAAGGGAAGCATAACCATCAACGGCAGCGGCAGCACACCGCCGGCTAGCGCGTTCAGCGGCGTCGTCAGCCCGACCAGCACCGCCGCGCCGATGCCCGCCGTTTCGACCGTGACCAGCAGCAGCGCGTTGACCAGCGGCCCGGTGACGGCCTGCGACAGCCCCATCTGCGGGATGGCAATCCCCAACGCAATCAGGCCCAAAACAAGGGCCAATTTTGTCCATTCGATATTATTAACCAGCGCATTCTCTTTTACATTCATTTTAGCCTCCATTGTAGAAATAATTGTTTGACTCGACTGCCAACCACTGACGACAGACCGCTCAGATACATGCTAGGACCGTGCTGAAAAAGTCTATTTCTACCAAAGGGCACCAAGAACAAAGGGTTACGATACTTTATGGTTCTTGGAAATTATTTGTGTCCTTTGTGCCTTGGTGGTGAGAGGGTCTTTCAGTGCTCTCCTAGATGCATCGGCGGTCAGCGGTCCTCTTATCCCCGATGCGGTCGATACTGTCGCTCATATTCGATGTGCAGCAGCTCGTGCGCCTTGTGGCTGCCTGGCTCGCCAAAATACTCGGCATACAATTTCAGAATCGACGGGTTTTCGTGCGATTTTCGCTTGGCCTGCCAGCCGTCGATCATGTACAACCCCTTGATCCGCTGTTCGATTGTCTCAACCCGGTCTGCGCAATAAGGCTGCCCGCCGCCGTTGACACAGCCGCCAGGGCAGGCCATAATCTCGATCACATCATAGTGCGCCTCGCCCTTTTCGACCTTGTTCAAAATCTGGCGCGCATTGCCCAACCCAGAAGCGGCGGCCACCCGGACGGTGTGCCCGTTCAAGGGAATGCTCGCCTCGCGTACGCCAGCCATCCCACGCACAGCGGTGAAATTGACATCGGTCAATTCTTTGCCGGTCACCTTTTCGTACACCGTGCGCAGCGCCGCCTCGAGCACGCCGCCCGTCGCGCCAAAAATGACTCCCGCGCCGCTCGATTCGCCCAGCGGGTTGTCGAACGGCTCATCGGGCATATGCCGCAGGTCCACACCGCCCTCTTGGAACATTTTGGCCAGTTCGCGAGTGGTGATCACCAGGTCTACGTCGCGCAGACCTTCCCGCTCGCTGTGCGCCGACTCGAACTTTTTGGCGATACACGGCATCACCGCCACAACAACAATGTTCTCGGGATCAAGGCCCATTTTTTCGGCGTAATAGGTCTTGATCACTGTGCCCATCATCTGCTGCGGCGACTTGCACGATGAGGGCATATACATCAGCTTGGGAAAGTGGTATTTGATGAAATTGATCCAGCCCGGACAACACGAGGTGAGGATGGGCAAATTCTCGCCTTTGCTCACCCGCTCGACGATCTCTTGCGCTTCCTCGACCACTGTCAGGTCGGCGGCAAACGTGGTGTCAAACACCGCGTTGAAACCGATGCGCCGCAGCCCGGCGACCAGCTTGCCGGTGGCCACCTCGCCGGGACGCATGCCAAATTCCTCGCCGATGGCTACACGCACAGCCGGCGCTACCTGGGCCACCACCGTCTTGGTCGAATCGAACAATGCCTCCCACGTCTCTTCGATGTAATCGACGGCGGTCAGGGCCGCCGTGGGGCACACGCTGACGCACTGCCCACAGTAGGTACAGTTTGATGCAACGAGGGGCTTTAACTCGGCTGGCGCGACCACGGTGTGAAACCCACGCCCAAACGCGGTCAATGCGCCGACGGTCTGCACCTCGTTGCACATCGTCTCGCAGCGGCGGCACATAATACATTTGACCGGATCGCGCCGCAGCGCGCCGCTGCTCTCATCGACCTGAAAAGAAGAGCGCTCGCCCTGGTAGCGCTGGGTGTCGATGCCAAACTCCCACACCAGTCGCTGCAGTTCACAGTCGGTCGACTTGGCACAGGTCAGGCAGTCCGTCGGGTGGTTGGAGAGCAGCAGCTGCAGCAGCCGCCGCCGCGCCAACAGCACCCGCTTTGAGTTGGTAGTGATACGCATCCCTTCGGCCACCGGCGTCGCGCAAGAAGGGGCCAGGTTGCGCCGTCCCTCTACTTGGACCACGCAAATACGACACGAAGCGACCTGGTTTTTCAGTTTGAACACGCCCAGGTCCAGGTGACACAGCGTGGGGATGCGAATGTTGACTTTGCGGGCCGCTTCCAGAATAGTCGTCCCTTCTGAAACACTGACCGTTTGATGATCGATTGTACAGGTAATCATGCTCTACATCCTCAGTTCTTCGAGATCGCTTTAAACTTGCACTTGGTCATACACGCGCCACACTTGACGCAGGTATCCTGATCGATGAGGTGCGGCTGCTTGACCACGCCCGAGATCGCGCTCACCGGACACACCCGCGCGCAGGCCGTGCAGCCGATACATTTTTCCGGGTCGATGCGATAGCGCACCAGCTTTTCACACACCCCGGCCGGGCAGCGCTTCTCTACCACGTGCGCCACATACTCGTCCCAGAAATATTTCATCGTGCTCAACACCGGGTTGGGCGCGGTCTGGCCCAGCCCGCACAGCGACGTATCGATGATCGTTTCGGCCAGGTCGCGCAGTTCGGTCAAATCGTCCATCGTGCCCTTGCCCTCGGTGATTTTGACCAGGATTTCGTGCATGCGCTTGTTGCCGATGCGGCAAGGTAGGCAGCGCCCGCACGACTCGTCGACGGTGAATTCCAGGTAAAACTTGGCGATATTGACCATGCAATCCTTGTCGCTCATCACGATCATACCACCGGAACCCATCATCGAGCCAATGTCACGCAGCGATTCGTAATCGATCGGCGTGTCGAGAAACTGCGCCGGGATGCAGCCGCCCGACGGCCCGCCGGTCTGCACGGCCTTGAAAGCGCCGCCGCCGCGCACTCCGCCGCCGATGTCATAGATGATCTGGCGCAGCGTGGTGCCCATCGGCACCTCGACCAGGCCCACGTTGTTGATCTTGCCGGCCAGGGCAAACTCTTTGGTGCCCTTGGAAGTGGCCGTGCCGATCTGGGTGAACCAGTCTGCGCCATGCATCAAGATCGCTGGCACATTGGCCAGCGTGCCGACATTGTTGACATTAGTCGGCCGATCCCACAACCCACTCTGCGCCGGAAACGGCGGCTTGTTGCGCGGTTCGCCGCGCTGCCCCTCGATCGAGTTGAGCAGCGCCGTCTCTTCACCGCACACAAACGCACCCGCGCCCAGGCGGATGTCGAGGTCAAAGTCGAACCCGCTGCCCAGGATGTCCCGGCCAAGCAGTCCGGCCTCGCGCGCCTGGTCAATTGCCAGCCGCAGCCGATGGACAGCCAGCGGATATTCGGCGCGGATGTATACATAACCCCGGCTGGCGCCAATGGCATAGCCGGCGATGGCCATCCCTTCGATCACGCTGTGCGCATCGCCCTCCATCACCGAACGGTTCATAAACGCGCCCGGATCGCCCTCGTCGGCATTGCAGACGATGAATTTCTCATCGCCCGGATAAGAACGTGCAAACTGCCATTTTTGCCCGGTCGAAAAACCGGCCCCACCGCGTCCGCGCAGCCCGGAGCGCTTGATCTCATCGATCACTTGTTCGGGCGTCATCTCGGCCAGCGCCTTGCCCAATGCCAGGTATCCGCCCACAGCAATGTATTCGCAGATATCTTCGGGGTTGATCAGCCCACAGTTGCGCAGCACGATGCGTTTTTGCAGCTTGTAAAAGGGCATCTCGTGCTGGGTGACTATTTTTTCCCCGCTTGCCGGATTGGTGTACAGCAAACGCTCCACCGGACGATCGTTCAACATGTGCTGCTCGACGATCTCTTGTGCATCCGCAGGCTTGACCTGCACATAAAACACGTCGTCGGGCAGCACTTCGACAATTGGCCCCTGCTCGCAAAAACCAAAACAGCCGGTAATCGAAACCTGAACCCGATCCTCGAGGCCATTTTCGGAGATCAATTGCCGCAAGTTGGCCGCAATCTGCTCGCTCTCCGAAGCCCGGCAGCCGGTGCCGCTGCACACCAGAATGGTTCGCGGTCCGACGCCCGTCTCGCGCCTGTTCAAACGGACATCGAGCCGTGGCGCGAACTGCTGGTGCGCTTGCAACAACGCTGAAACTGACTCGATCTTAGGCATAAACGGGTTCCTCCTCTGCGCCAGCCTGCACCAAATAGTGTTCCAGAATCTCGGCCACCTGGTCCGGGCGCACCTTGCCATACACCTGCTCGCCGATCAGAACCACCGGGGCCAGCCCGCACGCACCCACACAGCGCAGGCTGTCCAGCGAGAATTTGTAATCGGCCGTCACCTGGCCCGATTTGATCCCCAGCACGCGCTCGAATTCCCTGAGCACCTGCTCTGCACCGTTCACGTAACACGCCGTGCCCATGCACACACTGATCTGCACATCGCCCTTGCGGGTGGTGGTGAAATAGTTGTAAAAGCTGATCACGCCCGACACCTCGGCGTGCGCGATGCCGTACCGGTCGGCGATAAAGCGCTGCACCGGTTCGGGCAGATAGCCCCAAATGCTCTGCGCCTTGTGCAGCGTCTGGATCAGCGTCTCTTTGCGGCGCGGATCATCGCGATCGATGTTCAGCCCCTCGATATAGGCCTCCAGTTCTCTGAACAACGCAAATGGAAACACTTTTTGTTGTAAAACCACAAACACCTCCTGAATCTAGATACGCTCTATCGAAACCTGCTTGTTGCGTTTTTCCAATTCTTCGATTAACTCTTCCAGGTAAATCTGGCGCATCGGTTTGCCGCGCACCACGTCGGCCAACTGGTTGGGGTTGAGCGCGTCGCCGACGATAAAGTAAATGTCGTCCGCACCGAGCAGCATCCGCGCCAACAACTTGTCGGTCTCTTGTCCGGGCGGCAGATCGTGGATCGTCTCGGCCTGCGCCAGCAAATCCGTCGTCGAACTGAGGGTCAAAATCCCTTCTGTAACCAGATCGATGCCTTCCAGTTTGGCAGGCGGGGGCAGCCGGCGCCGATTGACCGCCTCACGTTGGCCCGGCGGCCGCCACTCGACCTCCAGCGTGCGCCCCAACACGCGCGCCACCACCTGCGCCGTTGTCCCCCCGCAGATGACCTTGCCGCCCGGCGCGGCGAGAAACGCGCGCACAGCCTGTTCGTCCAGTTCTGGGTGCGATGGCGGCCCGGTGAAAATGGTCAGCGCGCGCGCCTGGCGCACACACATGCCCACCACCGTCGAATCGTCGCCGGGCATGCCCTTGTACAACTTGAGGCATGTGTTTTGCAAGTCGCGGGCCAGTTGGTAGGCGTCACCGCGCGTCTCGGCCCAGCGCCGCACCGCCGTGGCAATGTTTTTCCAGCCCCAGCCAAAGCGATACAGCCCGCCAACGCCGGCGTGCGCGTACCCATCGCTGACCATGGCCATGTAATCGCCTTCCTGGAGCGTAAACCGCCCCTCGCGCACCTTGTGCCCACTGATTTCGCGCTCGACGACCGGCACGTCGATCACCTCGCCGCCGCGCACCAGAATCAGCGGCTCGCTGTCATACTCGATCAGGTGCGCCTGCCGCCCGTGCCAGACGTGAAGTACGGCAAAAGTGGCATAAGCCAGGTGACGATTCTGGCACTCGGGCAGCGTCTCGGTCAGCGTCGCCAGAACTTCATCGACGCCGATGCCCTGCTGCAACATCGACGAGGCAATCTCGGCGGTCAGGGTGGCCAGGATATTGGCCTTGACCCCGCTGCCCAGCCCGTCGGAAAGGACGACGCTGAGCGCATCCTGGGTGTGCGTCACCTTGACCCAATCGCCGCACAATTCTTCGCCGTGCTTGTTCAGGCTGTCCCAGGCCACCTCGACGATCTGTCGCATTCTTGGCTCTTTGCTCATCGCGGCTATTCTTCCATCAATCGCGCCAGTTGGGTCAGCAGCACCTTGGTTTCTGCCGTCGTCTCGCCCAGCAGCCCGGCGATCTCGTGCGCCACGCGCATCTGCTGCTTGATCACCTCCTGCGAACGGGCCAACGTCTCGGCGCGCAGACGCTCCAGGTCTTCGCGCTGCCGCTCGCGGTCGGTCACATCGCGCAAAATGACGACGATCAGGTTTTGCCCGCCGACCGGCACAATGTTCTCCTCGACGATCAGGTCATCGCGCAGACGCGCGATGCGGTTGAGTACCGGGCGGCCTGTTTCACGCACATCCATAAACGTATCGAGCACCGGAATGATGTCGCGCAGCGGGCGGCCAATGATCGCCGAACGCCGGACGTCGAACATCCGCTCGGCCGAAAAAGAAAGGTCCTGAATGTGCAGCGCGCCATCGACGATCAAAATTGCGTTCGGCGTCACCTGCATCACCACATGGGTCAGCGATTCGGCGCGCGCACGCATATAGGGAATGCACATCGTCGCCTCGGCCATACCGCGCAGCACGGCGACGGCTTTGTCGCGGCACGAATCATAGCCACACGCGCCGCAGTCCAGTTCGTCTTCGGGCGCAAACTTGTCCACGCGGCGCAGCACCTCGACGATTTGCGCTTCGCTAAAAGTCTGCGTAGGCGTGCTGTAATTGTGGTACGCACGCGACAGATCAGGCCACTCTGCGCGCGTGGGCAGCGGTTGGGGCTGGCGGCGCTGGGCATATTCGAGCACCCGCTGGCGCGAGAGGATAACGCTTTTTTGATCCATCAACGACGGTCCATTGATGCAGCCGCCGCCGCAGGCCATCAACTCGACCAGACGCGCCTCGACCGTGGCGGAGCGAATGCCCTCCAGCACGTCACGGCAGGTGCCAATGCCCGACGCGGCGACGGTTTGACCGGAAAGAATATCGGTGTCCATCCGCGCCGTGCCGACCAGCCCGCCCTCAACCGGAAACAACCGCGCATTGACGCGCTGCGGGGCCGACGGCAAAGGCAGCGGCGACGGGAACACCTGGTCCTCATTGGCCAGCCAGGCTTCCAATTCGTCAAAGGTCAGCGCGGCATCCACCGCACCGACCACCGCCGGCTCGGCGATCTCGCCCTTTTTGGCAACGCACGGCCCGATGAACGCCACCACCACTTCCGCACCATATTTTTTCTTCAAATATCGTCCGTGCGCGATCATGGGCGAAACGATCGGCGCCAGGTGCGGGATCAGATCGGGATAGTGCTGCTCGATCAGGCTGACCACGACCGGGCACGCCGAGGCGATGATCGGCCAGCGATCCTGAGCCTGCGCGATCCACTCGCCATGCGCCAGGCCGACCATCTCGGCGCCAAACGAGGTTTCGGCGGCGGCGGCAAAGCCCAGCGCCGATAGCGCCGTCTCCATCTGTGCAAAGCTGGTCATATCAAAGTAGGCCGGCGCCGACGGGGCCACGCTGGCGATGACAGTGCGCCCCTCACGCATAGCCTGCCGCAGCCACGGGCGGTCGTCGCGCACGACTTTGGCCCTCTGCGGGCACACACGGATGCAGTTGCCACAGGCCAGGCACAGTTCGGGCACCACCTGCGCCTGCCCGCTGGCGACGCGCACCGCCTTGACCGGGCAAGCGCGCACGCAGCGATAGCAATCGCGGCAACGCGCCAGGTTGGTGCTGACCACGCCACTCACGTGCGGGTTGCCGATGGGGTTCAGCACCACGGCCTCGCCCCCTGTCAAAGCATTCACGCTCGCTCCTTGATCTGCGGCACGATCTCGTTGTAAAAGAATGTCTCGGCATCTTCGGGCTTGACCGCACGGTAGACCCGGTCGCCGACACGCACCGAAACGCCCATCGAGCAGTGTTCCATGCAGAACGCGCCCATCAATTCGACCTGATCTTGCAGGGCTTCATGCTCGATCAGCCGCTCAAAGGTTTCAGCCAGGCGGTCCGATCCGCGCACATAACACGAACTTCCAACACAAATAACGACGTTAACCATTTTTAAATGCTCCTAAATATAAGTCAGGCTTTTTCTACTCGCACGGCGCACACCTTGAATTCGGGGATTTTGGCCACCGGATCGAGTGCGTCGTTGGTCAGCCGGTTAATCGGCGATTCCTTGAAATGAAACGTGCCAAAAACCATACCCGGCGCAGAACGGTCGGTGAGATGGGCGCACGCGCACACCTCGCCGCGCCGCGAGATCACCCGCACCCGGTCGCCCTCGGCGATGTCCAGCCGCGCGGCGTCGAGCGGGTTGACCTGGATGCGCTCTTGAGGCGCGATCAGGTCGAGGCCCTTGGCGCGGCGGGTCATCGTGCCGGTGTGATAGTGATACTGGATGCGCCCGGTGCTCAGATAGAACGGGTACTCGTCATCGGGCAGTTCGGCCGCCGGCGCAAATTCGACGGCGTGGAACAGGCCCAGACCGCGCGCAAAGCGGCCCTTGTGCAGGTACGGCGTGCCGGGGTGATAGCGCGTCGGGCAGGGCCACTGGATGCCCCGGCGCTCGATGCGTGCGTACGAGATGCCCGCATAGCTGGGCGTCAGCGCGGCCAGTTCGTCCAAGATCGCCTCCGGCGAGTCATAGTCCCAAAAGCCGTGCGGTGCTGCGTTGAACGGATAGCGCCCGCCGCTGTCCTCGACCTGCTGCTGTACCAGCCGCGCGCTGATCCGCCGGGCCAGCTCGCAGATGATGACCCAATCGGGCAGCGCATCGCCGGGCGGCTCGACGGCCTTGCGCACGCGCTGCACGCGGCGCTCGGTGTTGGTAAAAGTGCCGTCCTTTTCGGCAAAGCTGGCCGCCGGCAGCACCACATCGGCCAATTGCGCCGTCTCGGTGAAAAAGATGTCCTGCACCAGCATAAAGTCGAGCCGCTCGATGGACTCATGGACGTGCGTCGAGTTGGCGTCGCTCAGCACCGGGTTCTCACCCATAATCCACAAGGCCTTGAGTGTGCCCTCGTGCGCGGCGGGGAACATCTCGGTGGCGGTCAGCCCCACCTTGCCGGACAGGCGCACGCCGGTGGCCCAGCCCTGCTGGAATTTGGTCAGCGACGCTTCGGCCGTAACCGGCTGGTAGCCAGGGAAGACGTTGGGCAGCGCGCCCATGTCGCACGCGCCCTGCACGTTGTTTTGACCGCGCAGCGGGTTGACGCCGCCCCCCTCGATGCCGATGTTGCCGCACAGCATGGCCAGATTGGCCAACGCCTTGACATTATTCGTGCCGCTGCTGTGCTGGGTGATGCCCATCGCATAGAGGATCATGGCCCGTGGCGCTTGGGCGTACAACCGCGCCGCCTTGCGCAGATCGGCGGGCGCAATGCCGGTGATTTTCTGCACCTGCTCGGGCGTATAGGGCCTGACCGACTCGCGCAGCACGTCGAAATTCTCGGTGCGCTCGTCAACATACGGCTTGTCCCACAACCCCTCTTCGATGATCACGTGGAGCAGGCCGTTGATCCAGGCCACGTCGGTGCCCGGGCGGGGTTGCAGCCAGACGTGGGCATACTTGACCAGTTCGACCTTGCGCGGGTCGATGACGATCAATTTGGCCCGCCGGCGGTCGACTGCGCGCTTGACCATACGCCCGATGATCGGGTGGGTCTCGGCGGTGTTGCTGCCGGTGATCAAAATCAGGTCAGTATTCTCGATCTCGCTCATCGAGTTGGTCATCGCGCCACTGCCGAATGAGGCGGCCAGACCGGCCACCGTGGCGCTGTGTCAAAGCCGCGCGCAGTGATCGATGTTGTTGGTGCCCAGCACCCCGCGCATCAGCTTTTGGAACAGGTAATTCTCTTCGTTGGTACAGCGCGCCGAACTGAGCGCGCCGATCGCGTCGGCGCCGTGGCGCGTGCGAATCTCGACCAGCCGCTCGGCGGCGTAATCGAGCGCCTCATCCCAATTGACTTCTTGCCAATAGCCGCCGCGCTTGATCATGGGCGATTTGAGCCGATCCGGGTGATCGATGAAATCATAGCCGAAACGGCCTTTGGAGCACAGCGCACCCTTGTTGACGCCGCCCTCGCTGGGCGTCACGCCAACCACCTTGCCGTTGACCACGTTCAGTTCCAGTTCACAGCCGCAGCCGCAGTAGGTGCAGATGGTTTTGACCCGTGTGGTCTCCCACGGCTTGCCCTTGGGACGCCCGTGCGCCTCGATCAGCGCGTTGACCGGGCATATCGCCATGCACTCGCCGCACGAAATGCACTCGGGCTGAACCTCGGCGGTGGGCGCTACCGGCGCGATGCATGTGCTGGCCCCGCGGCCGGCAAAATTGATCGCCCCTTCGCCGCTGATCTCGATGCAGGCCTGCACACAGCGACCGCAGAGGATGCAGCGCTGTGGGTGATACTGAATCAACGGGGTGGCATAAGGCAGCAGCTCGAACTCGATCGGCCGGATGTCATAGGTGTGCAAATCCTGGTGGCTGATGTCGTACTCGTGAACCAGGTCTTGCAGCTCGCAGCGCCCATTGATCTCGCAGGCCGGGCAGTTGAGTGGATGGCGCAGCAAGATCATCTTGATCGTCTCGCGGCGCAGCGCTTCCAGCTCAGGGGTGCGCGTCTCGACCACCATTCCCTCGACCGCCGGCGTGGTGCAGGCCGTCACCGGCGTGGGCGTGCCCGCCACCTGGACGATGCACAGACGGCACGCGCCCAGCGGCTTTAATTTTTCGGTATAGCACAGGGTGGGAATGCGGACGCCGTTCTCGCGCGCCACGTCGAGCAGGGTTTGCCCGTCACGCGCCAGCACGGCCTTGCCATCCAGGGTCAGGTGAATTCGTTTGAGGTCTGTTCGAGTCAGTGATGTCATCGATTCTCCCCTTATTGATCAGTCGCCACCAACAAAATTCGGTAGCAGCGCAAGCAGCGGTCAGCTTCCAGCAGCGCGTCTTCGGGCGAAAGCGCAAACTCGACCTCGTCAAAGTTGTCCAGCCGCTCTGCCACGGGACGCATCGGCACTTGCACGCGCTCCTCGCCGCTGCCCAGGCGATCTACATCGTCCTGATCGACCTGCGACAGACTGCGAAAGATGCGGCTCAGTCGCTCGTCTTCGGTCAGCGAGACCCGCCCCAGGCGCAGGTACTGGTCAATCGAGTTGCTCACGCGCATGCCGGCGGCCATCGCCTCGATCAACGTCGCCGGGCCGGAGACGCAGTCGCCGCCCGAAAAAACGCCTTCGACGCTGGTCAACAGGGTATCAGGATCGGCCTCGACGGTGCCCCAGCGGGTAAGGCCGAGCGCAAGATCGCCCTCCAGGCAAGCCGTATCGACCTTTTGCCCAATGGCCGGGATGACCATATCGCAGTCGAGCACAAACTCGGACCCCGCCAACGGCACCGGCTTGCGCCGCCCGCTGCTGTCCGGCTCGCCCTGCCCCATGCGGATGCACTCGACGCCCACCACCGCGCCATCCTCGATGATCAGGCGGGTGGGATTGCACATAAAGTGATAGACCACGCCCTCTTCTTCGGCATCGTGGACCTCCACCTTGTCGGCGGGCATCTCGTCGCGCGTGCGGCGGTAAACCAGGTGAACCTCTTGCGCGCCCATGCGCAGCGACGAGCGCGCGCAGTCCATCGCCACATTGCCGCCGCCGACGACAATCACCTTGCACCCCATCTGGATCGGCTCGTGCAGGTTGACCTTGTGCAAAAAATCGACGCCAACGTGATAGCCTTGCGGGTTCAGTTCCTCGCCTTCGACGCGCATGCTGCTGCCCAACTGGGCGCCGATGGCGACAAAAATCGCCTCAAAGCCGCGCGACTTGAGGTCTTGCAGCTTGAAATCGCGCCCCAGCACCTGGTTGTAGTGAATCTGCGCGCCCATCTCTTGAATGATCTCGATCTCGGTGCGCAGCACCTGGCGCGGCAGGCGATAATCGGGAATGCCCACCGCGGCCATCCCCCCCGGCTCATTTAACGCCTCGAAAATCTCCACCCGGTAGCCCTTTTGCAGCAGGTGATAGGCGGCAGTCATCCCGGCCGGCCCGGCCCCGACGATGGCCACCCGCTGCGCGTCCGGCGGCGTCCGGTCGCGGGGCACAATGTGTTTGACCGCCGCGTCCATTTCCACATCGGAGACGAACTGTTTGAGATGCTTGATGTCCACCGGGTTGTCGAGCTGGCCGCGCCGGCAAGCGAACTCGCAAAAGCGCACACACACCCGCCCGCAGACCGAGGCCAGCGGGTTTTTCTCGCGAATCACCGACAGCGACTCGGTATAGCGCCCGCTTTTGATGTACTCGATATAGCGAGGAATATCCAGCCGCTCCGGGCAGGCTTCGATGCACGGCGCGGTCACTTTGGTGCGATATGTGCCGCGCGGGCGGCGTCTGCCTTCCACGACCGCCGCCCGAAACTCGGCCGCATGGCTGTCGAGCAGCGCCAGCACAGCGTTCATCGCCGTGTGGCCCAATTCGCACATCGAGCCGGCCTGCACCAACTGCCCCACGCGGCGCAGCGTGTCCAGATCATCCTCCTTGCCCTTGCCGTCGGCGATGCGGGTCAAAACATCGGCGGCGACGCGGGTGCCCATACGGCAGGGCACGCACTTGCCGCACGATTCACCCTGCACAACGTCCATATATGCGCGGGCCATGTCGATCACATCCACGTCCGAGTCGAACAAGAAAAAGCCGTCCCAGCCCATCACCGCGCGGATGCGATTGCCCGGCTCGTATTCGCCCAACTGTTCCAACTGCTGCACCGCCGGCAGTTTTTCGGCCAGTGCGCTATGATCATACACGCGATTTTCCCACACCCCCGATTCGATCAATGCACTTCCTCCACACGATACACCTTTTGGCGCTCGATAAGGTGCGACAAGGTCGCCAGTTCGGCCGCCAGGTCTTCGTTCTTGACGATCACATCGCCCGGCACGTTCAGCCGCAGCGGCGCAAAATTCCAGATCGCTCGGATGCCGCCCTGCACCATCAAATCGGCCACCTCCTGCGCCGACTCGACCGGCACGGCAATGATGCCCATCTGGATGTGCAACCGCTGCGCCAGGCTGGACAACTTGTCAACCGACAGGATTTCGCACTCGCCCACCTGCTGGCCGATTTTGGCCGGGTCGCTGTCAAAACAGGCGATGATCTTGAGGCCATAGCGATCAAAACCGGGGAATTGGGCCAACGCGCGGCCCAGATTGCCCATCCCGGCCAGCACCGCTTCCTTGTCGTTGACCAGCCCCAAAAACGCTTCCAAAAAGGCGGCCATCTCTTTCACATCATAGCCCACCCCGGCACGCCCGTACATATCGAGGTAGCTGAGGTCCTTGCGCACCTGCGCCTCCGACACGTCGGAGCTTTGCGCCAGCTCGGCCGAAGAAAGGCAGGCCGTCCCTTCATCCAACGCCTGTGCCAGCCGCCGATAATAAAGCGGCAGCCGGCGCAAGGTGGGGTTGGGAAGTCCCGGAGGGGTTCTATTCTCACTCATCGCACTGCTCCTCATAATTCGTTCTTTTTTTCACGAACCCAGACCAGTATACACCACAAATACCCCTGTGTCAAGCAGTTCGTTCAAAATTTCACAAATTCTTTACGGATACCCACCCGCTTGCCAAAGCTCGACAAACGAATACAATAATCGAGAAACGCATCCACACAGAAGTGGGTGACTTTATCCATAGAAGGGAAATATGCAATGACTGCACCAATCGCACTGCAACTGTACACGCTCCGCGAGGCCGCCGCGCGCGACGGCTATGAGAGCATCGTCCGCCAGACCGCTGAAATGGGCTACGTGGGCGTGGAAACGGCCGGTTTCCCCGGCACCAGCCCCGAAGCGGCCGGCAAGCTGTTCAAAGAGCTGGGCCTTCAAGTGACCAGCATCCACTCGTTCCCGGTGCCCACCGCCGACAAGAAACAGGAAATCCTTGACACGTTGGGCGCGTTGGACACGCAATGCATCATCTCGGGCGGCGGCCCGGATCAGTTCAAGAGCGTCGACGAGATCAAGGCCTTTTGCGATTTGTTCAACCAGGCCGTCGAAATGCTGGCCCCGCACGGCGTCACCCTGGGTATGCACAACCACTGGTGGGAATACCTCAAGGTCGGCGAGCGCTATGCCTACGAATACGCGCTCGACCTGCTCGATCCGCGCATCATTTTCCAACTGGACACCTATTGGATCCAGGTCGGCGGCTGCGACCCGGCCGAGATCGTCGCCAAGATGGGCGCGCGTGCGCCCTTGCTGCACGTCAAGGACGGCCCGGCGACCCGCCAGGACGCCATGCTGCCCGTCGGCAGCGGCGTCATCGACGTGCCGGGCATCGTCGAGGCCGGCGCGGCGCACACCCAATGGCTGATCGTCGAGCTGGATCGCTGCGACATGGACATGGCCGAGGCAGCGCGGCAAAGCTACGATTACCTGGTCGGCAAGGGGTTGGTCCGTGGGAATAAATAAAATTCCGGTCGCCGACCGGGTTGGGGTCGCCGACCGGGTTGGGGTCGCCGACCGGGTTGGGGTCGCCGACCGGGTTGGGGTCGGAGTCATCGGAACGGGAAACATCATGGGCGCATACGTACGCGGCATACGCCAGTTCGAGATCCTCGATCTGGTCGCCTGCGCCGACATCGATATGCCCAAGGCCAGGGCACGCGGCGAGGAATTTGAGATTCCAACCGTCTGCACCGTCGACGAACTGCTGGCCGATCCAGGCATTCAAATCGTGGTCAACCTGACCATCCCGGCGGCGCACGCTGAGATCAGTTTGAAGGCGATTGCGGCGGGCAAGAGCGTCCAATCGGAGAAACCGCTGGCGGTGACGCGCGAGGACGGGCGAAAGGTGCTCGCCGCGGCGAAGGAAAAAGGGGTTCTGGTCGGCTGTGCGCCAGACACATTCCTGGGCGGTGGGCAGCAAACCTGTCGAAAACTGATCGATGATGGGGCAATCGGCCGGCCGGTGGCGGCGGTGGCCTTTATGACCGGCCACGGCCCGGAGCGCTGGCACCCCAACCCGGACTTTTTCTACCAGGCTGGCGGCGGGCCGATGTTCGACATGGGGCCGTACTATTTGACCGCGCTGATCAACCTGCTCGGCCCGGCCAAACGAGTGACCGGTTCAGCGCAAAAATCGTTCGCCGAGCGCGTGGCAGGCCCAGATCGGGTCAACGGGCGGCGCATCCCGGTCGACATTCCTACCCACATCGCCGGGGTGATCGATTTCGTCTCCGGCGCGGTGGGCACGCTGATCACCAGCTTTGACGTATGGGCGGCCAATCTGCCGCGCATCGAAATCTATGGCTCGGAAGGCTCGCTCTCGGTGCCCGATCCAAACACCTTTGGCGGGGCAGTGCTGCTGCGCCGCGCCGACGATTCCGAATGGCAAGAAATCGCGCACACACATAGCACCGACGTCGGGCGTGGCATCGGCGTGGCCGATATGGCCTACGCGCTGCTCAATGGCCGCCCGCACCGGGCCAGCGGGCAGTTGGCCTACCACGTCCTCGACCTGATGCACGCTTTCCACGACGCGTCAGGCGAGGAAAAACACATCCACGTCAAGAGCGCGTGCGAGCGCCCGGCCCCGCTGCCGGTGGGGTTGGCTGCCGGCACGCTCGACAAATAGCGCACCCGAGTAGTGACGCATCAAACTCGCCGAGTTTGCTATGCTGCGCCACTACTCGGATTTGTCCACCAGCACCTCGACCAGCGTACTGCGATCCGTCGTCGCCGGCACAAACTCGTCGATCAAATGGAGCGCCCCATGATGGCAGCTCGTCTCGCACTGCGAGCAGTAGGCGCAGCGATCCGGGTAATAAATCAGCCTAAACTTGTTCTTGCTCTCCCGCTCCAGTTCCAGGCCAAAAGCCGGGCAGTCGCGCACGCACAGGCCGCAGCCGCGACACTTGTCCGCGTCGACCACCACCCGTCCGCGAAAACATTCCGGCAGTTCGAGCGGGCCAAATGGATAATCGACGGTGTCTGCCCTGCGCAAGAGCGTGCGCCAGACCTGGGGCAGCAAATAAGCAAATGGACGAAAACGGCTCATCGGCCAGGACCTCCCTTGAGAAAACTGCTTTACGGCGCAATCCAGAGCGTCACCAAAATCTGGGCCAGGGCCAGCGGCGACAGCACCCGCCAGCCCAGATCGGCCAGTTGATCGATGCGCAGCCGCGCGTACAACGCGCTGATCATCGACAGCAGCAGCACCAACAATAACACCTTGAGTGTAAAAATGGGCGCGACGGGCAGCGAACTGGTCAACCGGCTGCCGCCCCAAAAAACGTTGACCAGCAAAAAGACGCCCACCACCGTCTGCATGCCGATCGCCAACTGCCACAGCGCCAGCTTGCGCCCGCTGAACTCGGTCAATGGGCCGGCGACCACCTCCGACTTGGCCTTGGGGATGTCGAACGGCACGCGCTTGAGCTTGCCGATCAGCCCGATCACGGCCACCGCAAACCCCGCCGGAAGCGTCAGCGCCCCCCAGATCGTCTGAGTTTGCCGCTCGACGATCTGCGAGATCGACCACGAACCGCTGAGGATCGCCGGGCCGCTGAGGGCCATCAAAAAGGGCACCTCGTAGGCCAGGTATTGCAGCAGCGAGCGGTTGCCGCCCAACAGGCTGTATACGCCCACCGAAGCCCAACCGGCCAGGAAATAGGCCAGCGTAGGCATGCTCAGCAAGAATACCACCACCACCAGATCGCCCTCAAACGCACTCACCGCCCGCCCGGCGACGGGCACGTACATCATTGCCGTCAGCGTCGTCGCCAGCGAGAGGATCGGCAGCGCCGCGCAGACCCACTCGGACGCGCCGACCGGCAAAATGTCTTCCTTGCCCATCAACTTGATCCAGTCGGCCAACGGCTGGAACCACGGCGGCCCCACCCGGCCCTGGAAACGAGCCGTCATCTTGCGGTCCAGCCATTCGATGGCCAGCGCGCAGACAAACAGAAAACAAAATCCTGGAAAGATGAGCAACGAAAATAGAGACCGAAAAAACTCTGTCATGGTTCAAATTTCCTCATCGACCGCCCCAGCAGACCGCCGATCAAACCGTTGTTGGCGATCTGCCGTCATCTATCCGCGCAGGCGATGCACAAATCCACTCCCGACAGCACCGCCGACACATCGGCCGTGTTGACGCCGCGCAGTTGCTCGCCCAACGTCGCCAGAGAGGGCAGCGTGGGTGTGCGGATGTGAACCCGCGCCGGTTTATCCGAACCGTCGCTGCGCAGGTAATAGATCAACTCGCCGCGCGGGGCCTCGGCGCGGCTGACCACTTCGCCGGGTGGCACACGGCGTGGAGCCTTGACTGCAAACGGCCCCCCTGGCATATCCGCAAGCACCTGGTGGCACAGGTGCAGGCTCTCTATCGTCTCCTGAACGCGCACCACCGTACGCGCCCAGATGTCGCCGGCCTCGTGCGTGATCACCCGCACCGGCAGCCGATCATAGACTGCATAGGGTGCGTCGCGGCGCAAATCGACATCCACGCCGGACGCGCGCGCCGTCGGGCCGACCACGCAGTAGCGACAGACCTGCTCGGCGCTGAGATGACCGACGCCTTGTGTGCGCGCTTTGAGCGTGCGCTCGCGCAAGACCATATCCTGAAAGGCCTCTACCTGCACTTCCAGGTCGCGCAAACGGGCCGCGATGGCAGCGAATTTGGCCTCGTCCACATCGATGCGCACACCGCCGATCACATTCACCGCATGCGTTATTCGCCCACCAGACAGTTCTTCCATAATGTCGAGCACCGTTTCGCGTTCGTGCCAGGCATACATAAACAGGGTGGTCAGGCCCATGTTTTCGGCCAGCACGCCCAACCAGAGCAAATGGCTGTGGATGCGCTCCAGTTCGCACAAGAGCACGCGAAAAGACTGGGCGCGGGACGGCACCTCAAGACCCAGCAGCGCCTCGACGCCCTGGCAGTAGGCCAGCGTATGCACATACGAACAAATGCCGCACACACGCTCGATCAAGTGGACGGTTTGCGCGTAATTGCGCTCCCGGCACAGCCGCTCGATGCCGCGATGCACATAACCGAGGCGCAGTGTGCTGTCGATCACCCGTTCACCTTCCAGCGTGAGCATGAACGACAGCGGTTCCTTGAGCAGCGGGTGCTGCGGGCCAATGGGAATTACCGTCTTGGGCATGCTAAACCTGCTTTCTCAGCGGCGCATCGCCGTGCCAGTCATCGGGCAAAAAGAGGCGCGTCGACATGGGATGCCAATCAAACATCACATCCAGCATTTCCGTCACCTCGCGCTCGTAAAACGCCGCGCCGGGAATCAGATCGATGAGGGTCGGCATGACAGCCTGATCGGGCGGCAGCAGCACGAGCAAGGTCAGCCCTACGCCATCCCAAAAGTGATACATCAAGACGATCTCGCCGTCCACGTCGTCGCCGGTAATCGTCGACAGGTGGCGCAGCGCGAATCGATTGACCAGCAGTTCCACCGCCGGCTTGAGCTGCTCCGGCTCCAACTCGACCACCGTCTCCCCCAAAGGCAAGATGCGTACCGCCAGTTGGGGCGCACACCCCTCGCGCAGCGCGTTCAAGATCAAGTTCAGGTCCATCATATCTGCTCCAACAAACGGGCCAGCCCATCGATGATGGCTTCCGGGCGGCAAGGGCAGCCCGGAATGTACAGATCGACCGGCAGCACGCGATCGATGCCGCCAAGCACATTGATTCCGCCTTGAAACACACCGCCGGAACAGCCACAACTGCCTACTGCCACCACCCAGCGCGGCGCGGGCATTTGCTCATAGATGCAGCGTAGCCGGTCGCGCGACTGCCGTGTCACCGGGCCGGTGCAAAGCAAAATGTCGGCGTGGCGCGGCGACCCTTCCTTGAGAATGCCCAATCGCTCCACGTCATAGCGCGGCGTGAGCAGGTCGAGAATTTCGATGTCGCAGCCGTTGCAGCCGCCGCTGTTGAAATGCAACACCCACGGCGACTTGCGCCGCGCCCAACGCAAGATGCGCTCAAACACGTCGTCCCTCCCAGCCGGTCAGTACCCACACACTGATCGCCGCCCCGGCCAGATAGGCCGCCGCCAGGCGGTGCGACGCGCCCTCGGCGGGCAGCGTCGAGAGCACCAGCGCGGCCAGGTGCAAGATGCCAAACAGCAGCGCGAGGTGAAAAAAGGCCTGATAGCCCAGCCGCGCGCGCGGCGGCCCCAGGTCTTCGCCGCATGAATAGGGCTGGTGCTTGTTGGGCAGATCGACGCTGCGCGCCGAAATCTTGCCGCCCAGATAATAGATCAGATAGACCAGCAACACGAAAAAAGTCAGTGCGACCGGTAAACTCGTCCAGATGTTTTCCATAGACCGTTCCTCAATCGAACCCAATCACTGCTGGCTGCTGACAGATCGCTATGGCGCGGCAAACGACAACAAATACTCGCCAATGCCCTCCGTCCAGGCTATCCACGGCGCGGGATAAATGCCGATGGCGATGACCAGCCCACCAAGCACGAGCAGCGGCACGGCCATCCACAGCGAAACGGCCTGCGGGCGCTCGCCGGGTGAGGGCGCGGCGGCAAACAAGGTGATGATAAAGGGCAGGTAATAGCCCAGCGCCACCACGCTGTTGAGCAAAAACAGGGCCATTCCGACATAAACCAGCACGTCGGCGCCGTGGCTGGCCGACGCAAGCACGCTCCACTTGGCCGCAAAACCGGCCAGCGGCGGCACGCCAGCCAGTCCGCCCAGCGCCAGCGCCAGCGTGATAGCGACCAGTGGCAGCCGCTGCGCCGTGCCGCGCAGATCGGTGACCAGCGTGGTATGGCAGTAAAAATGCGAAGCGCCCTTGCTCAAAAAAGCCAGCCCCTTGATCACCGCATGGGAAGCGATAAACAAGAACCCCGCGCCAATCGCCAGCGGTGCACCGTCACGCAGCCCCGCACCGATGCCAAACAGCACGTACCCCACCTGTGCGATGGTCGAAAAAGCAAGCAAGCGCTTGGCGTGCGTTTGCACCAGGGCCATCACATTGCCCAGCGTCATGTTGCCCAGCGCCACGATCACCAACAGCGTACCCAGCACGCGCGGAGGCATGCCCAACCCCAGCACCGCTTTCAGCAGCGCATACAGCGCACTCTGAATCACAATGCCGGAAAGCATCGCACTGATGCTGCTCGGCGCGCGACCGTGCGCATCGGGCAGCCAGGTGTGGACGGGCACCAACGCGCCCTTGATCGCCAGGCCCACCAGCAAAAAAGCCGTGCCGGCGCGCCCCCACGGACCGCCGAACGCCGCCTGCGGCAGTGTCAACTGCCCCGTATACCGGTAGATGAACGAGATGCCCAGCAGCATGGACACCGTGCCCACACTGCCCATAATCAGATACTTGAACCCCGCTTCGATGGCTGTGTCCGTGTCGCGACGAAAGGCCACCAGGGCATAGGCCGCCACGCTCATCAGCTCGCAGTACAGGTACAGGTTGAACAAATCGACAGACAGCGACATGCCCACCAGCCCCGTCACCAGCAGCAGCAAAAGCGGATAATAGGTCTCGTAACGGCGATCCAGGGTCAGATAGCGCCCGGAATAGATCGCCACCAGCAGCCCCAGCCCCAACGCCACACCGATCACCACCACCGCGCCCGGATCAGCGCGTAAGAACGCGAAATCGGCGCGCAAAAAGACGCCGCCCGGCCCCATGCTGCCCCAGGTGGGCATCTCGCTCACCAAAAAACCGTGCGCGCCCACCCCCTGGACGAGCGCGTTCAGCACGCCTAACGCGCCGAGCGCCAGCGCGAAAACCAGCGCAGTGAACGCGGCCAGCACACCGTTACGCACCCCCGACCAGCGTCTGGGCCACAGCCGCGCCAGCAAATAGACGGCAAACGTACCGCCGCCCAGGCAGGCCAGAGGTGCGACAACCCACAGTCCCGGCGTCACCAGCCGCCTCCAAGCAGCAGGGGCAGTTCACGCGACACCCAATCGAACAGCGGCGCGGGAAACAGCCCTTCGATCAATGCCAGCGCGGCCAAAAACACGGTCGGCCAGAGCATCTGCCAGGGCACGCGGGCCACCTCTTGCCCCTCCGGCGGCGCGCCCAAAAAGAGCCGCCCAAAGAGCCACAGCGCATAGACCACCGTGAGCAGCGATCCGAACAAGGTGACCAGAGCCAGCCACAAATGATCGGTGGCAAAAGCCCCGGCAAAGATCATCCACTCGCTGTCGAACACGCAAAAAGGCGGCGCCCCAGCGATGGTCAGCGCGCCGACGGCCATACACGCAGCCGTCACCGGCATCGACTTGGCCAGGCCGCCTATCTCATCGATGCGCCGCTTGCCGGTGGCGCGGATGATCAGCCCGGCGCACATAAAGAGCAAAGCCTTGACAATGCCGTGGTAAACGACGTGCAGCGTCGCGCCCATCACACCTTGATGGGTCATCGTGCCCAGCCCCAAAAGGATGTAGCCCATCTGGCTGACGCTGGAATAGGCAATGATCCGCTTGACATCGCGTTCGGCCAGGGCCATCATGGCCCCGTACACCTCCGAGATGACACCCACCACCATCATCGGCACGCCAAAAGGACGCATCGCTTCGAGACCGAAAAAGCTCATTGGAAAGCGCAAAATGCCAAAGACGCCCATGCTCAACATCGCTGCAGCGAGCATGATCGTCACCGGCATGGGGGCCACGGTATGCGCGTCGGGCAGCCAGAGGTGAAGCGGAAAAACGGCCATCTTGACCGAAAAACCGACCACAAAGAGTGCGATGACTGCGCTGACCATCCCCGGCTCAAGCGTGACGCCATTTCGCAGCGCCGACAGGCTGGCCGTGCCGGAAGCGTCATAGAGCAAAATCAGCCCCACCAGCACGAGCAGCGACCCCAGGTGAGTGAACACGAAATACTTGAACGCCACAGCGTTGCGCCGCTCACCGTCGCCCCAGACAACGATCAGCAGGCAAGAGGCGATCAGCATCAGTTCCCAAAAGACGTAAAACAAAAAGGTGTCGTCGGCCAGCGTGGTGCCCGACATACCCACCTGGAAAAGCATCAACAGCGCGTAGAAAAAGGGCGAGCGTTCGTCGGTGCGATGGTAGCCCAGCGCGTAAAACACGGCGATCAGGGTCACGGCCGCCTCGGTGACGGCAAATGGCAGCGCCACCCAATCCATGCGCAGTCGCAGGGCAATGCCCGCCGTCGGCATCCAGGCCAGCGACAGGGCTGGCGACTCGCCGGCGTAGAGCCGGGGCAGCAACATAAAAATAGAGACCAGTGAAACCAGTGTCCCCACCAGAGCGATCGGCCCGGCCCAAAGTGCCTGGCGATTCGAACTCGCCGAGTTCGACGGCTTTCGAATGGTCAACAAAATCAGCACCACGGCCGCGAGCAGCGGTGCGCCCAGGATCATTGCCAGCCAAAATGTGGCCCCGTTCATCGCCCCTCCTCTGAAAATACGCCGCTGGTTGAGTCTGTCGAAACCAACAGATGGCTACCTGACGAGAAACACCAACGCCAGCGTCATGACGATCAATCCCAACACTACCCAGATCAGGTTGGCGCGCAGCCGCCCGGTGTGCAGCCGCTGCACGCCGCGCGCCGCCGAGCGAACCCGCTCGACCAGCCAGCGCAGGAACCCTTCCAGCCCACCCATCTCCAGCCGGCGCAGCGACCAATCGCTGGCCTGCTCAAAGAACTGAACGAGCCGGCGCAGACTGCCTTCCAGCCCGCCCATCTCCAGCCAGCGATGCAGCCACGCACTGATGCCCATCACCGCCCGCGATGCCAGGCTGACAACGCCTTCCAGCAGCCCCCACTCGACGACCACCCGGACGCCAAGAGCCAGGTTGAGCGAGGTCTGCGCCGCCACGTCGGCGACCCGATCAGGCAAGATGGCGCGCTGCCGCTTGCCCAATGCGTTCATGCCCCAGGCCGCGAGAACTGCCAGCGGCAGGGCAGGCGTCCAGAACATCGCCCCCAGCCAGGCTAGCAGACCGGGCCAGGCGGGCATCCCGGCGTGTGCCACCGCAAACAGGTGATCGAGCAGCGGGCGCGCCAATGCCAGCGCCGCCAGTACCGCAATCCCCAACCCGCCAACGGCCCACATATAAGGCGACGACGCTGCCGCCGGCCCCGTATCGATGCTCGCCGCACGCCAGAGCCGCCACATGGCGCGCCCGACCCAGATCAGGATCAACAGCAGCGTCAGTTGGGCCAAAATCCAGGTCGCCGCCGCGCCAGACATTTCCGCAGCCGGACGCGCCCAGACCAGGATCAAGCCACCCCAGGCCGTCCAGACCACGCCGCATGCCGCCAGCGCGCCGGCGCCAACCAACCGGCCGGCCCTGGTTTGAGCGCGGGCCAGATCGAGCGCCCACACCGACAGCAGCCGCAGCGGCGTCCACAGGATCAGGCTCACCCATACCGGCGATTTGAGTCCCAGCGCCGCCACCCAGAGGATCAGTCCACCCTGCGTGCTCCACAGCACAATCTCGCCGCTGGCCCAATCGCGCTGGAAAATCGCCAGCAGCGCAGAAATCACCGCGCAAGCCGCGCCGACCCACATCACGGCCATTTGCGCCGGCCCGGCGGCAGCCAGCAGCGGCGAAACCTTGTACAGCAAATACAACCCCAGATTGGGCATCAAGACGAGGTAGAGCCAGGCCCGGCTGACGCCACCCAATCGACGCCCGGCATGCAGCCAGAGCGAAAAAGGCCACAAGCCGACCTTGACCCATACCGCCAGCGCAAACCCGGCAGCGATCCAACCCAGGCGAGGCAGCGGCAACCCCTGGCCCGCCGCCAGCGCCGCGTCGATGTCCAGTGTGCCGACCGCGCCATAGAGGGCCAGAATCGCCGCCAACAGCCCGGCGTCACCGATGCGCAAAACGAGATAGACCGCCAGGCTCATCTGCCGGTCGCCCGCGTCGCCGGACGGCCCCGCCGAGGCGAGCAAAGGGGCCAGCGCCACGCACAGCGCCGCCACTTCGAGCGCCACGTAGCGCAACAGGAAATGCCCGGCCAAAAAGGCCAGCGTCGCACCGATCAGCGCCAACGCCGCCAAACCGGCCTCGATATATGGGCGGCGAAAACGGCCGCGCGTGCCAAGCAGGGCGGTCAGCAGCACCAGAATCGTCATTCCAAGTGCATACAGGCTGGTCGGCGCAGCCAGCAGATTCATTTCTCCCGTGCCGGGCAGCCACTCCATTGCGCTACCCCCTCAACCTGTTCAAAAGGTCCAGATCGCCGGACGGATGATGCCGGAACACATTGACGATCAGGGCCAGCGCCAGCGCGATCACCACCGCCTCGACCACCAGCGCCGAAATGACCATCGCCTCGCCGGCCCAGGTCGAGCCATATATGCGCGCCGCGTGGACCAGACTCAAGGTCACCCCTTGCAGCATGATCTTGAGGCCGATCACCTGCTTGATCACACTGCGCCGGGTCAACAGGCAAAACAGTCCCAGCGTAAAAAGCAGCAGGCTCAACCCGGTATTCAGCACGTCCACCCAGGGCAGCGACAGATCGTTCACGATACGTCCTCCCCGGCCGCCGGCGAATGTGTCGGAACAGCCGATTGGTCCACATCCCCAGATTCGTCATGCATCGGCAGCAGCGCGGCGACCCCCAGCGCACCGGCCATGATCAGGGCCACCTGCCCGGCGATGTCGAGGCCGCGCGCTTCCCAAAACCAGGCCCTGAACGCGCTTTCATCGAGAGCAAGTTCAACGTCCGGCGGCAGCCAAAAAAAGCGCCCGATCAGCCAGCCGCCGGCCAGCAGGGCAAGAATCAGCAACGCCCAGCCCGCGTGTTCACCCTTCATGGGTCTCATCCTTTACTTCTGTCGAACGGGTCAGGGTAATGGCGACGATAAACAACACGCTGATCAATCCCGCGCCCACGCTCAACTCAAACGCGCCGGCATAGGGTGCGTTCATCATGAAAAACAACCCGGCCAGGGCCACACTGCCCACGCCCAACGACAGGGCCGACATGATCAGCCGCCGGGAAAAAACGGCCCCGCCCGCGCCAACCAACAAAAGCACCGCCATCAGCACATACCCGATGCTCAAAATACGCCTCCGTGAGTCCCAACCTAAAACAAAACCAGCCGACGATCTCCCGGATCAAATCGGCTGGCCAACTGGATCGTTGTCCTCCTCGTCTACGGGGATAGGATCGATCTGAATGTGGTCGGTATTGTGAATTGCAGGCGTATTATAGCACAGTTCGGCCTCTTGAACAAACGTTTTTTCGCCGGGCGTTTGCTCCTTAACCCACATGCGAGTACAATAGGCGCTGTTCAACACACCTGGAGGTTTTGCCATGCCTGCTCCCCTACGCGCTTTACTCGTCGGCTGCGGCGGGATCACCCGCACCTGGCTGGACGCGATCAAACCGATGCCCGACGTGCAAATGGTTGCTCTGGTCGATTTGATCGAGGATGCCGCGCGCACCCGGGCCGCCGAATACGGCTATACGAATGCCTACATCGGCGCCGACCTCGCTGCAGCGATCGATGCCACACGCCCCGATGTGGTGTTCAACTGCACCATCCCCCAGGCGCACACCGACACGACGATCCTGGCCCTCGAAAACGGCTGCCACGTGCTGTGCGAAAAGCCGCTCGCCGACTCGATGGCGAACGCCCGGCGGATGATCGCCGCGGCGCAAAAAGCCAACCGCATTTTTGCGGTGATCCAAAACCGGCGCTACGATCCCAACATCCGCCGGCTGCGCAAGTTCCTGGACAGCGGCGTGCTCGGACGGATCACCACGGTCAACTGTGATTTTTACATCGGCGCGCATTTTGGCGGCTTTCGCGACCGGATGGAGCACGTCCTGCTGCTCGATATGGCCATCCACACCTTTGACGCCGCGCGGCTAATTGCCGGCGGTGACCCGCTGTCCGTCTACTGCCACGAGTGGAACCCGCCCGGCTCGTGGTACGACCACGACGCATCGGCGGTGGCCATTTTTGAGATGAGCGACAACCTGGTGTATACCTATCGCGGCAGTTGGTGCTCGGAAGGCCTCAACACCACCTGGGAGTGCGACTGGCGCATCGTCGGCGAACAGGGCAGCGTGACCTGGAACGGCGCCGATGGGTTTAAGGCCGAGGTCGTCGTTGCTGGCGGCGCGTTTCGTTCCCAAATGCAGCAGATCGAGCTGCCAGAGTGGGACTATCCCGACATGCCGCGCGGGCACGCCGGCGTCCTCGCCGAGTTTGTGCGCGCCGTGCAAAGCGGCGGCGCGCCGGAGACCGTCTGCACCGACAACATCAAAAGCCTGGCGATGGTTTTCGGCGCGATCGAGAGCGCAGAGACTGGACAAAAGGTCAGAATCGGAGCGGAGATTTGAATCAAGATTTACGTCAGGCTTTGGACGACAAATACATCAATATCGTACTCAACCGCATCCAGATATGCCAGGAATACAAACCCGCAACAGGTAAACAAGTTTCCCTGCAAGAATTTCAATCGCTTTATGGAGATGACCCATTTTATGCCTGGTTTGGACTAAACAGTCCACTGGTTTATGCTGCCCACAGAGCCGCAGGCGGTATAACGTCTGTCTATCGCCAGATCGGATTAGGCTGCGAAGAACTGTTCAGGCAAATTCTCCAGGACTGTTTGGGTCTAAATGAATCTCAGGTTCGTTGGTCATATGAAACAAGCAGCCCTGACGGTCGAAAACACCGATTGGCATTGGATGGATGCATCACCCTGGCAGACCTCCAAGATCAATCGCGACAAGCCACACTTTGTAGATGGATGCGTCAAGTTACATATCAAATCGATGTCGCTCCAGAAATCGCCCAAGTACTCAAAGGCATTGTCTTTGAAGTCCGGCAAGGTTATAAAAGCAAAGACTCAAAGCGGCAAAATGCAGACCTTGCCAACGCAGCTATGGCCTATTCTCAGGGCTATTTGCCCGTCTTGCTCATCCTCTCAACGCAAGTTGATTCAGACATTGTTGAACGATATGAACAGGCAAAATGGCTTATTTTGCGAGGTTATTTGAGCAGTTTACCGACCGGTTCAACCTGGGCTTTTATGGATCAAATCATCGGCTATGATCTGGCGACTTTCTTCCAGCGCAACGCGCCTGCTTTTCAAGCCACAATGACACGCACCCTTCACACCCTGTTGGAGGTCGCCGTTGACGGTCGTTAAACAAAGGGCCGATCTGACCTACAAATATAACCATCAACGCGGCAGACACGGCTGGCTGCGGCTGACGCCTGCCTATTCGGTTAAAATGGTCCGTCAAATCCTGGCACAGCGGCCTCAAACCCGGCGGGTATTGGACCCTTTTTCAGGGACAGGAACAACAGGGCTGGTTTGCGCCGAAAACGGCATCGACTGCGACCTGGTTGACATTAACCCATTTTTGGTCTGGTTTGCACAGGCAAAAACAGCCAACTATGCTCCTGCACACTTGCAAACTGTACGACAAGCCACGCCCGAAATATGTGAGCTAGTTCGTCATACAAGTGAGCAAGCCCTCTGGCTGCCACCCATTCATAACATCAACCGTTGGTGGTCCCAAAATCGACTGGTCACCCTGGCCAAGATTTTCGATGCTTTGAACAAGCAATTTCAAACATCCTCCCCGGCCAAGGATATTTTCTTGGTCGCGTTCTGTAATCTGATCATTCACTGGTCAAATGCATCGTTCAACCACCAATCGATGTCTTTTCAAGACCCATCTCCTCAAGACGAACAACCCGCACAGTTGAGTTTTTTGGATCAAGAACAAGAGATACTCGATCACTTGGTGCACCTGGTCAATCAGGTCGTCGGCGCAGCCCAAACACATTTGGACGGCCGGGTAAACGTCATCCTGGCTGACTCTCGTTGTCTCGATCAAGCCTTGAGCGATCCCTATGACTGCGTTATTACGTCGCCTCCTTATCCAAACCGAATGAGCTACATCCGCGAATTACGGCCCTATATGTATTGGCTCGGCTATCTGGAAACAGGCCGTCAAGCCGGCGAACTGGATTGGCAAGCCATCGGCGGTACCTGGGGCATCGCCACCAGCCGTCTTGATGAATGGCAACCCGACGGAAACGGACTACCTCACTCGCTACTCGATGACGTACTGGAAAGTATTTCAGAGCACAGTGAAACGTTATCAAACTATGTTCATCGATATTTTATAGACATTTATCTGCACTTGAAAAGCCTTTACCCACTTGTAACCGACAACGCCCAGGTGTATTATATTGTTGGCAACTCGCGTTTTTACGATACCCTGGTGCCCGTTGAGGAAATATACGCCAACTTGCTGACAGCCTGTGGTTTCGAAAATCCGCACATTGAAAAAATCAGAAAACGCAATTCCAAAAAAGAGTTGTTCGAGTTTATCGTCTCCGCGACAAAAAGAGAGGATCACAAATGAAGCCTTATCACGACTGGGAAAACCCGCAAATGTTCGGGCAGAACAAACTGCCCGGCCACGCCACCGCTATGCCCTACCCCGACGCAGCATCCGCGCTGCGCGGCGACCGCTATGCCTCGCCTTTTTGCCTGCTGCTGAACGGCGAGTGGGATTTTTACTATACCACCGAACCGGACAGCGTGGTCGACAACCCCAACCCGGGCAGTTGGGACAAAATCGAGGTGCCGGGCAACTGGACGCTTCAGGGGTACGACAAGCCGATTTATACCAACGTCAAAATGCCCTTCCTGCCCGTCGACCCGCCCAACGTGCCGGAGGAAAACCCCACCGGCGTCTACCGGCGCACCTTTACCCTGCCCGCTGGCTGGGATGGGCGGCGCGTATTCATCTGCTTTGAGGGCGTCGAGTCGGCCTTTTACCTGTGGCTCAACGGCCACAAAGTGGGTTACAGTCAAGACAGCCGCCTGCCCGCCGAATTCGACCTGACCCCCTACCTCCGTCCCGGTGAGAACACACTCACCGCCCTCGTCATCCGCTGGTCGGATGGCTCGTATCTGGAAGACCAGGATCACTGGCGCATGGCCGGCATCTATCGCGACGTGTATCTGTACAGCACGCCCCAGGTACACCTGTTTGATTTCTTTGCCCGCGCCGGGCTGGACGCGCAGTACAAGGACGGCCTGCTCCAGGTCGAAGCGCGGGTGAACAGCTATGCCGCGGACGAATCACCCGCCGAATACACGGTCGATATGCAGCTTTACGATGCGCAAAACAGTTCAGTGTTCCAGCATCCGGTCGCCGCTCCGGTCAATGCCTGGCAGTGGGGCATCGTCAAGGCCGACCTGGAAGCGCCGGTCAAGGCCCCCAAACAATGGTCGGCCGAGCAGCCCTACCTGTACACACTGGTGCTGGCCCTCAAGAACGCGCAGGGCCAGGCGGTCGAATACCAGAGCTGCAAGATCGGATTCAGAAAAATCGAGATCGTCGGCCGCGAAATCCTGGTCAACGGCAAAGCGGTGCTGTTCAAGGGCGTCAACCGCCACGAGCACGAGGACAGGCGGGGCAAGGCCGTCACCCTGGATTCGATGCTCGCCGATGTCAAGTTGATGAAACAGTTCAACATCAACGCCGTGCGCACCTGCCACTATCCCGACGACCCGCTGTGGTACGACCTGTGCGACGAGTATGGCCTTTATGTGATCGACGAGGCCAACGTCGAAACCCACGCCCTTTTTAACCGGCTGTGCCACGATCCGGCCTGGACGACGGCCTTTGTCGAGCGCGGCGCGCGGATGGTGCTGCGCGACAAAAACCACCCCAGCGTCATTTTCTGGTCGCTGGGCAACGAGAGCGGCTACGGCCCCAACCACGACGCGATGGCCGGCTGGATTCGCGGCGCTGATCCTTCGCGCCTGCTGCATTACGAAGGCACGCGCCACGTTGGCGACTGGAACACCGGCCCGCTAGCCAGCGACGTGACCTCGGTGATGTACCCCACGGTAGAGAGCATCGTCGAGTATGCGACCAGCCCCGACGCCACCCGCCCGCTGATCATGTGCGAGTACGCCCACGCTATGGGCAACAGCGTCGGAAACCTCAAGGAATACTGGGACGCGGTCGAAGGTCACTACGGCCTGCAAGGCGGCTTTATCTGGGACTGGGTCGATCAAGGGTTGATCAGGGTCGACGAGAACGGAGTCGAATACTGGGCCTACGGCGGCGATTTCGGCGAGCAACTGCACGACGGCGATTTTTGCATCAACGGGCTGATCTGGCCCGACCGCACGCCGCACCCATCGCTGTGGGAGCACAAGAAAATTGTGCAGCCGGTGGCAGTCAAGGCGGTTGACCTGGCGCAGGGGTTGGTGGAAATCACCAACAAGCAGGACTTTACCGGCCTCGACTGGCTCGACGGCACGTGGGAGCTGGTCGCCCAGGACATCGTGCTGCAATACGGCAAGCTGGGCCGGCTCGACATCGCCCCCGGCGCGAGCAAGGTGATCAGGCTGCCACTCCAGGTGCCCCACATAGATGGTGAGATGTTCCTGAACGTCAGTTTCAAGCTCAAACAAGATACGCCCTGGGCGCAAGCCGGGCACGAGGTGGCCTGGGATCAATTCGCGCTGCCGCTGGTCGAAACGCCCCACATACACAACGATGACGACGAAGAAGAATGTGAGTGCGGCAACGTCTGCGACGACGAATGCGACTGCGACGATGACTGCGATTGCGATTGCGCGCGGCTCGAACTGGTCGATGGCGAAAACGAGGCGGTCATCCGCGGCGAGGATTTCGAACTGGTCTTTGACAAAACCGGCGGCAAAATCGCCTCGTGGACCTTCCAGGGGGTCGAGTTGATCGACGGCGGGCCGGTGCTCAATGCCTGGCGCGCCGCCACCGACAATGACGGGTTCAAGATGTGGCCCGAAGCGCCGGGCAAGCTGCTCGGCCAATGGCTGGCCGCCGGGCTGGACCGGCTGCGACATACGGTCCAGTCGGTGGAGGTGTGCCGTCTGGCTGCGAACGTGGTCTGCATCAGCGCCGCCACCCGCGTCCAGGCCGAGGAATGTGCGGGTGGCTTTCATCACCTGCACACCTATACCATCCACAGCAGCGGGAACGTCATGATCGAAAACGAAATCTGGGCCGACCCAACCCTGCCTCCGCTGCCACGGATCGGCTTGACCATGTCGCTGCCGGCCGGGTTCGAGGGATTTTCGTGGTACGGGCGCGGCCCGCACGAGAATTACATCGACCGCAACGTAGGGGCCGGGGTCGGCGTCTATTGCAGCACCGTCGACGAGCAGTACGTGCCCTACATAATGCCTCAAGAATGCGGCAACAAGACCGACGTGCGCTGGGCTGCCGTGAGCAACGCGCAGGGCATCGGCCTGATGGCGGTCGCGCCGGAGCGGATGGAGGTCAGCGCGCTGCACTATACCGCCGATGACCTGTACCGGGCTTTCCACACCAACGAACTTGTGCGCCGCCCGGAGACGATCCTCAACCTGGATTACCGGCAGTGCGGGCTGGGCGGCCATAGCTGCGGCCCGATGACGCGGCCCGAATACCTGCTCCAGCCGGGATCGTACACGTTTACGGTGCACCTGCGCCCGTTTGGGCAGCCGTAACAAATGAATGCCCTGAACGTAGAGTAGCATGTACGTTTGACCGCCGGCCACCCGACGGTGGTCAGCGGTTGGGAAAAGGGTGTTATCGACCCAGGCACAATGGGCCTGGGATAAATCAGACGAGTTCAACTCGCAATCACAGAAAGGAATGCAAAAATGACCGAAGAACAATTGCCCCCGTCTGCAGAACTCACCTCGGACGACAAGCTGTGGGCCGCACTGGCCTGGATCCCGGTTTCGCCCATGTGGCCGATCATCGCCGTGATTGTCCTGCTGATGGAAGACAAAAAGAACCGGCCGTTCATCAAGTACAATGCCGTGCTCTCCATCGCCACCGGCGTCATCTTGATCCCCATCTCGATCCTGACCCTGGGGCTGGGCGCGCTCGCCTATTTCGTCTTTTTCTGGTGGGCCTACCAGGCCTACCAGGGCCAGACGGTCAATGTGCCCGTGGTCAGCGATTTCATCAAAAAGCAGGGCTGGGCCTGATCTCCGCAAAACAACCAAGCCCCCAACTCGAGTTGGGGGCTTGGTTTTGTGTCGGGATCGCTTTTGGTTCTGATTCTGGCCGGGCTAGGAGAAACAATATGATATATCCAGTTGAGATCAATTCGCGGGATGATATGAGTCGTTGGTACACGGCTTTTAAATTGCTGAGTATGGAGAGTTTTGAGCCTTTTCTGCCTGAAATGGGACTGGACGTACCGAGTAGCGAAAGGATACGAACTGCTGCACGTTGGTTTATGAAACAATATATGAAAGGGACCGGGAGCAACGAACAGGACATTCAGTTACTTCGCGAAGTCTTTTACAGAATTGCGCTTGAAACGAGCAACGAGGTAGCGCAGCAAGTATACGAGTGGGGAATGCAGATGGATGAATTTGATGGAAGGCTCGAAACAGGAGGCAAAGTTTTTTTGTGGGGAGTTCTGTTCGACTCTTTGGCTCGTTTCAATGGCAACGAAGACAAGGTCGCGCCGCTCGCTTTGCCTGAAGACAAAACAGATATTGTTGTTCAAGCAGCTATTCGTTACGAGAAGGCCTATCATCGCCTAAAACCGGGACTCGATCAAGTGGAGAAATCTCCCCGATCGGATTTTGATCGGTGGATTTCCCAACTTTACCCGGAAGGTTGCGATCCTGTAGATACATTGCGGGCTGCGATCCGTTTCCACAAATGCTCTCAGGTATGGCAACAAATTACTGACTCGCTGAGTGATGACGAGATGGATGCTTTGCTGCACTGGGGCAAAGCTCAAGCCCAAAAGATGAATATACCCCCAGAATTGATCTCGCTACCATTCTGATAGTCCGAATTCTGCTCGATTCCATATTCCTGTGCAAACGACCCTTTCACCCGCGCACCTTTGTCGCTCCCGGCAGCAACTGCCTGACCAGCGCCATCTCTGGGTCGCGGAACGTGCCCAGCGCCCACAATGCACCGACATAGACCCCCAGCGCGGACACCGTCGCCAGCCAGATGTTCACCCCGTACAGCAGCCCGCCGGCCAACCCCATCAGCGCACCGGCCGCCAGCGGCCGCCACAGCAGCGCTCCCCAACGCACCGGTTGCAGGTCGCGGCGCATCAGCGCGTAAAAGGCGACCAACAGCACCCCCTCGGAGGCGACGTGGATCAACGCCGAGGCGCGATAGCTCCAACGCGGAATCAGCAGCAGGTTGGCGACAACGCTGAACCCCACGCCGATCACAAACGTCCAGGTCAGCTCGCGCTGCCGCCCCAGCGCGATCAGCAGGTAATGGGTCACGCTGTTGACAAAGCCCAGCGGAATCGACCAGATCATCAACTGCAAGGCGATCGCTGAATCGGGGATATAGCCCGACCCGCCGACCAGGTTGGCAAGGGGGTAGGCCAGCGTGGTCAGCGCCAGCGCCAGCGGCAGCGACACCAGCGCCAGCAGGCGCACCGCCAGCCCGTAGGCGCGCTGCATCGCCTCCCTGGACGATTCGGCGTAGCGGCTCATCAGCGGGAACAGCGCAAAAGTGAACGACGCGGGGATGATATTGATCGCGTCGATCAACTTGTAGGCCACACTGGAGTACAGCCCCTGCACCAGCGAGCCTTTCATCGCCTCCAGCAGCAGCACATCGACCTTGAAAAAGGCCATCGACAGCAAATTGTTGAGCATCAACGGCCACGATTCGCGCAGCATGCTCCAATGCACGGTACGGTCGAATTGGAAGCGCGGGACAAACCCCGCCCGCGCCGCCAGAAACCCCAAAATCAGCACCGTAACCAGGTTGGTGACGATGGACACGCCGCCCAACCCGATCAGACTCCAGCCGAGCAGCAGCGTCGCCGTGCCCAGCGCCGCCTTGATCACCGTACTGAGCACGGTAATCAGCGCCGGCACCTCCATCCGCTCATGGGCCTGGAACAGCGCGGTCAGCGCGGCGGCGACATTGGCCGGGACGAGGCCCAGCGCAAAAAGCGTCAGCGCCCACACCTGCGCCGCGCTCAACGGCTCGCCGATCAGCCCCCAGCCGAGGACAAACAGAGCCAGCAGCGGCACGGCGACCCCGCACAGCCCCAGTCGCAGCAGCAGCACATCGCCCAGCAAGCGACCGCCTTTTTCCCTGGCTTTGGCCGCCTCGCGTTGCAGCCAGATGTTCAGGCCAAAGTTGAGAAAAATGTCCGTATAAACGATCACATTGACGATAAAATAATACTGCCCCGCCCCGCCCGGAGTGAGAATGCGCAGCATCAACATGGCAAACGCGGTGTCGATGGCCTTGTTGAACAATTGCAGCACGATCGGCGCGAGCGAGTTTTTGGCCACCAGCGCGGCCCCCTCCTGCCCGCCGCCGGCATAGCGCCGCCAGACCCACACGGCGACCATCAAGGCCAGAATCATCGCGCCCAAAAAGGTCAGGAAAAACCCTACCTTGACCGAGGTCGGCGTGTATTTGAAACGCACAGTATGGCTGCCCGCCGGCAGCGGCACGGCGCGGAAATTCCCCGCGTGCCGGGCGATGGTCATCTCGCTTTCATCCGACTCGCTCCCGCCAAATGGCCGCACGAACGCCTTCCAGCCGGGCGCATAGGAATCGGCCAGGATCAGCCAGCCGGGCGCAGCCATATCCACATCGATAAACACCTCATTGTGCCCATACCTAGAGATACGCGCCGCACCCGGTATACCGCTGGACGGTGTGGCGGCGGTCGCCACGCCATCCAGAATCACAAAATAGCGCGGATCGTACGCTTGCACCGCCTGCCCCACGTCCTCGGTATAGACCACGCTGTCGGCCGGGAGTGTAAACGCGCGCGGCATCACGCCCAGGTTTTCATAGATGCGCATTTCACCGTCGTAAACCAGGCTGTACCTGGTCGAGGTGATCGTCTGCGTCGTTGCCACATATTTGACGTTGAGCAAATCGAGCAGCGGCGAGTCGAGCGCCCACCACTCGTCGGTTGAGATCGGCGCGACGCGGTTGTAGGGCAGTTCGTACTGGTTCGCGATCAGTGAGGCATAATCGACGTACTGGCGGCTGATGATCGAACCATAGCCGCGCGCATCCTCGATGTCGAACAACCAGGCGCTGTTGGCATTGAACGTCTTTTCCTTCGGCGCGACATAGGTCGTCACCCGGAAAAAGGGATCCTCGGCCTGCCGATCCTGAAGAAACTGCACCGCCGGCGGTGTAAACTCGAGCCATTGGGGATCGGCGGCCGGGTTAAACCCATAGCCGGCGATCAACAGATCGAGCGCGATGACGATAAGAGCCAACGGTTTCCACACCGCATAGCCGCCCAGCTTTTCCGGCAGATAAATCGGGCAGCGAGTGATGCGCAGGATCGCCCCACTGGCGGCGAGCATCAACGCCAGGACGAGCAGGTTGGGCCACTGATACATAAAGAACATCCGCCCGCTCTCGAACGAAAACTCGGCCAGGGCCAGCCGCCTCACCGCGCGCTCGGCCAGCGGATACAGGCGGCCGGCGACGAGCAGCGACAACAGCAGCCCGGCGACGGTCGCCACACCGGCCCAAAAGATCGGCCAGCCGATGGTGCGCTGTGTATTCTCGCCGGTAAAAGGCGACTGCCAACTGGTCGTCTTGCGCCCCGTACCGGACAGGTAACTCGCGCCAAATCCGGCCAGAACGGCGATACTCAACGTATAGGGAAAAAGCCAGCGGAAAGGCGAGTGAAGCTGGTTGAGGAAGGGCAGGGCAAAGATCAGCCGGTAGGTCGGCAGGCCGAACACCAGGGACAGCGAAAACACGGCCAGCCCGGCGAAAAACCAGACATAGAAACGTGATGAGTGATGCGTGATGCGCAACTTGAAATTGCCCAGCACGGCGATCAAGGCCAAAAACAGCGGCAAAATGCCCACATAGCTGCCGCCTTCGACGGCGTTCTTGATCCCCCAATAAATCGTGTTCGGGGTCATGGTGGTGTCGCCGTGGATATCCTGCACCACCGGCATCCACTGCCACTTGAAAATGTCGAACCACTGATGATGGGTGGGGTTGCCGAAAAAGTTGGGGATCAGCATCGAAATCACGCGCCGCTTGGGGAACGCCCAGTCGATCACCTCTTCATAGCTCGCCGATCCCTGCCGGAAATTGGTCTGCGCGTACTCGTACATGGGCACAAACTGCGCCGCACCGATCATTGCGCCCAGCGCCACCATCAACAGCAGCCACCCGCCGGCCTTGACCGCCGGCAGCCAGGCCGCGCGCCGCCCGACGACGACCTCTTTGATCAGCCGCGCCAGCGTGTACACACCCGTCACCATCCCGGTATAAATGGTGTATTCGGGATGCCCGGCCAGCATCATTACCCCCAGCGCCAGCGCCCCGCCGACCACATAGAGCGGCGTTTTATCGCCGCCGCGCATCTGCTGGCGGATCACTTGCTCGATCACCGCCAGCAGCAGCGGCAGCCAAGGCATGGTGGCGATGATCATGGTGAACACAGTGCTGACCACAAAAACCGAGGAGAGCTGGTAGACGATTCCGGCGATCAGCGCGCCGGTGCGGTTGGCGCCCAGCGTGCGCGCCAGCACGTACATAAACACGCCGCCCAGCCAGAACTGGAGCACCGTAAACCAGCCATACGCGGCAGTCAGGGGCAAAATGTAGAACAACAGGCTGAACGGGTACAGCGCCGAGTGCTGCCCGTCAGCCAGAAACGGCGCACCGGCCCACAGATAGGGCATCCACAGCGGCAGGCGGTTGGTCAATCCCTCACCGGGTTGATCGAGCGACTTGAGGATAAAACGCTTCCAGACATAGTTTTCCAGCACCAGGTCGGAGAGCAGCTCGTTGTGCGGCACATCGACGCCCATCTCGTCCTTGAACGACGCCCACGGCTCCCACTGGTAGAGATTATCTGCCGGGATCAGCGTCTTGCCGCCCAGCGTGGTCTGCCAGAAAAGAGTCAGGGGAATCAAAAGCAGCACAACAAAGACGAGGATGTCCCGCTGATAGCGAACCCACAGCGTTTTCAATGGCTTTCTCCCTCAAAACAATCAAGATGGCCCGATTATACACTGCCCATCCAGACCGGTCAAACATCTGGTATTGCGGGATTGGCAGAAATGGCGTGATCCGTTATAATGTAGAAAAGGAGGAGCCTGAAACTGAGAAGGAAGGATATTGTGACCAAAATTCTCTTATATCAGTTCGAGGACTCCCAAATCGAGAACCTGGCACAGCTCTTGACGGCGAACGATTATGAGGTGCTGGCCTGCCCGGCCGAACAAAACACCGCATCGACGCCGGTCAATGACGCCAACCTGATTTTGATCGATGCCTCAGGCGGCACAGATAGCACAACGCAGTGCCGGCACAGTGTCGCAATTTATCCCAATACCCCGCTCGTACTGCTGGCCGTTCGAGACTGCCCCCCCGGCCCGCAATGCCGCTTGCTGACCTGCAACAACGTGCTTTTATTTCCTTTTTCAAACAACGAGTTACTGGGCAAACTCGATGCGTTGCTGAGCGGCGAGCAATGGGGCATTCTCCGTGTTGGAGAACTCGCCCTCGATGTCAAAACGCGCCGGGTGCAGCGCCAGGGCAGCGAGGCACAACAACTGACCCCCAAGCAAGCCTTGCTGCTCGAGGTGTTCATGTGTTACCCGGAACGCACCCTGTCGCGCAAGTTTTTGATGGAAGCGATCTGGGAAACGGATTACATCGAGGACACACGCACGCTGGACGTCCACGTGCGCTGGATTCGCGAACACATCGAGCAAAACCCCAGCCGGCCGCGCTACCTGCGCACCGTGCGCGGCGTCGGCTACCGCTTCGGCGTTCCCCCAGAAGATATGCCCGGATAAGCGGCCCGATCCAAAGAAAAGCAGGCCAGCCCCTTGTTCCCACGAATGAGCACATCCGCGAGAGCAACGAGCTGGCCTGCTCGATCTTGCCCGGCGTTTAAGCTATGCTTGTGCCTGGGCCTGAGCCTGATTGTAGAGCTTGACCAAGCGAGATTTGCGCCGCGCCGCGTTGTTCTTGTGTACAACGCCCTTTTGCGCCGCCTTGTCCAGTGCGCTGATCGCCTGCTGAATGACAACCTGCGCTTCATCGAACTTTTTCTGAGCGATCAACTCGCGGGCCTTTTTCACAAAGGTCTTGGAGCGAGAACGATGAACCAGGTTATAGGCTGCACGGCGTCGCGAACTGCGAATTCGCTTGATGGACGATTTCAGGTTAGCCAACACTTCCTCCTATGACACGACGAATCAAACTGTATCATTTTGCCGGCTCCGACCCCGACAAAGTGATTGTATTTTAACCGGACGGCACGACATTATAGCAAATCAACGCCCAAAAGTCAAACGCAGTTTCCGTCGAGTCTACTCACCCGCCAACCGCTGCCGCGCGCGCTCCCCCACTGGGCCGGCCCAATCCAGGTCGAGCGCCCGTTGATACAACTGCCGCGCGCGCTGCACATCACCCGACGCCCGGTACACCTCACCCAAACGATAATCGATCCGCGCGCGGTCGCCGCGCGTTTGGGCCAATTCGCGTGCGCGGCCCAGCGAAACCAGCGCCGGCTCGAACCAGTTGGACAGAAAATAGGCCCAGCCCAGCGTCTCCTGGGCCTCGGCATTGCCCGGCGACAATTCGACAGCCACACGGGCCACCGTCACTCCATGCGGAAACGGCTCAATGCCATAATCGACATAAAGGTGGGCCAGCAGCAGGTGAAAGGCAGCCTCTTCCGGCGCGTTGTCGACGGCGGTGTGCAGCCACTGCCCGGCAGCGGCATAATCGGGCGCGGTGGCCCGCAGATAGGTTTCGGCGACCGCCACGCAAACCGCCGAATTGGCCGGATCGAGTTCGTGCGCCTCGATCAACACATCGCGCGCGCTGTGCCACCATCCACGCCGCAAATCGTGCAGCCCCAAAAACAAGCGCGGCAAGACACCGTCCGGCTGCATCGCCACGGCCCGTTCCAGGTATTCCTGGCCCAGATCGACCTCGCCGAGCAGGCCCGTCGCATAACCGAGATAGACCAATCCCTCCACGTAATCCGGGGCCAGCGCGTGGGCGCGCGCAAACTGCTGCCGGGCCAGCGCCGCCTCGTCGAGTTCGAGCAAAACCTGGCCCAAGCGCACGCGCACCGACGCTGAATCCTGCCCGGTCTCGATCCGCTCCAGCGCATCCAGCATCGCCTCGGCCGCATTGACCCAGTGCGGATCGGGGCCAAGTCGAACCTGCGCCAGGTGGGCCAGCGCGCACGAAGACCCGGCCTCCAGGCATAACAAGGCCACCCGGCTGTGCGCGCGTTGGCGCTGCTCGTCGCTCAGGCCAAGCTCCAATGCCGAAAGCCAGGCCTCGAGTTCTGCCACATCGTTTCCCTGTTGATGATAGGCCTCGGCCAACAAAAGCCACAGATCAGTCCGCGCCGGGCGTCGATCCAGCACGCGGCGCAGCGCAGCGACGGCCAACTCGGGCGCACCCTGCGCCACGTACAGGCGGGCCAGCCCTTCTTGCAGCCGGTCATCGTCACTGCCGCCCAACCGCACCGCCGCAAGGTAGGCCGCCCAGGCTTCGCCGTAACGCCCCTGCACGGTCAGCACCCGGCCCTGCCGAATGCGGGGCAGCACGCATCCCGGACAATACCCGGCCGCGCGCTCGTAGGCCGCCAATGCCGCGCTGTACTGCTCGCTCTGGGCCAGCGCATCACCCGCCGCAACCGCCTCGATCTCGGCGTGACCGGCCGGAAAAAGCCCGAGCAGCAAAAAAGCGACCGCCAGCAGCACCAACGGCAGCCATCGCCTCACACTGGAAACATACTCAAGCGTTAACAAATGCAACCGCCAGTTGACACCCCGAACGAATCGAATACAATAGCCGGGTTGGCATAACAGGAGACAAGATGAAATTCAACATAGATTTACACACACATACCAACCGCTACTCGCCATGCTCCACGCTTTCGCCGCAAAACCTGTGCGAGACGGCGCTCAGGCGCGGCCTCGACGCCATCGTCATCACCGAGCACAACGTGCAGTGGTCGCAAAACGAAATCGCCGCCCTGCAAGCCCAATATCCCGCGCTCAAGCTCTATGCCGGGGTCGAGATCAGCGTCAACGACGGCCACCATTACGGCGTGATCGGCCTGCCGGCGAGCCAATACGAACCTGCCCCCGTTTCGCGCGTCCAATTCACACAACTGATGCGCGCCCACCCCGGCGCTTTTGCCTTTTTGGCGCACTGCTTTCGCTATTCAAGTGACGAAACGGGGCTGGCAGATGCGCCGGTTGAAGGATTCGAATTGGGCAACTGGAACATGCTCTCCCGCCCGCAGCCGCCCGGCGGGCCGCTCCAATTCGAGCGATTAGAGTTGTACCTCAAATGGCAGCGCCAAATGGGCTGGATCGCCTTGAGCAACTCGGACAGTCACAGCGAACGCATGGTGGGCACGTTCTATAACCAAATCGAAAGCGACAAAATACCCGCCAGCGAGCCATCGCTGATCCGCCTGCTGCGGGAGGGAAACATCCAAATCTGCCAAAACGAGGCATTGATCCGCCAATCGCTCAACGGGCACTAGCTCGTCGCGCCTGGTTGTTGCGCACCCACGCCCAGATCGGCGGGACAAAGGCCAGCAAGCCGAGCGGCAGGCTGAGCATAATGAGCAAAATGCCGATGCCGACCAGGGTCAACACCACGCCGAGCAAAAAGCAAAGCACCGCCAGCGCCGCAATCACCGCAGCCACGATCCAGGCCTTGCTCATCGACATCAACTTGACGCCGTTGATGTGTCCGCTCTGCCCGTTGACCCACAGCGGGTAAACCTGGTCGCCCTCGCGATACCAGGTCACATAGGCCGGCACCAGCATCTGCGTCCAGTTGAGGCGAGAAAACGCCGCATTCATCCCCCAGTTGCGGATGTGATCGGCTTCGGCGGCCTGGGCGCACTCGCGCGCCGCCGTGGCATTGAGCGCCGCTTCGGCATCCATCCACGCCGCATCGGGCGCGTAATCGGGCACGCGAACGACGCTCTCGTCGATCATCCGCGCCGAATAGGGCTTGCGCGAGCGGAAATCATAGCCGCCCAGGCGCGACATCCACGCCTCGTGCGCCTCCAGCGCCGGTGCAGCGACGTTGTCGTAATGCCGCTTGAGCGTGCCGGCGCGCGCTTCCCAGCGCGTGCGCGTCTCCGTCACCTGCTGCGAAACCCACCCCCCGCCCTGGTAATGCTCCCGGTACGACGCGGCCTGATAGTCATAGCCCATCTCGGCCTGCCAGGTCGCCTCCACGTCGGCATCGACCAGCCAGAGCGGCAAAAAATAACGCCGCAGCCGCGCGCGCAGCAAATCGGCCCTCAATTCTGCCGCTTTCAGCCAGCCGCCCTTGATCCACGCCGAAATCGCTTGTTCGGCGCGCTCACTGCCCACTTGAAAGGGCACCACCAGTTCGGGCGGCTCGCGTCGCTGCCGCGCTGGCGCGCCAGCCCCCACCGTTTCGCGAGACAACCCTTCGCGCAGGCAGGAAGGGCAGGCCGGCAGATCGACGCCGGTCGGGGCCAGGTGCGCGCTCTGACACTGCTCACAGTAAAAGACGTTGAGCGGCACGTCCCACGCCGCATCGACTGTCGCCTGATGGCTGGAGATTGTCTGTTCGCTCATCGTCCACCTCAAATGTCATCGGCCTGGCTGGCCTTGATAAAGATCATGATCGAGACCACGATCCCGATGATGAAAAGGACCAGCGCAAAAGGCAGCACAAAAACGCCCACACCAACCAGCAGCAAGAGCAGCCCCAACAGGCCGAGCAGCGTGCCCGGAGCCAGGCACAGCCCAATCGCCAGCCAGACGCGCAGCCAGGCCACCGGTTTCTGCCCGGCGACGGCGCCGGTCTGCCCGTTGACCATCGCATGATAGACCTGGTTGTTATAGGTATAGGTCGAGAGATACACCGGCAGCAGCACATAGCGCCAGCGTTCCTCGCTGAAATCGGCGGTCATGCTGAAATTGCGCACGTGCGACGAGGAAATGTCGCCGTGGCAGGCGTCCTTGGCCCGTTCGCGCATCTTGTGCTTGCCGATCTCCCAGGCCGGCTTGAGCTGAATGTCATAAGCCTGCGCCTGCCAGCCGGCCAGGTAGGCCGGCTCATAAGCAGCCAACCGGGTCAGATCAAAGGGATACAACCGTTCGAGCAGGATCGTGCTCACTTTGTCGGTGCCATAGACAAGCAAATTGGGGATCGGCAAATGGACGCGCCCGTTCTCCCAGCGCCAGTCGATGACCGTCTCGGTTTCCCACTTGCCATCGCGATAGTAGCGCCTCTGCCGCTCATAGCCGACCTCGGCCTTCCACTGTGCGCCGATTTGCGCATCGAACACCCAGAAAGGCAGATAAAGGCCGGTAAAACGGCCAATCGTATCGACGCTGCGCAGTTCCGGCGGGTGCATCCAGCCTTTGCCCAGCCACTCGCTCACCCGGACGCGGCAAGCCTTGTCATCGACTGTGAAGGGGATCAGGTAGCCGGGGCGAATGAAATCGTGCAGCGTGGCGCACCCGGTTACACGATTCGAGCCGCAAAAGGGGCAGGTGGTGGAGAGGTGGCCCTCCTGGGCGTTGAATACGGCCTGGCACGATTCGCACTGGATCGACTTGCGCTCGACGCCCCAGCCCTTCTCCGAGCGGTCGAGCGCTTCCAGGGTGAACTCGAACCGCTCCGCCGACAGCCCAACGACGCGAGCGCCGATCTCGTGTTTGTAGCCGCAATACGGGCAGACCAGCCGCTGATCGCCCGCGTTGTAGGCGGTCAGGCCGTTGCACTGCGGGCAGCGAAAGGTCTGCGCCTCGGTCTTGGTTTCTTCCGGCGGCGCCGGCGCATAAATGGTGATGCCCGTTACCCTGGACGGCGCCTCGATGAACCCCGGCGGCGGCGTCCAGTTTTGAAATGTCCTTTGCAGGGTCATAGTCGCTCCCTTTGCAGGATATACACAGATCAATCTATGCCGAGTATAACACAACTCGTTATAAGGAGCAAAGCCGATCAGGTATTGCGCTCGGCGATCAAACGCAGCCCGTCGAGCGTGAGCCAGGGATCGACCGCCGCAAACTCGCCGGTCAGTGGCGCGACGATCTGCGCCAGGCCGCCGGTGGCCACTGCCTGCGCGCTGCCGCCCAGCTCGGCGCGCATGCGCCGGATCAGCGCCTCGACCAGCCCGACATAGCCGAACACGATTCCCGACTGGATCGAATGTGTGGTGTTACGCCCAATCGCCTGGGGCGGCGCTTCGAGCTGGATCAAGGGCAGTTGGGCCGTGCGGCCAAACAGGGCGCGCACGGCAGTGTTGAGGCCCGGCGCGATGGCCACACCCAGCAAATCGCCCGGCGCGGCGACGGCGGTAAAAGTGAGCGCAGTGCCAAAATCGACGACGATGCAATCGCCGCCAAATCGCTCATAGGCGGCCACGGCGTTGGCGACCAGATCGGCGCCGACCTCGGCCGGGTTTTCGGTGCGGATGCGAATGCCCGTGCGCGCGCCGCGCCCGACGATCAACGGCAGGCGGCCCATTTCTCGCTCCAGCAGCTCGGCAAAGACGCCGGTCAGCGGCGGCACAACGCTGCTGATCACCACGCGACGGATGTCGGCCACAGCAAGGCCCTCATCGCGCAGCAGGCTGCGCAGCAGCACGGCGTATTCGTCGGGCATCTTGTCCGGCACGGTGCGGATACGCCAGTGATGCGTCCACTCGCCCCGACCGTACAGGCCAAAGGCGATGTTGGTGTTGCCAATGTCGATGGCCAGCAGCATGTGTCCCTCCTTACAAATCCACGCCCTTGCGCCGGCGGCCAATGCCCAGCCAGGCCGAGACGACAGCCAGGGTGATGATCGCCGCCACGCCGGCCTCAGGTACGCCGTTGGCCCACACGATCGGGAACAGCACAGCCCACGGATACAGCCTCAAAACGCCGATCATACCCAGGACAAGGATGGTGTTGGTGAAACTGCCGGCGATCCCGGCCAGGATCAGCGCCAAAACCTCGTAGCGCTTGAGCGCGCGATAGGCCAGCCACGCCAATGGGCCGATGAACAGGCGCGGCAAAATCGAAACCAGCGGGTTGAGAAAGGCCGGGTCCATCTGCACGTTGGGCATCGAGGCCTGGATCAGGCTAAATACGCCGAAAATCAACCCGACGATCAGCCC
>CAYRXM010000016.1:0-46958 GCA_964428175.1 uncultured Anaerolineae bacterium
CCCCCCACCAACACCCTATCTACACTCTTTCCCTACACGACGCTCTTCCGATCTCAACGCCAAACATCATATCTTCGATGTCGTCTTCAACGGTTCACCCCCACGTGCGTGGGGACAACGCCAGGTTCGACACGTGGGGTGTTTGCCCTGACGGTTCACCCCCACGTGCGTGGGGACAACCGTCGCTCCGGCAGCTATTCGCGCAGGGCAAAAGGTTCACCCCCACGTGCGTGGGGACAACGCCTGCAATCGCAGGCCAAACACACGTGGAGGTAGGTTCACCCCCACGTGCGTGGGGACAACCTGGCGCACGGCATTTTCCTGAAAGGCGGCGATCGGTTCACCCCCACGTGCGTGGGGACAACGCCGCTGCCTGGCGCGCCGATGATGATGACGAGCGGTTCACCCCCACGTGCGTGGGGACAACTTATTTTTTCCATCCCAGTTTGGGAAAAAATAGGTTCACCCCCACGTGCGTGGGGACAACTCCAGCGTCACCGCGTCAGGTCGCGGTGGCAAAGGTTCACCCCCACGTGCGTGGGGACAACCGTTCTATTGCTGGTGGCCCAATGCCCCCCAACGGTTCACCCCCACGTGCGTGGGGACAACGCGATCAGTACATGAACGGATGAATTACGTGACGGTTCACCCCCACGTGCGTGGGGACAACCTGGCTCCACGCGCGTTGTCCGCCGAAAGCATCGGTTCACCCCCACGTGCGTGGGGACAACGCTCGCGTACCATCCACTTGCCGACCCTCGAAAAGGTTCACCCCCACGTGCGTGGGGACAACGGTCCGACACTCCACCCACTGACGGCGCGGTTCGGTTCACCCCCACGTGCGTGGGGACAACCGGTCAACCTGTCTGCGTCTATTCAAAGCCCACGGTTCACCCCCACGTGCGTGGGGACAACGATCGGGACAGGTGAACACGTTCACCCGTCTCGGTTCACCCCCACGTGCGTGGGGACAACCTCCCTTTTCCCCGCAGCACAACGCCTCTCCTCGGTTCACCCCCACGTGCGTGGGGACAACTCACCGAATGACCAGTCGTAGATGGGATAGACAGGTTCACCCCCACGTGCGTGGGGACAACTACTCAAATGTGAGAAATTTACTCACTTGGGTAGGTTCACCCCCACGTGCGTGGGGACAACTCACGGCCATCGTAGCCAACGTATGGCCGAAAGGTTCACCCCCACGTGCGTGGGGACAACGACCAGGTGCTTGACTTTGCCGCTCGGTACGAAGGTTCACCCCCACGTGCGTGGGGACAACCGCCTGCACGAGCAGGCATCATAATTTGCATTATGGTTCACCCCCACGTGCGTGGGGACAACTCATTTTCGACATCCAGCGTAATGCCGAGCTGCGGTTCACCCCCACGTGCGTGGGGACAACATGGGCACCGGCAAGACGCGTTGCGCGATTGAAGGTTCACCCCCACGTGCGTGGGGACAACCGCCGCGATCGGGGTCAGTTACGATTGAAACTAAGGTTCACCCCCACGTGCGTGGGGACAACGTGTTTTGACGAGGATCACCGCGAGGTCTCGGTAGGTTCACCCCCACGTGCGTGGGGACAACGGGCCGGTTGACCCGCTTCAGGCGGATGTCATTAGGTTCACCCCCACGTGCGTGGGGACAACATCAATTGCCCGCCTCGAACATCGTAGATATACGGTTCACCCCCACGTGCGTGGGGACAACGAACTCGCAGACCAGGCGCGCGGCCTGGCGAAAGGTTCACCCCCACGTGCGTGGGGACAACCGTTCTGGAATACCCCGAACGGGTTATTGCGGGCGGTTCACCCCCACGTGCGTGGGGACAACGAGGGAGCTTGTGATGAGGGTGCAGGTTGGGGACGGTTCACCCCCACGTGCGTGGGGACAACCGATGCGCTGCCATTGAATGCACTGAGCCATCCCGGTTCACCCCCACGTGCGTGGGGACAACTAGGGGATAGAAAGGGACGAAACGGTGAGAGAGCGGTTCACCCCCACGTGCGTGGGGACAACTATATCCCCCTCAGGCAGGCGACCGTAGACATAGGTTCACCCCCACGTGCGTGGGGACAACTGTACGAACGCCCAGCGGCGTCCACGGCGTTGACGGTTCACCCCCACGTGCGTGGGGACAACTTATATCCCCCTCAGGCAGGCGACCGTAGACATAAGGTTCACCCCCACGTGCGTGGGGACAACTCGTATTCCTTGCGCTTATCGACCAGCACCTTCGGTTCACCCCCACGTGCGTGGGGACAACCCAGGATGGGCCGAGAACTCGGCATCCACATCAGGTTCACCCCCACGTGCGTGGGGACAACCCTGTATGTTGTATTTTTTCCCCCTGCACACACAAGATGTGGTGCAGGGGGATCGGATACCAGGGTCGTTTTATTCGCCTCGGACGATGGCGGCCGGTTCGTCGCACGAGAGGCAAGGCCAACTGTCGTCTGAAGGCAAGCGGATCAGTTGCAGGCCGTCAAACTCGACGATCTCACGGCCGGTGTCGCCCAGCGCGCGCATTTGAAAATGCTGCTCGGTATTGGTGCTCCAAATCTGGATCACCCCACCGTCGCGCTTTTTGGCGCAGCATTTGTCCCACAGCCGGTCGCGCACCATCGCATTGACGTGACCGACAAAGACGCCGGGACGCGGCTCGATCAGCCAGCGCGAAAGCTCGCCGCGCAAGGACGTCGGGACGGATTTCAGGATGATGACGATCACGGTGCGCCTCCCTGGCCGCTTTCACCGCCCGCGCTGGTTTCTCTGGATAGCACCTCTTCTTGGGCAAGGCTCAACTCGACTGCGGCGGTGTGTTTGCACATGCCCAGCCCGCTGCGGGCGAAATCCGGACATTCGCACTGCCAGCCGGTTTCGATCTGGCGGACGGTGTAGCCGGGATGGTTGGCGCGGGTGATGACGCGCCAGATGTGCCGCGCCTGCCGACGCACCGTCCAGTCGCCTTCCACTCCATCTTGGGCGCGCCGGCGGCGCAGGTCGCGCGCGGCGGCGTCGGCCTCGTCCGGGCTGGCTGCTGACAGGGTGGTGACGCCAACGCTGGCGGCAGAGGATGCCGGTTCGCTTTCTGCGCCGGACAAGATCGCTTCGGCGATCAATTGCTCGTCTGGCGGCGACCACAGCGCTTCGGGACGACCGGGGTCGTCATCGGCTCCCTCGCCAGCGTGGAGCAGGTGATCGGGCAGTTGAAGCAGCCCTTCAATGTCGGGCAAGATGCGCTGCAGCAGGCGGCTCTGGCGAAACGCCTCGCGGCAGCCCTCGCGGACGCGCGCGCCGATCCGCTCGCTCGATTCGGCGACAGTGCGAAAGGCGAGCGGGATGGTCACCTCGACTTTGTACAGGTCGGCGATGTCATAGACGAAGGAAAGCTGCAAGCCGGTGTGGATGAAACCCAGCGCCGGTGAATAGCCGGCCGAGACGATCGCCGCGTGACAGAGGCCGTTGAGCAAGGCGTTGGCCGTCGACAGGGCGCGGTTGACCGGGTCGCTGTTGTTCCAATGGCTGCGATCATAATTACGTCCAGCCCAGCGCACGCCATAGTGCTCGCTGGCCTGCTGGTAGGCCTGGCGGATGCGCGCGCCTTCCATCCCCCGTATCTGGTTGATGTCCAGGTCGGGCGTCAGCGCCTCGCCAAAGCGATGCTGGTACATGCGCAGCACCACCTGGATGCGTTTGTGCGGATCGCTGGACAGTTCGGCCTGGTGCAGCAGGTGATAGGCGCGGCGCGTCTCGCCCATGCCCTGGGCGTAGAGCCGGGTGCCCTCCTGGCCCGACCAGACGATGCTGCACCCGTTGTCGGCCAGCGTCTTGACCGCGGCGTGGGTGATGCTGGTGCCGGGGCCAAGCATGAGCACGGCCAGCGCGGCGGCAGGGATCATGGTGCGGCCTTGCTGGTCCAGCGCTTCGATGGCCTGGTATTTCTGGTCTATCCGGCAGTGTTCCAGGTAAAGATACGACAGCCCATCTCTAAACTTGGGCAGTTCGTGCAGGTCTCTCATTTGTACCTCCTACAGAAAAAAGGCTTCAGTTGTTAAGGTACAAACCCGGGTTTGCGGAAAATGCGTGATGCGTGAGACGTGATTCGTAAGACGTAATCCGTAATTCGTAAGCCGTAATTCGTAAGCCGTAATTCGTAAGCCGTAAGCCGTAAGCCGTAATGTCGGTGTTTACGTTTTACGTTTTACGTTTTACGCTTTACGCCTTACGTTTTACGCTTTACGCCTTACGTTTTACGCTTTACGCCTTGCGTTTTACGTTTCTACCACATATTCCTGGCCTTCTTCATGCAGCGTTTTGCCTCGCTGCTGCGGGATCATGGTCAGGAGCAAGCGGATGATCTGGGTGTGCAGGTCCAGGCGGTGTTGGACCACTGTGTCGCCCAGGATGTGGCGCGCCTTGTAGTACCAATCGCGGCTTTCACGTGCTGAGCCAAGTGCATACTCGTAAAAGCGGGCGCGGTCGCGACTGGAGCCGCGCGAGTACCCTTCGGCCAGGTTGGCGCTGACCGAGCCCACCGCCCGGTACAGTTGATCGGCCAGGGAGCGGGTGCGTGGGTCTTGAAACAATTTGCACGTATCTTCCCAGCCAACATCGGTGGCAAACAAGGCCAGGCGATAGGCCTTGACACTCCATAGAGAATCACTGGTCAGTGTAGCCGGAATAGATTGTTCCCAGTCCTGGTAGTTCATCGGTCGCTCCATGTGTGATGCGTGAGGCGTAAGACGTGATTCGTAAGACGTAATTCGTAAGACGTAATTCGTAAGACGTAAGCCGTAAGCCGTAATGTCGGTGTTTACGCCTTACGCTTTACGTTTTACGCCTTACGTTTTACGCCTTACGTTTTACGTTTTACGCCTTACGTTTTACGTTTTACGTTTTACGCTTTACGCCTTACGCCCTTGCCAGCGACAGCAGCCCAAAGCCCAGCCCTTTGCCGGGGCCGATGCCCTTTTGTACAGTTTCCCACAGTTGGACGGGGTCGGTCACTTGCAGGATGCCGTCAAAGCGCACGGCGAGCATGGTCAATTTGCGGCGCGGGCCATTTTCGACACTCTGCCAGGCCACATGGTCGCCTTCGGCGGCCACCGACAGGCGCAAGATGTGAAAGCCGCCCTGTTTCCCCTTATTTACCAGCCAGGCGCGCTGCTCATCCTCCTTGTAGAGCGGATCGCGGCGGCCCTGACGTTGGCCGTGTTCCGAGTGCTTGACGGTGGGGTTGGCGCGCAGGCGAAAAGCCAGCGTTTGCTCCGCTGTGAAAGCGAGTTCGAAGGGTTTGGATTCCGGCGCGCGCAGCAAATAATCGCGCGCGCCGTTGTCTTGCAGCCAGCCCCACGCCGGTTCGAGCGTCGATTGCAGCAGCACGGTGGGGATGCCGGTGTCATTGTCTATCTCCACGCGAAAGAGCACGCGCTCGTCGCCTTTCTTGAGATCGTCGGGGAAGGAGCGCATCAGCGTGCGGTGCAGCTCGTAGGGGTTGGCGAGTTCGCGCTGCACGCGGCGGGCGTGCGGGTTGAGCGTTAAACGAGAAAGGTACATACATCACCTCCTGGCGAAATGTACAGCGTGAAAAACCAGGTTTCCTCCCTGGAAAAAAAATTTTCCTTGCTGGAAAAGTCGTCGTTTCACAATGCCGTTGTTCTACAACACCGTCCCTCGCAACGCCGCATACGGGCGTGCGGCGCTCGTCCAAGGAAGCTATTTTCGGATCAGCTACATGGGCCGTCTTCCCTTCGAGTGCCGGGGGTGGGGATGAAGGCCGTGGTAACGCGGCGCGGGGCAAAGCGGCGCTCGGCAAAGGAAAGCGGTTGGTCGGGACGGGCTTCTGAGCCAGCGTCATCTTCCAGTACCAGGCGCAGACGGTCGAGGCGATGCCGGGAGTCGCTGTCCAACCATGGATAGGCTTTGAGAGCGTCCAGCAGGCCAACATTCTCTTTGAGGCCATCTGCCAGCCACACCGGAGCGCCGGGAACAAAAGCCTTGCGTCCCAGGTAAAGCGGCCAGTGCGGATCGTGCAGGGCAGCGTGCAGGGTGCGCAGCAGCTCCAGATCATCACCGGCCAGGCCGACGAGGAAGGCGGCATCGGCGAGGTAGTAGCGATTGGATGGCTCGGTTTCCTTGAGGCCACCGCTCGCCTTGTAGACCTGCTGCGCCGTATGAAAGTCGCGCGCCACGATGCCCTCCCGGTCGGCGCGGACGCCTAACCGCAGTGCGCTCAAATCTGCGACGGACGCAGTGCGCGGGCGGCCAAGCGCTGCACAGAGCAGCCCCACAACACCGCTTTTCGAAGGCTCCAGACCCGTGTCGCGCACACTGAAGCGGCTTTGCACGCCCCAGGATTGCAGCGGGCCGGCGAGACAGAGTAGTAGCGTGTGCATGTCACGCCTCCTTTAAGCTTGGTCGGGCAGTGATTCAATCATGGCGTTGATCCAGGCTTCGAGGTTGTCTACCTGCGCATCTTGGAGCGCGGTCAGTTCCAGACCGGGAGCAAGAACGGCCATCCGTTTGACCGAGTCTGTTCCGTACACATGAATCAGTTGCTCGCTCCAGTATGTCTCCAACACTTGGGTTGAAGGCGCAACCAACCCAGAGTCTCCACGCGGACGCACCGGTTTCTCAAAGGCATTCGCCAGCGACCAGGCAAAGCCTCCCTTACGGGCCACCGCCAGCCGGAAGCTCGGCGGGTTGTGTGCGGCAAAGGTGTTTTGTTTGCCGGTGGGGATGGCTTCTACCGCGCGCAGAAACGCTTCAACGGTGCGCCGCGCCAGCGCTATGTCGCCGCCCAGATTATCGAGCAACTGCCCCCAATCCAGACGGGCGTAGCGGTAGAAACACGCACTGTCAAAGCCGGTAAAGCCCATCATGGCCGAACCGGCAGTATCCTCGGGGCGCAGATCATCCACAGCAGTGAAAAAGTCCATTTCCATCGTCACCCGGTGAGTAGAAAGCGCGTGGGCCACCTGGCAAGCCGCGTCGATGTTCAGTTCCGGCTTTTCGGCCAACATTCGGCCAAAGAGGGCGATGTCGGGCGCGCTGGTGCGGTTTTTGTAAGCTTTGACTAACTCCTTGCTCAGTTTGCCGATGGCCGCCGCGCGCTGTTTTTCGTCCGTCACTGCCACATCGTCCCAATTGGCAAGCAGCAAATCTGCCATCCCCTGAAGCTCCGCTGGGCTAAAGTAAAGCAGCACGACGGTCAAAGGGTTGTCTTTTTCCAGCTTGCTGGCAAAATCCTCAATGAATTTGGCTACGATGGGCTGCGCCTGTTCTGTGCTTTTACCGGCTTGTTCCAGCATCGCGACCAATTGGCCAACAAATCGTTTGGTGCGCGTGCCCAGTTCCACCCCCGTCGTCTCGGCAAAGACCGGCGCGCTGCGGATAGCGCGCTTGAGGCACTGCGACGAGATGCGCGCGCGGCGCGCACCGCCAAATTCGCAGTCTTTGGGGTTGCCGGTATCGTCGCGGTTCAGGTTCGATGGGGCAAAGTTCTGCAACAGATGCACTTCGATGTACAGGGTTTTCTCAGACATGATTTTTCTCCTTTTCTCAAACAGGTAATGAGTCTCCTGAAAAAAGTCTCTCACGCCAAGTCGCAAAGACGCAAAGATTGTTAAAATAGTCTTTGAGTGCTGTATTTATACCAAGGCTTGGCGACTTGGCGTCTTTGCGTGAGTTTTTTCAGTGGAGTCGGTAATGATAATGAGTAAATACGTAATGTGCTATTTGTTATTTACCGTTTCCTCCTCGCTGCCTCGCCTCCAGAAAGCATAGGCCCAATTTTTCTGCACCTGGCCGTACGGCCATTTCAGCACATCGTCAAAGAGCTGCTGCCAGTCAATGGGGACTGGTTTGGATTTGAGAAAACTCACCGCCTGGCGCAGATAAAAGGCCAGGTCCTCCGGATGGGCGGCCAGAAGCGCCGTGAAGCGCCGCTCGATGGCCGTGGTGTCCTTTTCTCCCTGCGCCGCGCTTTTGAAGGCTGCCCCCAGGTTGCCCGCGCCACCCTCCTGGGGATGGTAGGCAAAAAGCGAAGCGATGAGATAAAGCGTTGCTTCATGCCACTGCGAGCTATCGTCCGTTACCCACCGGGCAATGTACGGAAACATCGCCGGCTCGGCGCCAGGGTCGCGTCCCAGGCCGCGCCGCAGGGCGGCAAATGCTGCGCGCTCGTCTTTCGAGCCGCGCAGGGATTCCAGATATGCAATGAACGGGTATGTCTTGTCCATAAAGCCTCCTCTAATTCTGGTCACAAAACTCGTGGTTTGATGGTGAGATTTTTGGTTTTACTTGGTCGCAGCAGTTCCTCCTTCCATCGATCTATCCTGCGGCAACGCCTTCTTCAACCCCCCGGCCAACTGTCCCTGCGCCGTGACGAACGCCTTGAGCGCGCGCGGGTCGTTGGCCAGATCTTCGGCGATGCTGTTAAAAGCATCCCAGGCCGTCCGGCGCAAGGTCTGCTGCCACTCGGTCAAAGCGGCATCTCGGTCTTGCGGCACCCATTCCAGGACACGTCGGAAGGGGATTTCCAGCCGCGACCAGTAGCGGCGTTTTACGTCCCACTGCTGCGCCATGTTGCCGACTTCGGGTGGAATTTTGACACCCTTGTCTTGTGGGTCCACATCGGGTTTGAGCAGCAGCAAGGCCAACGTGCGCATGGCAAACCACAACTGGTTGGAAACATCCTCCGCCATCTGAGTAATTTCCTTCAAGGCTTCCACCAATGTTTGCTCGTCCAGGTAGGCCAGGGGCAGCGGCCACTGCTCGCTGCGATAGAACTCTACTTTGGCTTTGTCATTGGCCATGCCCAGGGCCAACGTGCGCTGCTGGTCGGCCTTGTGCAGCAGTTCTTCTCCCACCAGTTCACCCAACCACTTGAACGCCAGCGGGGGACGATGGCCGCCGCCCCGCACATCGAAAATTGCGGCGCTGTCGCGCCACAGTGCGCGGTCTTCGCTAAAGCGCAAGGCCAACCGACCCAATTTCTCGTCTTTGCGATAGTGCTTTTGCGGGTCAAGCAGCCCCTCCCCCAATCGCAAGGCTGGCGCGACGGTCATCTCTCGAATCATGATACCTTCAGGCGTCTCTTCGGGAAACAACAAGATGCGGCGATTTTGCCAGGTGAGGTAATCGAGATAGCCATAGGGCTGCGCGCGGTTGGGGGTGAATGGATCGTCCTGCTCCCAGACCGGGCGGTCTTGAGAAGTGCGTTTGCAGGGCGGATCCGCACCATTGCTGTATTCCAGCATATTCAACGTCAGCGTCTCAAAAAGCGTTTTGCCCTGCACAAAGAAAATGATCCCGCCTACCCAGGGCGCACCGGTGAACTTTTGATCCAGGCCGCTCAGTCCGCCCATGCCAAAACTCTGCGCTGTTATGACCATTCGCGCCGCTTCCGGCGGCGTCAACGTCAGGCCGCCGTCGTCGGTGTGGTGGTCAAAGAGCGTGGCGTTGTTGCCCGAAGCAACATGATGCACCAGCGCGGTAAGCGATTTGGGCTTGACCCGGTCATCCGCTGCCTGGTAGAACGGTCGCTGCGGGTGAAAGAGGTCAAAGCGGTCGCGCCAGCGATCAAAATAGTCGTTCAGCCGCACAGCGTCGAACCGGCGCGCCGCCCAGATTTCGCCCCAGGCGTCATAGTCTGCCGGGCCGTCGTAGACGCGGTGCAGCACCGCCAGCAGCAGCCGGTAGAGCGCCGCCGTGACTAGCGGCGATTCACCGCCCAACTCGCGCAGTGTATGCGCTTCGGCAAGCGTAGCTTGCAGACCTAACGTCGCTGCCGTCCCGTCCAAACGGACGCAGGGAATCCAGGGTTGGGTTTGTAAGTCAAAGGATACAGTCATAAGGCCTCCTCATCTTCAGATCTCAAACTGTGTATGGCATTATGCATCAATCGGCTCTCAGCACCGCTTGCTCACTTGGTTTCTTCTTTCCACAACCCCATTTCGCGGTCGAGGTGCAAAATAAAGTCTGTCCCATCCAGAGAGCAAATCCCCGCCGTAAATTGCACGACCCGGTGGTCGGACAAAAGCGGGTGATCTCGCCACTTTTTTGGCGTCTCTTGTTTCATAAAATACCCAAAAATGTCGCGGTTGCTGACAGAAATTGTATAACGAGATAATATAGCCGTCAACTCTACATCCGGCGTCACATCCAGATTGACCGGCGCCCCGCTGCCATCCGGTTCTGTGTTCAGACCGCTTGCTGTTTGGTGCAGACACACGAGAGAGATCGAGGGCCGCCCCAGCCGGGTGAGGGCCTGGAACGTTTGGTGAAGATCGGGGGCATCCTCTTCCAATTCTCCACGTGTGGCATTAAGCAAGCGTGCATCGTGTGGCAAGCGAATCAGTCGATTTTGCGCTTCGAGGACATCTTGGCCTTCGTGCTTTTGCCAGGTCTGGTATGCCTCCTTGAGTTGGGCAGCCTGCGTGGCAATAGTCGGCAACGGCTCATCGCTATACACGGCCTCAATCAGCGCGGCCGTCTCCTGCGGAAGCGTTAGTACATCGCGGCCTTGCAGCGCCAGGTACGAACGCAGCAAAATATAAGGTTCGTACACCCATTTGTCGCTGCCAAAATCGGGCACGTCTTGCCCGGCATCATCCACGGCAATGAACAAGTGCGGCGCAGCCACAGGCGTGGGGCGCGTGCGCCCAGGATGGCGATGCAGCCGCCCGGCGCGTTGCAAAATCAAGTCCACCGGGGCCAGGTCGCTGACCAGCACATCAAAGTCCAGGTCCAGGCTTTGCTCGATGACCTGCGTGGCAACAACAATCGACTTGGCCGGTCGTGCGCCATTTTCATGGCTGGCATGTTTACCAAAGCGCGACAATACTTCTTTTTCGATGTCGTCTCGCCAGGCAAAGGGGAAACGGGCATGAAAGAGCGTCAAGTCATCTGCCGGTACAAGCCGTGCCTCTTTGAGCGCGGCGTATACGGCCTGAGAACGCGCTACGGTGTTGCAAATCACCGCTGCGCAGCCGCCCTCTTGCAGCATGTCGCGCAACCTGGACACAATCTCGTCAGTGTCACGCTGTATTCGAGCCAGCAAAATCGTGCGCGCATCTGCTTGCGATGTGGGCAAAGAGACAGTGCCCACACGCCCGGCTGTTGCCCAGGTCAGCGCCGGATACCCAACCGCTGGAATCTCTGCCTCATCCCCGGCATAGGCCGCCACCAGTTCATGGCGCGTTTGTGCGGGCAGCGTCGCCGAAAGCAGCACCACCGAAGTACCCACCGCATGTAACCAACCAAGCAGACGTTGGAAGAGTGCAGACATGTAGGTATCATAGGCATGGACTTCGTCAAAGATGACCGTTTTATGGCTCAAGCCAAAGAGCCGGACGAAAAAGTGACGCGCCTGCAGGACGCTCAAAAGTGCCTGGTCTACTGTGCCGACAGCGTACGGTGCGAGAAGGCTGCGTTTGCGCGGCAAAAACCAGGTCAACGCTTGCCGTGTAGGCGCGTTTTCGCTATCTTGCTGAATCGTCAAATCGGGAAGCGGTGCGTCTTTTTGCCAACGCGCCTGGCTGTGGATGAGCAAAGGCGCAACAGCCTGACCATAGCGCTGTCTTGAGAATTGGCTGGTACGGTCGTGCATCTGATTGCTGGTCGCCATCGTCGGCATTGCCACATATAGCCCCCGCTGCTGCAATGTCCGCGCCCACACATCCGCCAGATAAAGCGCCGCTTCGGTCTTGCCGGAGCCAGTGGGCGCTTCGATCAACACCAACGCAGGTTCCGTTAATTGTTCTACCAGTTCTACCACGGCCTGCTGCATCGGACTGGGTGCAAAAGGAAACAGTGCGTCAAAAGCGCGAGCCTGAACCGGCGGCTGCCAGCCCATCCACTGCAATTTTTCCAGCGCGTTCTGTGCCTGATCACAGGCAGTTGTAAAATAGCGTGACAATTCAATAGGAACATCCCTATAAGGGAAATAGGTCTCGATAGAGCCGATCCAGTCAGCCACCGAGGTCAGGCCGGAAAACAGCGTCAGGAAGGCATTGGCTGTGGCACGGTCGGCGGGCCACTGTGTGGGAGCAGCGGGTGCGAGGGTGTTATGCAAAGCGCGGAACAAATCAAGCCGCAATGCATCCCAGACTGTGTCGCCCAATTGGGTGGATGTCAACGACTCTCGCTCATCTGGGGCCGGCCACGCGCCATGATGCCCGCCGAGAGCTTGCGCCAACGCTTGTGCTGCGCGTTCAGACAGGCCGGTTTCCGCTGTCAAAAGTGCGGGCAGCGTACGGGCCGTCAGCGTCCCGTGCGGACAGGCTTCTTGTGCGAAACGCTTGGGCAAGAGTCCGGCAGCGTCGAGTTGCACTTCCATCGACTTGTATTTACGCTGAAAGCATGGGCTGGCTTTGCCAATGTCGTGCAACCCGGCCCAAAACGCCAGCAGTCGCCCGGCAGCGGTCGGTTCCAGACCTAATGCGCCGGCCATTTGCGCGCGAAAGCTGTCAGTAAGAACGGCGTCCCACAAATTTTGGGCTACAGCTGCCACGTCTAGCAAGTGGCAAATGAGTGGGTGCCAGCGGGCTTTGTCTCGGCTCAATTTGGCCCACAACAACTGGTAAAACGGCGGCGGTTTGATCTCGGCCAATTTGTAAAGCGTTGCCATCCGCCGGCTTTCATCGATCATTTTTTCCCTCAACTCCTCCGGCTCAATCACCTCACAATCTGCCCCCCAGCCGCGAATCCACGGGATCATCTCTTGCGGCTCGGCCACCTGCGTCCACCACAGCAGACTGCCGTCCGGCTGCTCCTCGACCTGCTCGCTCTGGTGCCAGCGCGTCTCGCGCACCCGCCCGGCCACACGCGGATGGAACTTGAGCGCCACCTTTACCGGCTCAGCCTCGGTATACCAGATGCCCCAGGCGTTGGCCAGCAGCGCGCGCGGGTCGAAATCCACTGGGATGGTGTAAGGAACGTCGATCAACTCGGCGCGCTGAAGCCGCTCGACCTTGAACGTGCGCAGCGCGCCGGGCGGCTCACGCCAGCCAATGACGTGCGTGGTCTGCCCCACCGCGTATGGCTCGATGAAATAAGGCGACAAGGTGTACTCGAACACCCGCCCGTCCTCCATCCGATGCCATAAACGGACCTTGCGCCGGTCCGACCAGGCGCGGGTCAGCGTCTCCAGCACGCTCAAGTAGACCGGGTCGTGGCGCTGCGATTGGCCGTCCATGACTTCTGCCGAAGCCTTGAGGTGCTCGGAGACCGGCGGCGCCAGCTTTTGCAGCGCCAATCCCAGCTTGCGCAAAGCCGACGCCGCGTGCGGATTGTGCTTGTCGGTGCGGGTCGCCATCAGCCGCGACGCCAGATGGACGGCCATCGCTTCGTGGATGGTCAGACGCACATTCGTCAGATAATGATCGCGGTCGATTGCCAGCCGACCATCGTCGGTTTCATACACGCAAAACCGCGCCAAATCGGGCAAACAGCGGTTGATCGTCGAACGGTTCACGCCCAATCGCCGCGCGACCTCGGACTGCGAGAGTCCGTCCGGGTACTCTAACAACATGGCCTCGATTTGCAACAACCGTTCAGCTTTGTTTGCTGCTCGTTCCATAATCTGCTCCTGGTGAATTTTTGTTGCGATCATATCCAGTATACCACAACAACAGTCCCAAAACGCAACATTTGAGCATTTTGTTACTTTTTCTTCCACGGCCACAAGCGCCCCTTGCGATCCTCGCTGAGCAGCAAGCCCGCATCTTCCATCGCCGGCAGCGCCCGCAGCACCGACGAACGCGGCACGCCCAGCCTTTGCGCCACCTGACCGGGACTGCTCCCCGGATTTTGCGCCACCGTGCTCCAGATGGCATCCAAACGTTGCTCACTTGCCTTGCGCATTTTCGACCTCCTGTCGATGAATTTGACGCCATCGTACAGGAGGCGCGTTGCAGGTAACGCAACAACAGAGCAGTCACTTGACCCATCCAACACGGCGGCTTGCATTCCCCCTTGCTATCGGGTACAATCCGCCAATATGCACACACTGTCTTTGATCGGGAACCGAATAACGCGGCAGCGCGAGGCCATTGCCGGGTTGGGCGCGGGGTTGTTCGTCCTGCGCATCGGCCTCGAGTCGACCGCGCCCGGACGGCCGTGGAGCATCCCCGCAGCGATCCTCTGCCTGGCCGCCGGATTCCTGGCCCAACGCGCTGGCCGCTCACTTGGGCCGCTCCAACTGCTGTGGGCCTACGTGTTGTGGCCGGCCGCCTCCCCCGCGCTGGCCGCCGGGTTGGGCCTGGTCGCCGTTGGCGCGCTGCTCGTCGAATCGGTGCGCCTGGAAAAAATCCCCCCTTATGCCATCGACCTCGCGCTGTTTGCCGGCGCGCTGGCGCTCTACATCGCCACCCTCGCCCCCACCATCCTGCCCGCCGACAGCGGCGAGTTCCAGATCGTCGGAGCAACCCTCGGCGTGGCCCACCCCCCTGGCTATGCGATGTTTACCCTGATCGCCAAACTCTTTACGCTGATCCCGCTGGGCGAGATCGCCTGGCGGGCCAATCTGACCGGCGCATTCACCGGCGCGCTGACCCTTGTCGTGGTCAACCGCACCGCGCGGCGGCTCACCCGCCTGCCCTGGGCCGGGCTGATCGCCGCCGGCGCGCTCGGCGTATCGACCACCTTTTGGGCGCAAAGCACCACGATCAACATCCGCGCGCTGACTATTTTGTTTACGGCCCTGTGCATCGACCAACTGGTCGCTTTTGTCCAGGCCGAACCGGACACCCCACCCGCGCGGCGCGCGCTGTTCCGGTTTGCGCTTGGCTTCGGGCTGGGCGCGGCGCACCACAGCTCGCTGCTCTTTTTCGCCCCGGTTTTCGCCCTCACCATCCTGTGGCGCGATCCGGCGCTGCTCAAACGGTGGCGCGAGTGGGGGCGCTACATCCTCGCCTTCCTGGCCCCGTTCGCGTTCAACCTCTATGTCGTCATCCGCGCCATGACCGGCGCCCCTTGGGGCGACACCCCCTTTGGCGCCGACAATCTGGTCGACGCGCAGCGCGTGCTCGATCACCTGACCATGCGCGGTTTTGGCGGCGACATGTTTGCCTACCTCCGCTTCGACCGTTTTCTGGGGGAACGCTTTTTGAGCGTGGGAAACATCTTGTGCTTTCAATTTGGCCCCCTTTTGCTCGCCGCCGCCGCGCTCGGCTTTGCCTGGCTGGTCTGGAAAGGGCGCAAAGCGGCGCTGCTGCTCGGCGGCGTCTGGGCGACGATGGCCTTTATCGTCGCCACCTACCGCGCTCCGCAGTCGGTCGAATATCTGATGCCCGCCTACGTGCCCGTCGCGCTGTGCATCGGCTGCGCCGCCGGCTGCGCCGCCGGGTGGACGTTCACCCCACGCGCCCGATGGTCGCATGCCGCCTGGACGGCGCTGCTCTTGCTGCCCGTCCTGGCCCTGGCCCAGACCAACCTGCCGAGTTATCAACTGCTCCACCGGGATCGCAGCGCGCGCCAGTACGCCGAGTCGGTGCTCGACAATGCCCCACCCGGCGCGCGCATCCTGGCCAACTGGCACTGGGCGACGCCGCTGTGGTACGCGCAGATCGTAGAAGGCCGCCGCCCCGACGTGACCGTCGAATACATCCCGCCGCAGGGCGCCACGTCGATGCCCTACGCCTGGCCGCAGATCATCAGCCAGCGGCTGGCCGGGGAAGAACGACCGTTGATCGTCACCAACTATTACCCACCCTACATCGACCTGGCCTATCGCTTTGAGCCGCTGGGCGAAGCCTTTCTCGTCCGCGACGAACCCAACCTCACCCCGCCTGATGACATCACCCGCCTGGACATCGATTTGGGCGGCAAGGTGCGCATCGTCGGCTACCGGTTGCGCGAAGGGCAGGTTCGTCCCGGTGAGGCCGTGACCGTCGATCTGATCTGGCAGCCGCTCGTCCCCCTGGAACGCGACTATTCCTTCTTTGTCCACCTGCTCGCCCCTGACGGCACGCCGCTGGGCCAGCAGGATCGCCGCCACTATGCCGCACCGGCCTACCTGCACGGCGAAGTGCTGATCGACCGCTACGAATTCCCCACGCTGCTCCAGTCTGCGCCGGGCGAGTACGCCCTGACCGCCGGGGCCTACCTCAACTTTGACGATGGAACCTGGCAGCGCCTGACGGCCCCCAACGGCGCCGACAGCGTGTACCTGGACAGGGTCGGCATTGCGCCCAACGCACTGCCCCCGGTCACGCTGCACGGGCGGCAGCAGCACTTTGTCGCCTCGGGCCGGACCGGCCCCACCCTGGTCGGTGTGGACTATGACGACTCGTTTCCCGGCCAACGTCGGGTCTACACCCACTGGCGGGTCAACGCGGAGCAGCCCTTTGCAGTGACGCTCTTTCAAGACGCGCAGCCGGTCGCCCGCGCCCGGTCGACGTCTGGCCCGGCCGGGTACATCACACTGGCCCTGGACATCGCCCCCGATGACAGCGACCTCTCGCTCGCCGTCGACGGCTATGCCGCGCGCGCCGCCTGGGGTTTGACCCGCAGCCGGCCAATCGCCCTGCCCCGCCCCGCCGCCGGGCAGCATTACCTGCCCTTTGGCGGTAAGCTGGCCCTCACCGGCGTCGACGTGCAGGCACACTGGGCGGCCGGGCAGCAGGCGCGCGTCGCGCTGCGTTTTTTGGGTTTGCAGCCCATCGTCCACGATTACGTCGTTTCGGTCAGCGTGTATGGCGAACCAGTCAACCTGCCGCCGTCGGATTGGGTGCCCGCCCTCGGCGCGATCCCCACCTTCAAGTGGGTGCGCGGCTCGCTGATCACCGACGTTCACCTGATCGACCTGCCCGCTGGCGCGAGCGGCCAGGCCGAGATCGCCCTGGGCATCTATGACGCCTTTGTCAACACGCGCGCGCTCGCGCCGCTCGACGAGCGGTTCACCCGCCTGGGCCGCCCGACCGTACCGCTGCAAACAATTACCGTTGAATAAACGAACCTTTTCACTAGACCGGGGCAGGTGTAGGACGGTTTTGATAACCGCCGCCTGGGGGAAAGAACCCAGTTTTTTGGCAAAAACCTGGTTTCTCCCCAACTTGTTAAAAAGTCATCATAGTACGAATAAACAAAATTTTTGAAAGGTCTGAATGTTTATGGAAGAACAAGTCATTCTCGTCACCCCCCAGGATCAGGAGATCGGCGCGATGGAAAAGCTCGAAGCCCATCGCCGGGGCGCGTTGCACCGCGCCTTTTCGGTGCTGATTTTCAATGCACGGGATGAGTTATTACTGCAAAAGCGCGCCGACAGCAAATATCATTGCGGCGGCATCTGGACCAATGCCTGCGACGGGCACCCGCGCCCCGGTGAGGCGACGGTCGATGCCGCGCGGCGGCGGCTGCGCGAGGAATTGGGCTTTGACTGCCCGCTGCGAGAGGTGCTCCACTTTACCTACCGGGCCGAACTCGATCACGGCCTGCAAGAACACGAGGTCGATTACCTGTTCATCGGCCGCTTTGACGGCGCCCCCACCCCAAACCCCGCCGAAGCCAGCGCGGTCAGGTGGATTGGCTGGGATGCGCTGGAGCAAGACGTGCGCGACCACCCGGAGCAGTACGCGGCGTGGTCGAAAATCGCTTTTGACTACCGCGCAGAGGTTGAGGCGATGCTGAAAGTGCTGAATCAGGCATAGTCCCATGCATTAGACATTATCGGGAATAATCTTGTCAATCCTGTCTGTTTTTTGAGTCAGGCTTTATTTCCGATAAACTCTATTGTGCGCGCCGTAGTCGATCGGCGCGCCGATGGGCTGGGCTGACGCCCGCATCAACATGGATGACTCCCCTGAAAAAAGTCTCTCACGCCAAGTCGCAAAGACGCAAAGATTGTTAAAATAGTCTTTGAGTTCTGTATTTATACCAAAGCTTGGCGACTTGGCGTCTTTGCGTGAGTTTTTTCAGTCAAGTCATGGATGAAACTGTAGGGGCGAGGCTCGCCCTCGCCCCTACCGGCGGCAATTTTCATAGTAAACGGGTGGATGAGGTCAAGCGGAGACTGGCAGGGTTAAGCGGGGTCGGCGAGGCGCGCGGCTGTCAGACGCACACCTGGCATAAAACAAAATGGCCCTACCCAAAACCCGGGTAGGGCCATTCTTCGATTCTGATTGCGACGACATGCCGGCCCAAAGGCCGCTACAAACTCAATTCAACTGGACGATTGCCGGTACCAACTCGTTGACCTGGTCAAACAAGGGCAGCGTCCACACAAACACCCGCTCTTCTTGAGGCTCGGCCTCTTGAATCTGCGGGCGGCATTCCGGGCACACCGCGCGCGGGGTCACACCGGCCGACCCGCACCGCGCACAGGCATATCCCGACAACCGATAGCGCTGCCCTTGCCCTCTCCAAAACTGTGCAAGGCTCATTTTACCCCCCTGGACGGTAAACAAAAACACCGATAATTCCAGTATACGCCCAAACGCGCGTCCGGTGCATAAAGAAAACGTAAATTATAGGTAAGATCGATGTAAATTCAGGCCGGCGACCGGCGCCGTGGCACGGCCACAAAAACCGTCACCGCCACCAGAGCATACATCACCGCCGCGCCCACGAACGCCGCCGGCAGCCCCCAGGCTGTGGTCAGCCCGGCGCCGATCATCGGCGCGATGGCGTTGGCTCCGGCAACCAGGCTGGTATCGACGCCGTAAACTGCGCCGTAGCGGTCTTTGGGCACCAGCGCCGCCTGCAGCGCGCTCACCGAGGCGACGATGCCGCCGATGGAGACGCCGGCCAATGTGCGCCAGATCAGCAGCATCAGCGGCGTCGTGGCCTGCGATTGCATGGCAAAACACAGCGCCGACGCCGCGCTGCACACGATCACCACCCGCCGCCCGCCCACCCGGTCGCTCAGCCGGCCCAAAAACACCGCCGACACGGCGCTCGCCGCCGAAGCAAACCCGGTGATCGTCCCGGTCAGGGTGGCGATCTTGGTGTCCGGCGGGGCAATCGACTGGATGAACAGCGCCATCACCGGGCCAACCACCTGGATGGCCATCCGCTCCAGCACGCGAATGCCAAACAGGATCAGCAGCGCTTGCGTACCGAGCACCATGGCCACACCCTGCCAGATCGGCACCCCTTTCTGCCCGGACGCAGCGCCATCGACGGGCGTAAAATCCTCGCGCACCAGAATGGACGTTACAATGCCGGCCACAAAGAGCAGCCCACCGGTGATCCAGAACGTGGGCCGATAGCCGAATTGATCGGCCACAAACCCGCCCAGGAACGGCCCGGCAGTCGAACCGAGATAGATCGCCATCTGGATCATACCCAGGGCAAACCCGCGCCGCTGGGGCGGCGTGCCGCTGGCGACCAGTGTGGTCGCCGCAGGCACGGTGCCGGTCAGCAGGCCCTGGATCGCGCGCAGGATCATCAACTGGTACACGTTTTGCACCAACCCCATCATCGACATCACCAGCGCGCCGCCAAACATGGCCCGCACGACCATAATCTTGCGCCCGTAGCGGTCGGCCAGCGATCCCCACACCGGCGCGATCAGGGCCATCGTCACCGCCTGGGCCGAGGTGAGCAGGCCGGACCAAAAGATGACCTGGTTGCTCTCGGTGATGCCCAATTCCTGCACGTAATAGGGCAAAAAGGGCAGCACCACCGAAAACCCGGCAATCGACAGCACCTCGGCGATCCACAGCACGATCAGATTGCGCTGCCAGGAAACGCGTCCCAAAGCAGCCTTGATTCTCTCCACGGCATTCTCCTCCCCGACAACGCAAAGACCAGACGAGGCCCTCAGCGGCTCGCCTGGTCTTTGCTCTTTTGAACGGCGTCAAACAGCAAATATCTTTTAATCGACAGGCTGCACCTCCACCGTCCGACCGCCATTGATCTTGCTCACCGCGGCCCGGCCATGCGTTTCCAGGTTCATCACCGCAGGGATGCAAAACATGCCCACGGCCATCAAGATACAGATCAGCCCGCCCAGGATGAACCAGACCTGCACGCCCCACCGGTCGGCGACCGGCCCGGCAATGGCCATCCCCACCGGCGACGCCGCCGCAGTCATGCTGGTAACAACGGTAAAAACGCGTCCCTGCACATCGGGATCGATCACATCCTGGAAAATCGCAAAAAACGGCCCGTTGACAATGGGGTTCATAAACCCACCCAGGGCCATTCCGGTCAGGCCCAACCAGAACGCCGGCGCCGGAGCCACACCGACCAGGGCCAGGCCGATGCCCATCCCAACCAGCCCCGTCAGCGCGGTGACGGTTTTGCTCTTGAACCCGCCCCACACGCTCAGCGCCAGGCCGCCTACGATCACCCCCAACCCCCACGCCGAGTTCATCCAGCCGAGCTGCAAGACCCCGCCGCCGAAATATTTGGTCACCAGGATCGGCAGCAGCGACATACCGGGGTTGATCAACATATTCATCGCTGTGGCCAGCACCAGCACCAGAAACATCCCCTTCCAATGCCAGATATAGCCGAACCCGTATTGGACGTCCTGCCACAGCGAAGGCCTGCCTGTTTCAACACCGGCGCGAGCCTGACGGCGCTCGGGCTGTGGGACGCGGACAAAGAACAACGGGCCGACGGCAAAGGCCGCCGTGACCACATCGATGGCCATGATGACGTGCAGCGGCAGGGCCTGCATCAAGAACGCGCCCAGCGGGGGGGTGACGACGCCCAGAATGCCGCCCAGCATCTGGTTCATCCCGGCCACGCGCGACAACTGATCCTTGGGCACCATCAACGAAGTCGAGGCCTGCATCGCCGGCCAATGGAACGACCCGCCCAGCGCGCGCACGAACATGATCACGTAAACGTGCCAGATTTGCATCCGGTCGGCCCAGAACAAAAAGGCCAGCCAGGCCGAAAACAGGGCAACGATCGTGTCGGCGACGATCATCACCCGCTGACGGTTCCAGCGGTCCACCAGCGCGCCGACAAATGGCCCCAACAGCACCCCCGGCAGCATGGCCACCAACGTCGCCGTCGCCAGGATCGTCGCCGAGCGGCCCGAGGCCTCGGTCAGCCACCAGACGAGTGCAAACCCGCCCACGTGGCTGCCGACCAATGAAAGCGCCTGACCGATCCAGATAGTAAAAAACAAACCGGCCCAATGGGCCTTTTGCGCCTGATGCTGCGTCGATTCGGTCATCGAAAACACTCCTCACACGGTCAAGATTATACCCGCATTCAAGCGGGCTGGCAAAGCCCGTTTGCCACCGACAGTATACCACCCTGCCCGGCCGCGCGCCTATCTGACGGCTAACATCAAGCCAACAAAAAAGAAGCCGGATTTTTGGCAAAAATCCGGCTTCTGGTACAGATTATCAAACCGCTATACAGACCCTATACAAAGAACGTCGCATGCGAGTCATCCGATGAGGCGATAAAGGTCGCCACGCCGCCCACCTCGACGCCGTCGATCAATTCCTCTTTGCGCAGGCCCATGATCTCCATCGTCATCTGGCAGGCGAGCAAACGCACGCCGTTGTGCCGGGCAGTCTGGATCAACACCGGCAGCGCGTCGACGTTTTTCTGCCGCATCACCCATTGCATCATCGCGGTGCCCGCGCCGGCCATGTGCATCCTGGACAAGGCCAGTTTATCGGCCCCGCGCGGCATCATCCAGCCGAACACCCGCTCGACCAGGCTCTTTTTGATCGGCGGCGGGTCGGTTCTGCGCAAAATGTTCAGCCCCCAAAAGGTGAAAAAGATGGTCACCTGCTGGCCCATCGCCGCCGCGCCGTTGGCAATGATGAATGCCGCCAGCGCCTTGTCCAGGTCGCCGGAAAAGACGACCAGAGTCTTGTCCTTGCTGGCTGGCTGGACGACGGGAGACGCTTCACGCGGCAGGCTCTTTTGCACGCGGGCGACGATCGTCTTGCCTTCCTGCTCCAGCGACAGCAGCTTGTTGCCGGTGCGCTCGCACCAGGCGGCAATGTCGTTGGTAAAGCCCAGGTCGGTTGCCCTGATGTTCACAATGTCACCCGGCTCGACGGTTTTGATCTGGTCGTACAGCTTGAGGATCGGGCCGGGACACTGCAAACCGCAGGCGTCGACGGCCCATTCGCGCCCCTCGACCAGCGCCAGCGGCGGGACGACGCGGATCTCTTCGCGGCTGTCGATCTCGACGTGCTCAAACACGTCCAGGTTGGACTGCCGCCCCACCGCGTGCGAATAGGTTTTCCAGCCGCCGCTGAGGTTGACCGCGTCAAAACCGTGCTGGGCCAGAATGCGGCAGGCGTAATAGGCGCGCTGCCCGGCCTGGCAGTAAACCACCACCCGGCGGTCGCGGGGGATTTCGTTCAGCCGCCCGCGCAGACTGTCCAGCGGGATGTGCCGCGCGCCATCGATCATACCCAGCGCCAGTTCTTCTTCGGTACGCACATCGAGGATAAAATTAGCGCCACGATCCAGCCCGGCGATCTCGTCCCAGGCAATCGTCTGGAGGTCGCCGCGCAAGATGTTGGCCGCGACAAAGCCGACGATATTCACCGGATCGCGCGTCGAGCCATAAGGCGGCGCGTAGGCCAGTTCGAGTTCTTCCAGATCGAACACGGTCAGCCCGGCGCGCAGCGCGGTGGCGATCACGTCGATGCGCTTGTCAACCCCTTCGACGCCCACGATCTGCGCGCCCAGGATTTTGCCCTCCGGCGCAAAAATCAGTTTGAAGGCCATCGGCGACGCGCCGGGATAATAGCCGGCGTGGTTGACCACATGGGCGATCACGCTCTGGAAAGAAATACCCTCCTGCTTGAGCTGCCGCTCATTCAAACCGGTCGTCGCCACGGTCAGGTCGAACACCTTGACCACCGACGTGCCCTGCACGCCGCTGTAACCCACGTCACGTCCGGCAATGTGGTCGGCGACGATGCGCCCCTGCTTGCTGGCCGGGCCGGCCAGTGGCACATTGGTCGGCCGGCCAGTGACAATGTGTGTCACCTGCGCCGCGTCGCCGATGGCATAGATGTGTGGATCGGAGGTTTGCAGATGGGCATTGGTGGCGATGGTGCCGCGCACGCCCGATTCCAGCCCGGCGTCCTGGGCCAGTTGGTATTCGGGCCGCACACCGATGGATAAAATGACCATCTCGGCATCGACGCGACGCCCGCTTTGCAGCACCACGCGCATCCAGCCGCCATCGCCCTTTTCGATGGCCGTGATCCCGTCGCCCAGCGCCAGGCGCACCGCTTTGAACTGCAAGTGCTGGTGGACCATCGCCGCCATCTCGTAATCCAGTGGGGCCAGCACCTGGTTGAGCATCTCGACCAGCGTCACCTCGATGTCGCGCGCGTGCAGGTTTTCGGCCAGCTCGACGCCGATGAACCCGCCGCCGACCACTACCGCCCGCGCCGGACGCTTTTCGTCCAGGTAGGCGATAATGCGGTCCATGTCGGGGATGTTGCGCAGGGTAAACACACCGGGCAGGTCAGCGCCAGGGATCGACGGCACGATTGGCGCAGCGCCCGGCGAAAGCACCAGTTTGTCGTAAGATTCGGTGTACGTCTCACCGCTGCGCAGGTTTTTGATCTGCACCGTCCTGGCCGCGCGGTCGATGTGCGTCACCTCGTGCTCCACGCGCGCCTCGACGTTAAAGCGGGCCTTGAGCGCCTCTGGCGTCAGCACCAACAGCTTGTCGCGCTCGGCAATCACCTTGCCGATGTGATAGGGCAGCCCGCAGTTGGCAAAAGAAACGTACGGGCCGCGCTCCAGGAGCAGGATTTCGGCCTGCTCATCCATGCGCCGCAGGCGGGTCGCCGCGCTGGCCCCGCCGGCCACACCACCAACAATCACGACTTTCATGCTTGCTCTCCTTGAATATTGAACATCTCGGCGTTTGCCGCCAATTGATCGGCCAGGATGCCGCGCATCAGGTCCAGTGCCTGGATGATCCGCTCGTCGGCCAGCGAGTAGCGAACGGCGGTGCCCTGCCGGTCGAGCCGCACCAGTTCGCGCTCGCGCAGCACGCGCAGGTGGCGCGACACGGTCGGCTGCGGGATGTCCAGCGTTTCGGCGATCTCGTTGACATAGCGCCCACCCCCGGACAGCAGGTACAAAATAAGCACCCGCTTGGGATCGGACAGCGCATAGCACACCCGGTTATGCAGCAGATTGACCTCTTGTTCCAGCCTGTCTTTGTCCATCGCGCTCCTTAATTTATATATTCGCATATCCGAATACAAAGATCATTATAGCACAAAACCGGTGACACAGGCAAGACTAAAGTCTTGTCGGGCGCAATTAGAATTGTGGGCGCGTTTGTCGGTCGAGCCTGTCGAGACCATCAAACGCGCCCCTCAAACTCCGCATGCACCCGAGAGACTTTAGTCTTGGACAAAATGGCGCGACAATGCTATACTGGGATCAGTTTGCATTCAGGAGATCAAGATGGGTGAGGATTGGCTCAAGCCGACCATCGACTATACGAGGTGCGAAAAATGCGGGCGCTGCGTGCGCGCGTGCCCCAACCACGCGGTCACAATGGGGCCGGACGGACCGATCATCCGCTGCAGCGCGGAACACGCGCGGCGCTGCACCTATCCGAGCGAAGGATTTTTGTGCCTGGGCGAAGAGGTCTGCCCCAACAACGCGATCTCGTGGGAGTTTGAGATCGTGTTTGAGGATGAAGGGCCTAGTCTTGCAGCGCAATGACGCTGTTGACTGCATAATACACCAGCGCAAAAATGGTCCCCACGCCAAACACGGTCCAGTCGATCCAGGCCTTGATCAGCACCGCCTCGCCTCTTATAGAGAGCAAGTGCATCGCCACATACGCGCCCAACCCCGTCGCCGGGAGGGCCAGCAAAACGGTGAGCACAACCATCACCTGGTAGGCGACCCGCCCGCGTTTGCCCGTTTCTCTGTCGAAATCCAGCCAGCGGGCAAAGGCCCCACCGGGATACAATGACTCGATTTGAGATGAAGCCTTGTGCCTGAAAAACACCAACAGCCCCAATGCTACCGCCGCGAGCAAGATATAGCACCCCGCATCCTGCAAGGGAATCCACAATAACTGGTTCAGGGTAATGTCCCGGTCAATGATGAACGTGTTTCCGCTGCTGGGTTCGTACATCCACAGCCGCCCGCGCATCACGAGCAGCAGGATTTGCTCGGCCGCCCACACAATGCAAGGCCCCAGCGCACTGCTCAAAACAGCGCCGACACGGCGCAAAAAGCGGCTGCGTCCGTACAGCAACAGATTGATGCCGACGACGATGGCGATGAATATCCCCAAAGGAATGGGCGAACATAAACGCATCGATCCTCCTCTTTGCACCAGGCAGCCTTGTGTCGAGAGAAATGAGCCACCCATCGAGCCGGCGGCAAAAACTGTGACCGCCGGCAATTATACTCCAGTCGTCGTTTCCTGTCAGATTTTCCATTTTGCGTATTGACACCACCGCAAATTGGGTGTATAGTAGTTATTGTAATAACCTCTAGGTTATACTTCTAACTACTACTCAAGGAGTACACCATGAGCGGCGATCCCATCGAGCAGTTGGTCAAGATTGGCTTTTCGGAATACGAGGCCAAAGCCTACATCGCCCTGCTGCGCGAAAACCCGATCACCGGCTACCAGCTGTCCAAACTGTCCGGCGTGCCCCGATCGATGATCTATGAAGTGCTGGGCAAACTGACCGCCCGCGGCGCGGCGATGACGCTGTACAAAGAAGGCGGCACCAAATACGCGCCCGTCCCCGCCGACGAATTCCTCGACCAACTGCACCGCGAGCATGAGGATGCAATTGGCATGCTCAAGGACGAGCTGTCCACGCTCGACGCGACTTCGGACCTCGAATACGTGTGGAGCATCGAGGGGCACGAGAACATTATGGCCAAAGTGGAAGAAATGATCGCCCAGGCGCAGCGCCGCATTTACATGTCGCTGCTGGCAGAAACCTTTCCGGCGATCCGGCCGGCGCTGCAAGAAGCCATCGCGCGCGGCGTGCGCGTGGTCGTTTACAGCACCGGCGACCTCGATCTGCCTGGCGGGCGGGTGATCGCTACCCCGCTGCCGGAACAGGTCTACGAGCGCGTCGAAGGGCTGTGGCTGGTGCTGGTCATCGATGGCGAAGAGGTGCTGATCGGCGAACTGCTGGACGAGCACCAGGCACGCGCCTCGTGGACGGGCAGCCCGCTTTTCGTCTTTGTCGCCGAGCACCACCTGCGCACCGACCTGTACCTGCCGCGCGTGCTGGCTCTACTCGGCAACCAGGCCGACGCGTTGATCGAGGAAGAGGATCGGGAATTGTTCGCCTGTGCGTTTGAAAGTCGAATTGACTGTTGATAGAAAAGAGAGGTGTGCTATGAAAATTCTGGTTTACGGTTCCGGGCCGCTGGGCAGCCTGTTCGCGGCCAAATTAGGGCAAAGCGGCAACGACGTGTCGATTCTGGCGCGCGGGCAGCGCCTCGCCGACCTGCGCGAATACGGCATCGTGCTCGAGGACTGGCGCACCAAAGAACGATCCATCACCCGCGTGAACGTCGTCGAGCGGCTTGCGCCAGAAGACGCCTATGACTTGGTGCTGGTGATCATGCGCAAGAACAACGCGCTGGACATCTTGCCCGTCCTGGCGGCCAACCGGCACACACCCAACGTGGCTTTTATGATGAACAATGCCGCCGGGCCGGCCTGCTGGATCGAGGCATTGGGCAAAGAACGGGTCTTGATCGGCTTTCCCTCCTCGGCCGGCAACCGCGACGGGCACGTCATCCATTACGTGACCGGCACGGAAGAAAAGCCGATGTCCATTCTGCTGGGTGAGGTCGATGGGCAGATTACCGAACGGACGCGGCAGATCGCCCGGGTTTTCGACCAGGTGCCCGTCTGGCGGGCCGAAATTCGCACCGACATGGACACCTGGCACCGATACCATGTCGCGCTGCTGATGCCCTCGCTGGCCCCGGCGCTGTACGCCTGCGGCACCGACCGCCATCGTATGGTCCGCACGCGCGACGCCATCACACTGGCCGTGCGCGCCATCCACGAAGGCTTCCGCGTGCTGCAAGGGCTGGGTCTGCCGGTCACGCCGTCCAGCCTCAAGAAATTCACCTGGCTGCCCGAGCCGATCATGGTACCGCTGCTGCAACGCCTGCTTGTCGACAAGCGGATGGATATTGCCATGGTCGGGCACGCCAACGCCGCGCGCGACGAAATGAAGCACCTGGCCGACGAGTTTCTGGCCCTGGCGCGGCCAACCGGCATCCCCACCCCGGCCATCGACCGGCTGTACCCGTACTTTGATCCGCAGACGCCGCTCATGCCCGACGGCAGCGCCGAGATTCCGCTCGACTGGCGTCCGATCTGGATCGGGCTGGGCGCGATGGGGATTATTGGTGCGGCACTCTGGTTTATGAAACGGATGAAAGCCAGGTAGGTCAGATTTCAATATGATCAAGAAACAAGACCCCCCACTGGATTATTTTTCGCTGCAAGCCTACATGGGCACCACCAAGCACATGGGCGGTTTGGCGACGACGCAAACGCTGATCGACCTGTGCGGCGTCGATCAAACCACCAGGGTGCTCGAAGTGGGCTGCGGCGTCGGAGCGACGGCGTGCTATCTGGCCAAGAGCTACGGCTGCCGCGTCGTCGGCGTCGACCTGCGCGAGGCGATGGTCGAACTGGCCCGAGAGCGGGCGCAGCGAGAAGGCGTCGCCGGACAGGTGCAGTTTCGCGCAGCCAGCGCGACCGAGCTGCCTTTCGACGACGGCGCGTTCGACGTGGTATTTTGCGAGTCGGTGCTTTCGTTCGTCGACGACAAGCGGCGGGCGGTCGCCGAACTGGCGCGCGTCGCCGCGCCGGGCGGGCGCGTGGGTCTGAACGAAGAAATCTGGCTCAAGCCGCCGCCGGAGCACATCGCCAAGCACGCCAGCCTGTTCTGGGGCGTCGATCTCGATGTGTTCGCCGCCGAAGACTGGCAGGCCTGGATGATCGACGCCGGGCTGAACGATCTGATGGTCAAGACCTACAGGCTCGACCCCCGGCGCGAGGCCACCCAGATCAAGCGCTACCGGGCCGGCGACATGTGGCGCATGCTCTGGCGAACGCTCGCCTTGTATGTCAGAAATCCGGCCTTCAGAACCTACATGAAGGAGCGTCGCAAACTACCCAAAGGTATGTTTGATTATCTCGGCTATGCGTTGTTTGTCGGGAAGAAAGGATGAACGATGGAATTATGGCCCAAGCTCGAATTGACCTGGCTCAACGGCTGGCTGCTGCTGTTGGCCTACCTGATCGTCTTTGGCGGTACGGTGCTCTCTTTTCCCAAGGATGTGATCGCCAAGCTCTACGATCGTTCAAACTGGACCCGCACACAAAGGACGATGACCTTGATCGGCAAAGTCATTTCAACGATCCTGTTCATCTTGTTGGTTTGGACGCCGCTCAAGGTCGGAGAACCCATCTTTTGGATTGGCCTGGCCGTGTGGGTGCTGGGAATGGCTGGCGTGGTGGTCGCGCTGTTCAATTTCAAGGCCATGGCCGAGGGCAAACCCGCGACTCGCGGGCTGTACAAGGTATCGCGCAACCCGCAGTGGTTGACCCTGACGATCGCCTTTGTGGGCAGCGTCCTGGCCACCGGATCGGGCATCGCCCTGCTGTTGTTCCTGGTCACGGTGGTCTGTTACCACTTTCGCATCCTCGGCGAAGAGCGCGCCTGCCTGGAACAATACGGCGACAGCTATCGAACCTATATGAAGCAGGTGCCGCGCTACCTGCTCTTCTTTTGAGCGCGCAGGAGTCAAAATGGACAGGCAAACCAGAATCGGCGTGCTGCGCTGGCTGATCAAGCAGATCGTCTTTATGCTCCTCTTTGGCGCGGCCTTTTTCATCCCGGCCGGGCGGCTCGACCGGCTCGGCGGCTGGGCCTACCTGGCGGCGATGGCGGTGAGCACCGTCGCCAACGCCGCAACGCTCAAACCCGACCTGCTCGTCGAGCGGGCAAGCATGCAGGCCGGCGTGCCCAAGTGGGACATCGGGCTGTCCGTGTCGATGGCCATCCTGGGGCCGATGCTCATCTTGATCGTCGGCGGGCTGGACGCCCGCTATGGCTGGTCGCCGGCGCCGGTGCTCCCTGTTCAGGTCGCCGCCTGGATCGTCGGCATCCTCGGCGTGCTGTTCACCGTGTGGGCGATGGCGACCAACCCGTTTTTTTCCGGGCTGGTGCGCATCCAGGCCGAGCGTGGGCACAGTGTGGCGATGGGCGGCCCCTATCGCTGGATGCGCCATCCGGGCTACGCCGGGGCGATCCTCTTTGACCTGACTGCGCCCTTGTTCCTCGGCTCGCGGTGGGCGTGGATTCCAACCGCGCTTACCCTCGTCGTCATCGTCGTCCGCACCGCGCTGGAGGACAAGACGCTGCGCGCCGAGCTGGCCGGGTATCAAGACTATGCCAACCGGGTGCATTTCCGCCTGCTGCCGGGCGTCTGGTAAAGCAAAGGAGCGTAAAATGACGCAAACGATCCTAGATCCCAAAATTGCCAGACTGTACCAGGACGTTCCCTCAGGGGTCGTTCGCGAATTTTTCGAGTTCAGAGAGACGCACCCGTGCAAACAAATCGAAATCGACGGCGTGCCGTGGCAATACATCACCGCCGGGCAGGGCAACCAACCGCTGCTCACCTTGCCCGGCGCGCTCGGCACCGCCGAATCGGGCTGGCGGACGATCCTGCATTTCAGCAGCGGGGAAAACCGGGCGCGCTATCGCGTCATCGTGCCCTCATACCCGTTTGACGTCGCCTCGATGGCCGCGCTGACCGACGGCTTTGCCCGGCTGCTCGACGCGGAAAACGCCGACAAGGCGCACGTCATGGGCGGATCGGGCGGCGCATTTATGGCCCAGGCCTTTGCGCGGCGACACCCGCGCCGCGTGGCCAAACTGGTCGTTGCGATGGGCGGGCCGCCCAATGCCAAAAGCGGCGCGGGCATCGTCAAGGCCTTGCGCTGGATGAAATGGCTGCCCTTGTTCGCCCAGCGCGCGCTGATCAAGAAAACGTTGCTCGGCCTGATGGACCCCAACCCACATCCAGACATCGCGCTGATGTCAGCATATATGAGTGAAGTCATTGACCGCCAAATGACCCGCCGTGGGTTTTTGAACAGTTTTCAACGCATCGCCGATTTTCACACTTTTTTCAACACTGCCGTCGATACGATCCCCGGCTGGCCCAAAGAGATGCTGATCGTGATGGCCGAACTGGACCCGGCCACGCCGGAAGAAGCGCGCGCACGGATGCGCGAGATGTACCCACAGGCGCAAATCCACTTGATGGAGGGCATCGGGCACACCGCGCCGCTGGCCAGAGCAGAGGAATATTACGGAACGTTGGATGCGTTCTTGAGTTGAGCAAAGGAGCACACAGTGAGCGACCAAGTCACAATGTCGCAACTCGATCGCAAGCAGGCACACAATCTTGTCACCGGCGAGTGGAACGACAGCCTGATCGGCGATTACCTGTGGACCAGCACCAACTTTGGCGAAGCTTTTCCCGACGTGATGACGCCGCTCACCTGGTCGATGGCGCGCAAGTACACCGAAGCAGTTTTGCCGGTGCAGAAAAATTTTGCAATGCCGATGATGGGCAACATCGCCGGGCGGTTATATTTCAACATCAGTTTGGGAATGTCGTTCGCCATCGCCATCGGTTTGTCCAAAGAAAAACTGCTCCGCCGCGCGGCAGAGACATTTGGCCGCATACCTCCGCACATCGAGACCCCGATCGTTCCCATCAAATGGGGCCAGGCGATTTTGGGCTATTACCTGCCGACGATCATCTGGCTCACAAAAGTAAGGCGAGCGTTCGAGCCGCGCCTCCCGGCGTTCATCGCCGAAACCCCGGCACTGGTTGAAACGCTCGAACGTGACATCCAGACCGCACACGCGCCGGCCGAACTGCTCGCGCTGTGGCAAGACAAACTGCAAGGACATTTTCAAGACAGCCTGATCATGCTGAGCGTTGGTCTGAGCGAATATCGCACCCTGTCGCGCCAACTACACATCGAGTTTGAGCGCATCGCCGGTGACGCGGACGCCAACGCGCTGCTCTCCGGCTACAGCGTCCAGGGCGAATATCTGGCCAGCCTGGGCTTGTTGAGCGGCCTGCTTCAGGTCAAGCAGGGCAAACTGAGCCGCCAGGCTTTTCTGCAAGCCCACGGACATCGCGGCCCGCACGAATTCGAGTTGTCCACCCTGCGTCCCAAAGAAGATCCCGCCTGGATCGACCAGCAGTTGGCCCAACTCGACCTGGTCGATGTGCCCGCACTGTTGGCAGATCAGCGCCAGCGGCACCAGGCCGCATGGGGACGGCTGCAAGCCAGCGTCTCACCGCGCAAGGCAAGAGGCTATCGTCAAAAACTGGATCGACTCGCTGCCGCTGCCAAGACGCGCGAAGCATCACGGTCGGAGGTAGTGCGCCTGCTGGGCGTTTTGCGCACATTTGCGCTGCGCGCGGGCGAGTTGACCGGGCTGGCCCAGGATGTGTTTTTTCTTTACCTTGACGAACTGCTGGCCCTGCTCGGCGGTGACACGTCGGCCTGCGCATTGATCCCCGCACGCAAGGAGACCCACGCACGATACAGCGCCCTGCCCGCCTATCCAACCCTGATCCGCGGGCACTTTGATCCTTTTGCCTGGGCCGCCGACCCGAATCGACGCAGCGACTGGTTCGACAAACAGGCATCGACGGCCTCGCCGGCCCCGCATATGATTGCCGGCTTTGCCGGCGCAGCGGGCATCGTCGAGGGCCGGGTGCGCCGGCTGGATCGTCCAGAAGAAGGCGATCAGCTTCAAACGGGCGAAATTTTGGTTGCGAGCACCACCAATGTCGGCTGGACGCCGCTGTTCAGCCGCGTGTCGGCGATCGTCACCGACATCGGCGCGCCGCTTTCACACGCCGCGATCGTTGCCCGTGAACTGGGCATTCCTGCGGTGGTCGGCTGCGGCAATGCGACGACGCTTTTGCATACCGGTGATCGCGTCCGCGTTGACGGCGGGCAAGGGATCGTCGAACGGATCGACGCCAATTTGCCATAATCTACACTTGGGATGACAATACAAACGCCATCAAACCCACCTGAATAGACGGAAAGGAATCGACGTGGACACTCGAGAGAAATCAAGCTCGCTTGCACTGTGGCACATTGTGCTGCTCATCCTGGCCGGTATCGTATTTTTCTGGCTCTTTCCGCTCAAATTGATCACCCGTCTGGCCGCCCGGCGCGGGCGGAGTATGCCCTGCCCGTCGGCGTTGGGCTGGCTGGTTCAAAATCCCATCCGGCGCTGGTACATGCGCCACCTCCTCGACCGGGTGGGCGTCAAGCCCGGCGAAACCGTGCTCGAACTCGGCTGCGGGCCGGGCGCGTTCACCGTCGAAGCCGCGCAGCGATTGGGACCGACGGGCAAACTGATCGCCATCGACATCCAGCCGGGCATGATCGCCCAGGCCGAGCGCCGCGTCCGCCAGGCCGGGTTGAGCAACGTCGAATTCCACGTCGCCAGCGCCTACGACCTGCCGGTCGATGACGAAAGCGTGGATCGCGCCTTTCTGGTCACCGTGCTGCCCGAAATTCCCGATCAAATGGGCGCGCTGCGCGAACTGCGCCGCGTGATCAAACCCACCGGCCTGCTCTCGATCACTGAAGAATTCCTCGACCCCGACTACCCGTTCCCGCGCGAGACGCTGCGGCGCGTGCAGGCGGCCGGGTTCAGCCCAGAACGGCAGACAGGCAGTTTTTGGGTTTACACCCTCAATTTCTGGAAAGGCGAAGGCTTTGCCTACGGCTAAACGCTGAGGAGCGGCGTCATGATTTGGGCCAACCTCTTTCACCGACAAGCAAGAACATGGGTCACGCTGGCCGGGATCGCCATCGGTGTGGCGGCGATCGTGGCCCTGGGCGCGGTGGCAGGGGGAATGCGCGCCGGTTTCTCGGCGATGACCCAGAGCAGCCAGGCCGACCTGGTACTTAGCCAGGCCGACTCGATCAGTGTGCTAGGCAGCAGCATCGACGAGGCCGCGGCCGATGAGATGCGTACCTGGCCCCAAGTAGCCGACATCAACGGCGTGCTGCTGACCAACGCATCCAGCGGCGGCACGTCGTACGTTTTCCTCTTTGGGCACGACCCCGCCGGCTTTGCCATTGAGCATTTCCGCATTGTCGAGGGGATCAGCCTGACCGAAGCGCAGCACACGCGCGGCCGGCCAATGCTGCTTGGCCGGCGTGCGGCACAGAACCTGGGCAAGCAAGTCGGCGACGCATTCGAGATCACCGGCAGTACCTTTCGTGTGGTCGGCATCTATGAGACCGGCGACAGCTTTGAAGACGGCGGCGCCGCCATCGCCTTGCAGGAAGCACAACTGCTGACCCTCCAGCAGCGCCACGTTTCAATGCTTTACATTAAATTGCGTTCGCCAGCAGACGCAGAACAGTTCAAGGCCAAAGCGGCGCGCGCCTTTCCCGATCTGGCCGTGTCCACCTCGACGGGCTTTAGCGAGCAAGAACAAACACTGGCCATCATCGACGGGATCGCCGTAACGGTCGCCGGGCTGGCCGTCCTCTTGGGCGGCATCGTGATGACCAACACACTGTTCATGTCTGTCTTTGAACGGACGCGCGAGATCGGCCTGCTGCGCGCCCTGGGCTGGCGGCGGCGGCGCGTGATGGCGCTGATCCTCGGCGAATCGCTGACCCTGGCCCTGCTGGGCGGGCTGGCCGGCATCGGCCTGGGCGTCTTGGGCGTATGGAGTTTGGGCCGTTCGAGTACGGTGCTTTCGATGTACGGGACACAGCTCTCACCGCAGTTGTTCGTGCGCGCGCTGATCACGGTCGTGGCACTCGGACTGATCGGCGGCGCGTACCCGGCCTGGTGGGCCAGCCACCTGCTGCCCCTGGAAGCGCTGCGCTACGAAGGCGGCGGGCACGCCCGCGTACCCAGGTTCATCCCCGGGTGGATCGTGCGAAACTTGTGGCGGCAGCGCACGCGAACGATACTCACCCTGCTCAGCATCACGGTGAGCATTGCCGTCCTGATCGCGCTGGGCGCGTTGCTGGGCGGCGGCATCCACCTGATGACCCAAATGTGGCGCAGCAGCCAGACCGATCTGGTGGCCATCCAGGCCGGAGCAGACAGCGACATCAGCGCCATCGACGAGCGCGTCGGTGCGCGCGTTTCTTTGCGGCCAGAAGTCGAAGCCATTTCCGGCATCATCCTGACGGCCATCAACACCGAACAGATGCCGATGCTGATCGTCTTTGGCTACCACCCGCGCGAATACGCCATCCGCCATTTTCGCATCATTCGCGGCGAGCCTTTGAGCGCGCGCCACCAGGTCATCATCGGCTGGAAAGCAGCGGAGCAGATGAGCCTCGACGTCGGCGATACGCTGCGCCTGCTCAACAGCAATTTCCGCGTGGTCGGCGTCTACGAAACCGGGCTGGGCTACGAAGAGATCGGGGCAGTCATTAGCCTGCGCGAAGCGCAAACCCTGGTCGGCAAACCGCGCCAGGTGATGTACTATGCGATCAAGCTGCGCGATTCGGAACAGGCCCAGGCCATGCGCGACAAACTGGCTGCGGATTTTCCCGAACTGAGCATCGCACTGACCGCCGAATCGGCCGAGACGATGAGCGATTTCGGAGTCGTGCAAGGTATGTTCAGCCAGATTTCGTTTCTGGCCATCCTGATCGGCGGGATGGGCATGTTTAACACCATGTTGATGAGCGTGCTGGAACGCACGCGCGAGATCGGCGTGCTGCGCGCGCTGGGCTGGCGCAAGCGGCGCGTGCTCGGTTTGATCTTGCGCGAAGCGCTGACCCTGGGCGGCACCGGCGGCGTGCTAGGCATCGCGCTGGGCGTGGGCTTGAACGCACTGCTGCCCCTGGTGCGCGGGCTGTACGGCACCATCGAGCCAATCTATACACCGGCGATGTTTGTACAGGCCATTGGGGTCGCGCTGGTCGCTGGCGCCGCCGGCGGCCTCTACCCCGCCTGGCGGGCGACACGCATGCGCCCGGTAGAAGCATTGAGGTACGAATGAAAACAACCATCTACCATTTTTCTGGCACCGGCAACACCGCGATCGTCGCCCAATGGCTGGCCCAGTCACTCCAGACCTGGGATGTCGAGGTCACGCTTACCGGCATCGAGGACGTGCTCAAGGGCAAGGCCAGCCTGAGCGAAGCCGATCTGATCGGCATTGCCCACCCGGTCTATGGCTTTGATGCGCCGGGCATCGTCGATGCGTTTGTTGACCGGCTGCCGCCGGGCGGCGGCCAGCGCGTTTTTATTCTCAAGACGGCGGGCGGCCCTTCGCCGAGCAACAACGCGGCCGCGCAGACGATCATCCGCCGGCTGGAGCGCAAGGGCTACGAGGTTTTCTACGAGCGGCTGATCGCCATGCCCTCCAACTGGGCCTATGCCTACCCGGATGCGTTGAACGCGCAGCTTGCTCGCACCGCCGTGCTCAAGGCGCAGCACATGGGCGACGAGATTTTGCAGGGTCAGGAGCGGCGGCCGCGGGTCGGCCCGCTCTTGCATGCCGCGATGCGCCTGATCCATCTCGGCGAAGAACTGGGCGGGCGGGTGTTCGGACGGCTGCTTCACACCACCGATGCTTGCATCCACTGCGCCAGGTGCGTCAAAAACTGCCCGGTGGACAACATCTACCAGCAGGGCGATCGAATCCGCTTCCGCTGGCGCTGCCTGTGGTGTATGCGCTGCATCTATGACTGTCCCCGGCAAGCCATCGTGCCCCGGCTGGGCAAATTCTGCGTGCTGAAAAACGGCTACGACATCAAGCGGATCGTCCAACAGACCCAAGATGGCAGCATTGACAAGGCGACCCCGAGTGGGGCATTCAAAGCCTATTTTGACGATATCAACGCATAGAGGAGGGTGTCTATGAAAAAAAATATGACTATCTTGCTCATTGTTTTCGCGATGATGCTGGCCGGCTGCCAGAGCAACCCCGAAGCCACGCCGACGCCGCTGGTGCCGCGCAGCAAGACGGCCATCATCTCGGTGACGGGCGAACTCGTCCCGGCGACCTGGGCCTCGCTCAGCCCCAAGGCAGGCGGCATCATTGTCGAGGTGCTGGTCGAGCCGGGCGATTTGGTGGAACGGGGATCAGAGCTGGTCAAGCTGGACACGGTCGATCTCAAACTGGCGTTGGCGCTGGCCCAACAACAGGTTGCGGCACAGCAGGCCGTGCTCGACGCGCTCAAGAATGGGGCCAGCGACCTGACCATCGCCCGCGCCGACCGCGAGACGGCCTTCCAACTGGAGCAGGCCCAACTCAACCTGGCGATCAAGGAAACGCAGCTCGAACAGGCCCGGCTCAACGATCCGGGCAGCAACGTGGCCCTGGCGCGGGCGCAGATCGCCCAAATCGAAGCGCAGATCGTGCAATGGCAGGCGCAAAGCCCCACCGCCCAGGTCGAGGCGGCGCAGATCGAGCTGGAGCGCGCCCAAATTGCGCTCGAAGATACGCAGATCGAGTATAAAAAGGCGCTGGATCGCCCGTGGGAAGATCAGAGCATCCGCGATGCGTGGGCCAAGCAGCTCAAGCAGGCCCAGCTCAACCGCCGCGCCACCCAGGCCCAGCTCGACGCGGCGAAAAACGCCCAGCAAGCGCACACCCTCGGCAAGGCCGTGCTCGACACGCAGCTAGAGGCCGCCCGCGCCGGCCTGGCTCAAGCGGTCGATGCGCAGGCGGCGTACAGCCTGACCCTGACCATGCTGGCGCAAGAGATCGACACGGTCAAGCTAAACATCGCGCACCTGGAGGGGTGGACGAATCCATACCGCGATCCGCCATCGGTGGACGAGGTGGCCCAACTGGAGGCGCTGCTCCAGCAGGCCCGGCTCCAGGTGGCGCAGATCGAGCAGCAGATCGCGGACGCCACGCTGGTCGCCCCCTTTGGCGGCACGGTTGGGGCGGTCTATGCCCACGCTGGTGAGATGGCCGCGCCAGGCCAACCGCTGATCGTCGTCGGCGACCTGCGCACGCTGCGCGTGGAGACGACCGACCTGGACGAGATCGACGTGGCCCAGGTGCAGCTCGATCAGCAAGTTACTGTGACCTTTGACGCTTTTCCCGACCGGGTGTTCCAAGCCCGCGTGACGCGCATCGCGCCGATGGCCCGGCCCGGCTCCGGCGGAGTCAATTACACGGTCGTCGTCGAACTGGAAGAGTTGAACCCGGCGCTCAAGTGGGGCATGACCGCGTTTGTGGACATTGATGTAAAATAATGATCATCAAAAGCCTCTTTCGTCGAAAAACCCGTACCCTGCTCACCGCGCTGGGCATCGCCATCGGCGTGGCGGCAGTGGTCGCCCTGGGGGCGCTGGCCGAAGGATTCATCAGCGGCTACGGCGCGCTGGGCGGCGGCAGCGGCGCCGACATCCTGGTGATGCAAGACGACGCGTTGGACATCATGTTCAGCGCCATCGATCAGGAGGCCGGGCAAGCGCTGGCGGCATTTTCAGAGGTCCGGCAGGTTTCGGAAATGATTTACACCTTTGCCGCCACCGACGGCGTGCCCTATTTCATCGTCTATGGCTATGACCCGGATGGCTTTGCCATCGCGCACCTGAAAATCGTTCAAGGCGAAGGGCTATCGGGGCGCGATGCAGCAGGCAAGCGAAGCGGCAAACCGCTGCTGCTGGGCCGCACTGCCGCACAAGACCTGAAAAAAGTGGTCGGCGATACCTTTCGCCTCTACGAAACGACGTACCGCATCGTCGGCATTTTTGAAACCGGCCAGCCCTTTGAGGACGGCGCGGCGGTGATCCGGCTGCAAGACGCACAAGCCATCGCCGGCAAACCGCGCCAGGTCAATGCCTTTTTGCTCAAGGTCGCCGACGGCAGCGACATTGACGTGCTGCGCGGGCGCATCGAGGCGCAGTTGGCGCGGCAGGGGCACAAGGTCACGGCGACAACCTCGGCCGACCTGGCCGACCAGCAGGATATGCTGCAATACATCGGAGCCTTTACCTGGAGCGTTTCACTGGTGGCTTTGATCATCGGCGGGGTGAGCGTGATGAACACGATGCTGATGAGCGTGCTGGAGCGCACGCGCGAGTTCGGCGTGCTGCGCGCCCTGGGCTGGAAGAGCGGGCGCGTGCTCGCGCTGGTGCTGGGCGAATCGCTCGTCTTGAGCGTGTTGGGCGGGCTGATCGGCATGGGGCTGGGGATCGCGGCCGTGCGCGCCGTCCGCAATGTGCCCATGATCAACAGCATGATGCCGGGGGCGTTCTCGATTTCGCTGTTCGTGCAGGCCGGCGTGGTCGCCCTGGGACTGGGGCTGTTTGGCGGCGTGCTGCCGGCCTGGCGCGCCGCCCAGATGACGCCGGCCGAGGCGATGCGCGCCGAAGGGGGCAGCGTCCACGCCCGGCAGCACGTTCGGCTGGCCTTTTTGCGCAACATTTTGCGCCAGCCCATGCGCACGCTGCTGACCGTGATCGGCATCGGGGTGGCGATCATGGCCATTGCCCTGCTCGGCGCGATGAGCAACGGCATGATCGAAGCCATGACGGGGCTGGCGCTCGGCTCCGGCGCGCACCTGGTCGGCTTGCAGCGCGACGGCTCGGTCGACTTGAGCCAGATCGATGAAGGCGTCGTGCGGCGCATCGCGGCGCTGCCGGGCGTGAGCGCCGCCGAAGGGTTTTTAACCGGCTATACGATGGTCGGCGACCTGCCTTTTTTCATCGTCTTTGGCTACCAGCCGCGCGGGCTGTCGATCCAGAGTTTTCGCATCGTCGAGGGCAAACCGTTGGAGACCAACCGCCAGATTCTGCTGGGGCGGGTGGCGGCGCGCAACCTGCGCCTGGAGGTCGGGCAGACCGTGCGCCTGTTCGATACCGCGTTCAAAGTTGTAGGCATCTATGAGACCGGCATCGCTTTTCAGGATGGCGGCGGCATCGTCAGCCTGCGCGATGCGCAAAACCTGTTCGGGCAGCCGCGCAAGGTCAGCTTTGTCGGCGTGTGGCTGGAAAATCCCGACCGGGTTGAGGCGCTGGAACACGAGATCGAAGCGCGCTTTGCCGAGATAGACCTGTCCAGGGCCAGCCGATTTGCCGAGGGGCTGAGCGATATGCAGATGATGAAAGGGATGATCTGGGGCATCACGGCGATGGCGCTGCTTGTCGGCGGGCTGGGGATGACCAACACGATGGTGATGAGCGTGATGGAGCGCACGCGCGAGATCGGCGTGCTGCGCGCCCTGGGTTGGCGCAAGCGGCGCGTGCTGTGGATGATCGTACGCGAGTCGATTGCCCTCAGCCTGCTTGGCGGCGCGGCCGGCATTGTCGCCGGCGTGCTGCTGGGCCTGGCGCTCAACCAGTCGCCGATGATCCAGGGCTTTCTCAGAATGCACTATACCGCGGACCTGTTTGTCCAGGCGTTGAGCACCGCAGCCATTCTGGGCGCGGCCGGCGGCGCCTATCCGGCCTGGCGCGCGTCGCGGCTGCTGCCGGTAGAGGCATTGAGGTATGAGTGAGATGACACAACATATCATCGAAACACGAAATTTGGTCAAGATTTATGGCAACGGCAACGAGGTGCGCGCGCTCGATGGCGTTGATATGCACGTCGAACGCGGCGAATTTATCGCCGTGATGGGGCCGTCGGGATCGGGCAAGTCGACGCTGCTGAATATGCTCGGCGCGCTGGACCGGCCGACCGAGGGGCAGGTGCTGCTCGACGGGCAGGATTTGTCCAAAATCAGAGACCTGGACCGCTTTCGCGCGCGCACGGTGGGTTTTGTCTTTCAACTGCACAACTTGATCCCCACGCTGAACGCGCTGGAAAACGTCCAGGTGCCGATGATGGGGCAGACTGCCAACGGGCGCAAACGCCAGGCGCGGGGCAAAGATCTGCTGGCCCTGGTCGGGCTGGGCGACCGGATGCATCACCTGCCCAACCAGCTTTCCGGCGGGCAGCGACAGCGGGTGGCCATCGCCCGCTCGCTGGCCAACGAACCGGCGTTGGTCCTCGCCGACGAGCCGACCGGCAACCTCGACTCGCACAGCGGTGCGGAGGTGATCGCATTGATGCACCGGCTCAACCGCGAGCTGGGCACCACCTTTATCATCGTCACCCACGACTCGGCCGTCGCCCGGCAGACACAGCGCGTGCTGGTGATGCAGGACGGCAAAATCGCGCGCGAGCACCGCGTCGGCGATCCGTATGAAGAAGATCTCAAGACATTCCGGGATTCAGAGATCGGCCAGGCGATTTTGCATGGCGAACAAGCGCTGGCCTGCCTGGATGCCCAGGATCAGGCAGCCTTGCAGCGGATTTTGCAGGCGGTGTAGCACCCGGTCAAACAAAATTTGATAGGTCACTTGGCTTGCCGGGCCGACGTGGAGGTGATAGCTGCCCCCTGGCCGTCGTGCAGCCGGGCAAGGTAAAGAAAACCCGGACACGAGGAAAAAGAAGGTACTGTCCCTTGTGCCTGCGGATAATTGACTGGGTGAACCAGACATGATATGGTCAGCCGAAACTCAAAAGCGGGGGACGAATACCACGGATTTGTGAGACTTGGCCCAAACACAGCAAGTACGACTTGACTTGATATGCCAAGATGTACTGAACTGGACTCTGGCATTTTCGGGAGGTGAGGCTTCAGCCGGTCTACATAAAATCCGGCTAAAGCCTCGACTCCGCCACTAGATATCGATTCGCCAGAGTCCAGTACTAAACCTTTAGATCAGGCCATCGCAATACAAGCACTACGATCAGAATGGCTACGTTGATCAAGATACCAAAAATCCCCTGATCATTGAGGCGCTGTAACTGCCCATTCCACAGAAGGATATACAGCACAGCGGACAGTACTGCTGCTCCTACGACCGGCGAGCGCCACCAGGCTTGCCCGGCAAGTATCCCTACACCGCCAGCCACGAAACCAACCGCAGCCAGCACCAACAAAACGCTCGCCAGTTTACTGGTCGCTTCATCGCCAAGAAGTCTCGAAAACGCCCACGCCCCGTCGGGCCAGGTCAGTCCGGGTTGAAGCTCGAAATACTTGGCGCTCTGCCCGAAATATAGCAAGTGAACCAGGCCGTGCAGCACAATGAATATGCCAACGATGATTCTAAGCATAGGACGCTTCCTCTCTGTTATTCAATTCTATTCTTTGAAGTTCGTGCCCGAACCCGGCGATGAACGAGATCACGTACAGGGCAACTGCCGAAAACAGAAAAACCATGGCCATGCTCTCCACTCTTCCAGGGTCCGTGATCCCAGGAAAATAGCCGAAAATTCCTATCTCCAGCGTGATCAGCATGGCGACGATCACCAGCACGAGCGTAACAACCCAGAGCTTGGACAGGAACGGCCAGATGCCGCGCGGCAGCACCTTGCGCCACCAGGTCAGCGGCTTGTCCATGCGCGTGGCAAAAGCCCAGGCCGGGATAAGAAGAAAGGCTTGACCGATGCCGCCGCCTACCAGGAAACTCAGGATAAACAGTCCCAGGAAGACGGTGCGCCCATGCTTGGTGGGCAGAAACCAGATCGACCAGATCACCAGCGCCGCGCCCACAATCATCGACACGATGCCGGTGATCAGGAAATTTGGGATGAGGGTGAAGGCAAGTTCGCCGCCCTGGGGCCAGAGTCTTTGCGCTTCCCCAATCGCAAGGATGAAGAGGCCATTGGTGGGCTTGTTGCCCTGCAAGATTTCAAAGAAACCGTGGTTCATACCGGAGCACAATCCAGAGAACACACCGATGGTCGTGGCGATAATGCGTGTCGCGTTGAGGTTTTGGAAAGATGAACTTGGATTTTTTTGTGCCATTTTTTATCTCCTTGATCATTTAACGGTACAACTATAATATCAACCTTGTTCTTTGCGAAGGGCTTGGGCTATCCATCACGCTTTTCCTTGATCCTGTTCGCGATAGATGGACATGAGCACAAACCCCCGTTGGTGCAGATGCCGGATCAGCCCGATGAGACCCGCTTGATCGGCATGGATTGTGAACAGCGTGGCCTCAGCATCCGCTCGCTCCACCGTGATTTGAAGCGGGCTGGTGGCATTGAAGGTGTTCTCATCCACCTGGCCCTGCACATCGATGCGATAGATACAGATATCATGCATGCGCTTTTTCCTTTCTGACTAGTACTCCGCCAAACTGAATTTGATAGACAAGTTTCGCCCACGGGCCGGGCTTGAACCTATCAAAATTAGGTTGCAAGAGTACTAGAGTCCTTTGCCAAACGACAGTTGTATTTTACCCCAACACAAAGCGGCGCAAACCACACCAAGATGTAGTTTGCGCCGCACAAAAATGTAGGTTTATCGGGCAAGTGATCAGAGTATCCGGAGTTGACGCGCCCTTTCGATAGCCTGCGTGCGGTTGTTCACATCAAGCTTGCCATAGATGGCCTTGACGTGAAAACGCACCGTGTTCAAAGAGACGAACAGACTGGTGGCGATCTCTTTGTATTTCAGCCCATCGACCATCAGGTGCAGCACTTGCAGCTCCCGGTCGGTCAGCGGCTCGATCAGTGCCGCCGGCTCGGATGGCTTGTCACGTGTCGTGCCCGGTGTCCGCAAGCCAGAAAATGCAGCCAGGACTCGTTCGACATAATCCCGTTGAACAGTTCCCTGCCGATTCTGCTCAAGCAGATCCGTCAGCGCCCCGGCGACGGCTGTCCCTTGTTCGACAAAGACGCCGATAAACCCTTCCGGCTCGGCCAATTCCAAGGCGCGGACATAATCCGCCCGTCCGGCCAAATGATCGCCCAGCATCGTGCGCACCTGAGCGCGTAACAAGAGCGCTTCCAACGCGATGGGGAGGTATCCATCCTGAAGCGCCCTGGCAATCAGACTGTCTGCCAACTCGATCCCGGCTTTCAGGCCGGTAGAGTCACGTTCACCTTGAGCCTGGTACAAAAGAACGCGCAAACTGCTGTTGTAGAGCAATCCCAGCGAGTGGGTGATACTCTGATCGGGCGAGAGAGCAGGAAACGAAAAGCTGTCCTGGAAGGAAAAACCTTGTCCTTGCAGCACCATCTGGGCGGCGGCAAGACGCTTTTGACCAAGATAGACGCGCACCTGTTGGGAAAAGAGTTCTTGCCGCGCATAGTCGGCCACTTGCACCGACAACAACTTGACTGCTTGCTGAATCTCTCGGGCGGCACTCTCCAGATCCCCCTCAATTTGGGCCAGCCGCGAAAGGAGTACCCGACAGAAAATGACGCCCGTTTTGTAGCCACCCAGTGTGATCAACTGCAAGGCACGGAGGGCGTGACGCCGTGCTGGTTCGATCCGCAGTCGTTGATAGTAGACCTCTCCAAACACGCCATAGAGAACTGCACAAATAGGAGGCAGCGCACCGGACTGTTCTACTCGGACGCTTGCTGCGTCCGCAATCTCGGAGGCCAACTGCAACTGGCCGTGCTCGAAAGCCATTTCGGCCAGGCTGGCCGTACTCATCATTTCGGCGACAAGGTTTTCCGCTGCCCGACCATGCTGAATGGATGCCTGATAAGCTTCGACGGCACGAGCATAGTCGCCCATTAATTGGTAAAAGCTGGCCAGCGCCCAATACGCCAGACCCCGCACGCGGCTGTCCTGCTGCGGTGCGATTTCCAGCGCCTGGGCAGCCATGGCTACCCCCTCCCCGGCAAGCTCCGGTTTGTAATGTGAGACCAGGGACTGCATGACGAGCCATTCAGCCCTGAGCGAAGCATCTTCTTCAGATCGATGTCCTGTCTGCAAATCTCCCAGGCTCGCCTGTATCCGCTCCAGGTATGGGAATGCCTGAGTATAGTCGCCGCGCAGCAAATGCATCCAGGCAAAGGCCAGATTGGTCCGGGTGCTCCGCGCGGCCCATTCCGCCGGTATCGCCTGCACCCAATCGTTCACCGTCCTGGCATATCCCTGCATAATCATACGCATCGCGTGACTTTCGAGCAGGTTCACAGCCATCTCATAATCTTGGGCGGCCAGGGTGTGCTGGATGGCCTCACTCGCCATCCCTGCCTGGGCATACCATCGACTGGCGCGCCGGTGCAGTTCGGACGCCTCATCTTTGTGACGAACGTTTAGCAGGTCGCGTAACAAATCGGAAAATAACGGATGATAGCGATACCACTGTCCCTCATCATCCAGAGCGACCAGGAACAAGTTGGCGCTGAATAGCCGCTCCAACATAGCGCGACCATCCGTGCGCCCGGCAACCAAATTGCACAAATCCCCATTCAACCTGTCCAGAATAGAAGTCTGGAGCAAAAAGCGCCGGATCTCTTCCGGTTGACGGTTGAGCACTTCTTCAGTCAGATAATTCAAAATGAAGCGGTGACTGCCACTCAGGGCGGCAATGAAATTGGAGGCGTCAGCCTGGTCACGGATGGATAAACCGGCTAATTGCAGCCCGGCGATCCAGCCTTCGGTTTTGTTTCCAAGAACAGCGATGTCTGCCGGGGAAAGTGATAGCCCCATCACTTTGTTCAGAAAATGACGGGCTTCGTCGCCGGTGAAGCGCAAGTCTTCCGCGCGAATCTCGACCAGTTGATTGTTCGCTCTCAGCCGGGCCAGCGGTAGAGGGGGGTCTTCGCGGGTGATCAGAATCAAGTGCAGGAACGGTGGCAGATTGCTTATCAGATCAGCCAGAACTTTGAGAATGAAGGACTCCTGGATGACCTGAAAATCATCCAGCACCAGCAAGAACCGGTCCGACACTATGAGGATATCGTTGATCAGAGTTGCGCTGATGACCTTGCCGGGAGGAAGCTGCCCGGCGCGCAATACACCCTCGATCTCCCGGCCCAGGTTCGGGTCAATCTTTTGTAGAGCGGCAACGAGGTAGGTGAAGAAGCATCCAGGATCGTCGTCGGCGGAGTCGAGGGACAGCCAGGCCACCGGATATCCCAACCGGTTTACCCATTCGCCGATGCAGGTTGTTTTGCCAAATCCGGGCGGGGCCGAGACGAGAACCAGCTTGCCCGAATCGAATCCCGTGCTCAACCGCTCGAACAGGCGCGGGCGCGGAACCCACTCGGGCCGGAGGGTGGGAATATGGAATTTCGTTTGGAGTAGGGGCGTTTCCATAAAGCAAGTATATCATAGCCCCGCTTTGGGGACAATAACTACTATATTGGATTATGATACAACTATACTCTCGGTTCGCTCATTTTTAGGGTGGAATCGCAAAATGTGCAAGCCGCGTATAAATCTCTGCCGGCAAGTCCAGCAGAGCGAGTATCTTGAGCTGTAATTCGGAAAGTGGCGTCAGATGACGATAGGTTTGCTCACCGAAGGTGACAACATTCAAGAAAATATCCTTGAAAGCGCGCAGCAACGCTTCGGTGGTGGGACGGTCGGTCGTCCGTTTGGGATTGCCGGCGTACAATCCGCTCAGTTTTTCACCTGTCTCGACCAGACGGCAACGCGCGATGTATTCGAGCAAGGTCAAGACGCGCAACCCAAGCGAAAGCAGGCGAATCAGCCCCGTCACACGATCGTCGTCTTCCAGGTATATCGGGGTCAGGGTCAGCGGTTTGCCTTTCAGACGCCCAAAGTTGCGCTCGACCAGGTACTCGGCGCGATAAGCCAGGACCGCTTGCTCCAGAGACAGTTCTTCGGCCGGCGCGTTGCTGCCGTACACGCGCCATCCCTGGCGGCGCATGACCTCTTGAACTGCGCTTTCGTTCCTCTGCACGGCGACCGAAACCTGACGCTCCTGGCGCGTTTCGGCCGGACGCTCCTTGTATTTGCGAACGTGGCGCTCATGCACTTGCTCGCTGTACTGCGCTTCCAACAGTCCTTCGACCTGGTGCTGCTGAATGAGCGCTTCCGTCGCCTGGCGCAGCATTTCGACGTCGGTGAATCGCTTTTTGCCTCGTTTGCGTTCGTTGAGTGCTTCGATGGCTTGCTGCGCCCGCTGCAACCGCCGCCGCAGCGCCGTTTCGGCAGCCTGAGCCTGCGCCAGCGAGCGGACGATCAACTGACGCTCGACCCAGGTGATGTCTTGGCCGTCTACGACGGCGCTCAAGGTCTGGCTGCGCTCAAAGCCCTCGGCGATTTTCTCTTCTTGCCCGTCGCTATCAGGACGACACACCGGGGTCAGTGGTTGGTCTCCGGCCCAGACCGGGGCAAGATATTCGTCCAGTGTGACCTGCGGTATCTGAACCAGCGAGAATGGCCCCAGATAGTGGTCGTCTCCGGCTTGCAGATGCGCGCGCGTGGCCAGCGCCATCAGCTTGCAGTCGCCCACGTACAGCAAGCCGCTTTGGCCTACGCTGTCGCGAACCTGGTCGATAGCCGGGATGTACAGCGGGTCGTCCGCTTTCTCCCCGGCAACCACCTGGGTGACTACCGGCATCCCCAACGGGTCGAGCGTGGACAGAACCACTTTGACTTGCGGCAGGTCTGGCCGGTGATCCTTGCTATGCCCAAATTGAAACAAACCATCTTCAGTCACCTGCCCATACCTGCTGGCGGTCGTGCTGTCGATGCGCACACAGCCTGGCTTCAGGTTGTAGACCCGGATGGTACGTTGGTTCAGCGCCGTCTCAAATGCTGCCCAACGTGCATCGTCACTCAACAAGTCCAGCACAATCGCCAGCCGGTCGTCGCTGAAATCCAGGTCGCGAACCGCCTCGTCCAGGCAGCAACGCAAGGTCTGAATCCGTTTGGCAACCCAGTCTTCTACCCGGTTCAGTCGATGGTCCGCTTCCGACAGAATGTGGCTCAGCCATCCGTTGACCGTCTTGCCCAGGCTGATCCCTTGCCAGTTGCCATGGGTCACAAAGCACGCATCAACCAGTTCGGCCACGCCCATATGATCCTGGGCGGCAATTAATACCGGAATATCGTCTACTCGTTCTGTGGTTACGTCAAGTTTTTCAGTCATACCGTGAGTTTAGCCATTTTCTGAATCTCGTCAAAATTTGAGCGAACCGAGAGCTATACTTTCCGCTAAACGTTGAAGCCGCGCAAACGCACGCTCGATATGGTTTAC
>CAYRXM010000017.1:0-44333 GCA_964428175.1 uncultured Anaerolineae bacterium
AAATCTCACACGAGTGCTGGTCAACCCCAAATCTTTTTCGGAACAGCTATAGCAGGCCGTTGGAAAAATGCCGCAGTGCGGCTTGCTGCGCGCGAGCGCGCCCAAGACCTGCTCTCCTCATTGTTCAAGCAGAGCTAGCAGGCCGTTGGAAAAAGTGTCATAGCGCGCCGACTTGGAATTTCAGGACCAATTCTGATAGGGTGACAGCGCTGTCATCCCCGTTTGGGAGGAACAGACAGTGCTGCACACTGACCACAATCAATTCGAACCTATTTGGATCGTCCCAACCTGGCGACGACGAACGACCGCCCAGGCTGCGCTTTGTTGCATGCCGATCCTGAACGGCAAGACCGTGATTGCCATTTGACAACAAACCCCTGCTGGTGCAAATGCATCAGCAGGGGTTTTGTTTTCTGGCCGCAGCCCACTTTTTTGCCCATGTCAATGCCCTGAACGGGATCGGGACCGGTGATTTCGAATGTGTGCCGACTATCCTGGTCCAACAGACCGTGGGAGGAAAAGATGCAAGAAGAAACCTTTGATTTTTACCACTCGCCGACAACCCAGGACCCCGACGCCTTGTACGCGATTCTGGAGGCCCAGGCAAGCTCTTATTTCCAGGAGCAATCCGACCTGGAACTGCTGCGCGCGGTCTATCACTATGCCTTTCAGGCTCATCAAGGCACACTGCGCGATTCGGGTGAGCCGTATATCACCCACCCCTTGCACGTGGCCCTGATCCTCGCCCGTCTCCAGCTCGACGTGGAAACGCTGGCCGCAGCGCTGCTGCACGACGTGGTCGAGGATACGCCCGTGACCCGGCAAGACCTGGAACGCGAATTCAGTGCCCGGATCGCCGCCCTGGTCGATGGCGTGACCAAGCTGAACCTGATCTCCAAATGGTCCAAGCGCGAGCAAGATGCGGCCAACGTGCTCAAGGTCATCTTGTCCATGTCCGACGATGTGCGCGTGATCTTTATCAAGCTGGCCGACCGGCTGCACAACCTGCGCACGCTCGGCTTCAAGTCCGAATCGTCCAGCCGTGAGCGGACGGCGCGCGAAGCGCTGGAGGTCTATGCACGCATCGCCGACCGCCTGGGCATCGCCATGCTGCGCAAAGAGATCGAAGACATTGCCTTTTCTTACCTCGACGCGGCGACATACGGGCGGATCAAGGCCTCCATCGAGGTGCGCTACCAGGACCAGTCCAAAATTGAACAAATCGAGCACGAGACGCTCGACCTGCTGCGCAATTGGGGCGTCCAGACCGAAGGCGTCGGCATCCGACCCAACCCACGCCGGATTTACGACATGTATCGTCGATTGAGCGAAGAAGCCGATCCCCGCCAGGACACCCCTCGCCGCGTGCCGCCGCAGCTCCGCTTTCACATCCTCGTTACCGACGCGCTCTCTTGTTACATCGCCATGGCCGCCATTCACGCCCGCTGGTCATCCATCGTCAGCGAAACCCGCGACTATATCTCGACCCCGCTGCCCAACGGCTACCAATCACTGCACACCACCGTCTTTATCGACCACCAACCGGTCAAATTCCAGATTCGCACCCCACAGATGGATCGCACGGCCCAACTGGGCGTGATCGCCTATATGCAGCAAGAAGGCTGGAAAAATACCCACTCGACGCTCAGAGAAACCATCGACGCACTGAGTTCGTTCGACGAAGAGGGGCTGAGCAGTGTCGACGACCCAATGCAGGTGCTCAACTCGCTCAAGGTCGAAGAATTCGAAACCGAAATCTATGTCTATACGCCGAAAAATGAAATGATCAAGCTGCCCGCCGGATCGACCCCCCTCGACTTTGCCTACCGCGTCCACACCGAAGTCGGACATCGCTGCCGAGGCGCGCTGGTCGACGGCCGCTGGACGCCGCTGAACCGGCCGCTGCGCACCGGCGAACACATCAAGATTCTGACCGGCCAGGAAGCCAAGCCCAATTTCGACTGGCTGACCCCGGCGCTGGGTTACACCAAAAGCCCGACGGCCAAAGAGAAAATTCGCCGCTGGTTTCGCCGCCATCCCCAGGGCGTCCAGATCACCCTCGGCCGGCAGCAGCTTCGCCGCGTCATCGAGCGGCTCTCGATAGACATAAGCGATTGGAGCGCGCTGGCCCGCCGCTGGACGTGCAAGACGGAGCGCGAGTTGTTCCTGCTCGTCGGCGGCTGCCAGACCACCATCGAAGAACTGCTGCCCGACCTGCTGGACATTTACGGCAAAAAGCAGCTGCCGCCCATCGACGGCAGCCGGGAAAAGGAATCGATCCTCGGCACGGGCAGTCTGGCCAGACAACTTGCCGCTTGCTGTCGGCCCCAACCCGACGACGACATCGTCGGCTATATCCAGGCCGCGCAGCACACCGTTTTGGTGCATCGCAGCGACTGCCCGGAATTGTTGATTCAACTGGATCGCGACCGGTCGCGGCTGATCAATGTCCACTGGGGGCCGGGCAGCGCAACGCGCCTGGCCGGCATCGAAATCCACGCCCACGACCGGCCCTTCTTTTTGCGCGATGTGCTCAACATCCTTTACGATCAAGAGATCAACATCGCCGACGTGGACGTGCAGATACACCGCGCGCAGGACGCGATCATTTCCATCAGCATCGATGTAACGGATTGGGTTCAATTCCACTGCATCCTGGTGCGCATCGAGGATTTACCGGGGACAATCCGGGTTCGGCGCATCGAGGTCGAGTCAGACCGGGAGCACCCGCGCCCGCAGCTTGCCGTCGACGAGAGAGCCAGAGAGTTGTGGCCGCCGTCCAGAGATTCACTCGTCGCCAGTGCATTGAGCCGATTTTTTGCGCAGCGCAGGGCCGGTCGTTCCTCGCATATCCCATACCGGCGGTGATTGATGAATGAGGAAACCATCATTCGTGAATACCCCGTCCGTCCGATTGCCGCCGTCGGCGCGGCGGTGCGCCGAGGCGAGCAGGTGCTGATTAAGGCACTCCGGCTGCCATAAACACAAATCCCGCCGCTCTGTACAAAGCGGCGGGATTCGACATGCCGGCTGTGCCGCGCTCACGAATCGCCCAATACCTCACGCCCGCGGCTGCCCCCCATATCCGGCCCGATGACCCCTTGTTTCTCCAGCGCGTCGATGATCCGCGAAGCTCGCGCGTAACCGATACGCAGCCTTCGCTGCAACAGCGTCGTCGAGGCACGACCTTCCTGCTGGACGATCTCTGTTGCCCTGTCGATCAGATCGTCTTCCTGACCGGGGAGCAGGTCTTCTTCCGGGTCTTGCATCTCTTGCAAGGTGGGCAGCGGCGACTGCACAAACTGCTCGCGCGGCGGCGGCGACGACGCTTGGCCGTTGTGCCGGGCGGCATCCTTCCAATAGTTAATCAGCCGGTTCAACTCGTCGGCAGTGACCAGGCAGCCCTGCAAGCGCATCACCTGGCTGGAACTGGGCGACATAAAGAGCATATCGCCCTGGCCGAGCAGGCGTTCCGCGCCGACCGTGTCGATGATCACCCGCGAGTCGACGCTGCTGGTGACCATAAAGCTGACCCGCGCCGGAAAGTTGGCCTTGATCAGGCCGGTCACCACGTCGACGCTGGGCCGCTGGGTGGCAATGACCAGGTGAATCCCCGTCGCGCGCGCCATCTGGGCGATGCGGCAGATCAGCCGCTCGACATCTTCTGGCGCGACCATCATCATGTCGGCCAGCTCGTCAATGATCACCACAATGTAGGGCAGTTTGTCAGGTTCTCCGGCCATCACCCGCTTGTTATAATCGACGATGTTGCGCGCACCGACCTTGGAAAACAGCTTGTAGCGCCGGTCCATCTCGCGGGTGACCCACTTGAGCGTGCCGACCACTTTTTCCAGGTCTACCACCACCGGGGCCAGCAGATGCGGGATGCCGTTATAGCCGGTCAGTTCGACCCGCTTGGGGTCGACCATGATCATCTGCAATTGATCGGGGGTATTGGTACACAGAAATCCGGCGATAATCGCATTGATACACACCGACTTGCCCGAACCGGTCGCGCCGGCGATGAGCAGGTGTGGCATTGCCACCAGGTCGGTCACCACCGCCTCGCCGGAAACATCTTCGCCCAGGGCAATCGGCAGCGGCGTTTTCTGGTTCACCCGTCTGAACGTATCCGTCTCCATCACGCCGCGCAGCGAAACCAGGGCCACTTCTTTGTTGGGCACCTCGATGCCGACGATGGCGCGTCCCGGCACCGGGGCTTCGATGCGGATCGGCGCGGCGGCCAGGGCCAGCGAAAGATCGTCGGCCAGAGAAGCGATCTTGGAGACTTTGACCTTGGTTTGCTTGCCGCCGCGCCCGTTGACAAAGCCCGGTTCGACGCCAAACTGGGTAATCACCGGCCCCTGGTTGACTTCGACCACGCGCGCAGGAACGCCAAAACTTTCCAGCGTGCGCTCGATGATCTGGACGCGGTTGGCAATCTCGGCCTCGCTGATCTCTTGATCGCTCAGGTCGTCCAGCACGGCCGAAAGCGGGGGCAGTTTCCACTGCGTATGGCCCGGTCTGGATTGGGCCGGGCGTGTGGGCGAAAGCAGCGGGTGTGCCGCTGTCTCCGGTTCTGGCTGTGCTCGCGGCACGATCTGAATCTTGGGTTTGGTCTGGCTGGCCGCCGGCGGCTCCGGCTGTTCCTGGATGTCTGGGGGTGCTTCTTTGACTTGCTGCGTTCGGGCCTGGGGCGGCGCATTGCGGCCATTGATCACGTATTTGGGTTCCCGGGATCGCGGCGTCCGGTTGATGCGCAGCGAAGGCAAGCGCACGCCGAGCTGTTCCCACCAGTTCCACAGCACAATGCCAATCTCGGCCGGCGACATGCCCAAGGTCAACACCAGCCCGACGCACAAAAAAGCAATGATCGTAATGTATGCGCCGATGCGTCCCAGGGTATAAGCCATACCCTCGCCGACCAGGTAGCCGATCAACCCGCCGGCGCGCCCGTCGATGACGAGAATCCACGGCTCGGTCATATCCGCCGGCCTGACGATGAGGTGGGTCAGGCCGAGCGCGCTGATAAAGAGCAGAACGGCGCCAATCACCTTTTCTCCGCCGATGGGGGGCAGCCGCCCAAACCCTTGCATCAGCAGCGCCAGGCCGAGCGAACCGAACACGGCCGGCATCAGAAACGCACCCCAGCCAAAGCCCTGCCGCAGCAAACGCAGCCAGCCGCCGGTGATCGGTCCCTGATTGGACGAGATAAAGCTCAACAGCGTCAGCAAGGCGACGGCCAGCAAGGCGATGCCCAGCACTTCGACCCGCAGCAAGGTCGAGAAATCGATCACCGGCTGCGGCGAGCGCGTTCGTCGCCGCGTCGTCTTGCGAGTGCTCGTCTTGCGCGTATTCGTCGAGCGGGTGCTCGTCGAGCGGGTGCTCGTCCTGCGTGTACCCGTCGTCGATTGGCCGCTTCCCCGGCTGGTGCGGGTTTTCCTCTTGGTCATAGCTCAAATGTTCTCCTGATCACTTTAATTATACCACAGGGCGCGGCAATCATGCAATAATTGGGCCGGCAGGGATGTGCATATGTCTCCAACAACAAACGCACTCGGACAACAAGGTTTTAGACAAAACGGTCAAGATGGGCTATAATCAAGATAGAACAAACCGGGCAAAGGAGGCAACGGATCGATGTCTGCATTGAGCGAATTGAACGAGCAAATTCTCAATTGTACCAGGTGTCCGCTCCATGCCGGGCGGACACGCGCCGTTCCGGGTGAAGGGCCAGATAACCCCAAGATTCTGTTCATCGGCGAGGCGCCGGGCTTTCACGAAGACCGCAGCGGGCGGCCCTTTGTTGGTGCGGCAGGCCAGTTTTTGGAGCAAATGCTGGCTGGGATCGGATTCAGGCGTGACGAGGTGTTCATCGCCAATGTGATCAAGTGCCGTCCACCCGGCAACCGCGATCCGCAACCGGTCGAGATCGATGCGTGCAGGCCATACCTGGACCAACAGATCGAACTGCTCAAGCCCAGGGTGGTGATCACGCTGGGGCGCTTTTCGATGGCCCGCTATTTTCCCGGTGCGAAAATCTCCCAGATTCACGGCCAGCCGCGCAAAATTGGCCAAGCACTTTACATTCCAATGTTCCACCCGGCGGCCGCGCTGCACCAACCCTCGCTGCGCCAGACCGTTGAGGCGGATATGGCGACTATTCCGGCGCTGCTGGCCCAGTTCGAGCAAATGGACGAAACCCCGCCGGCGGTGGATGTCGAGCAGCTTACACTATTTTAACATTACCAGACTGTTATCGTTACAGTACCCTTTTCCCCTTGACATCCCTATAGTGATCTTGTAGAATAAAAGTGGTTTGTATCAAATAGCGGCTTGGCCGACAAGTGGAAAAAATCTACATTCTTACCGATGTGTCGTTTTGAAGGACCAGTGGGGAATGTTGAGCACGTGGCTGAAAACAAGATCTATGTGCAATATTATCTGCTGTTGATTTCGGTAATTGCCGTTGCCGTGTTGGTTCTTTTGGGCGTCAACGGCTTGTTTTACTGGTCTCTGCCCCTGCTTATTTTGTCTGTCGCTTGTGTCTTGTCCGAGTGGCTCGTCATCCGGCTGCCTCAGGGTGACAGGTTTACATTAAGCATTGTATTTATCGTTCTGGCTCTTTTATTTGCGCCTCAGGAAATGTCGCTGCTCAAGCAGACGACGGGGCCTGTGGTGGCAATTGGCATTGGCGCACTGCTGGGTCATGCGCTGATTCATCGCCCTCCGCTGCTCAATGGCCTGTTCTACGCCGCGCAGTACGTCCTGGCAGCTTTTCTGGCTGGCGGGCTTTATGCTTTGACCTGCCAATATCTACAGCCCTGGCTGGTCGAGACCTTTCACCTGCAGGCCGTCGTCGTCTATGTGCTGAGTCTTTCGCTCGTTTCCAGGATGCTGGTTGGCGAGCTCAACAAGCACATCTTGCAAGGCCCCAAGCTGCCCCAACCCGACCCCCTGCTGGTCATCTCGCTGACGCCAATTGCGCTGATCGTCTATTATTTTTTCCAGCTGCGCAGCGATCAACTCTCGATCTGGTCGGTGATCATCCTGGCCCTCCCTTTGCTGGGCATCCTGGCGACGTTTCGCCTGTACATCAACATCGACACCGAGCACGGTGAAGTCACCCAACTTTACCGGATTTCGCAGCGATTCGTCGCGTCGATGAGCCAGGAAGAGACGGTGCAGCGGATCAGCCAGAGCATCGCGCAGGCCATCGGCGAATTGGCGCCTTGCGATGCCTGCCTGATATACGTGCGCGGGGCCGAGTCGAACGAGTATTTGCTGACCAACCTCCAAGACGGCACGCATGGCCCGGTCGCGCTGCTGCCCGAACAAGGCGTTTTGGGGCGAATTCTCGCCGCTGGCGGCGGTGACGTGATCAATGACGTGTCTATCCGCAGCGATCTTGGCCCCTCCGAGCAGAAATGGGGCGCCAGGACGGCCATCATGGCTTTCGCGCTTCGCGCCGAAGTCCAGGTGATTGGGTTAATGGTGCTCGTGCGCTATCGCCGGACTTTTACTTCCGAAGACTTTAGGATGGTAAGCATCATCGCCAACCAGATCGGCGTGCCGCTGCACAATGCCCTGATGTACGAACAGTCCTTGCAAATGGCCCAGATGGACCGCAAGCTGGACATTCTTAATCAGGCCGCATTTATGCAGCGCGCCCAGCGCGCCATGGGCCGTGCCCAGTTGACCAACCAGATAGTCGCCTTGTTGATTGGCGACATTGACGATTTTCGCGTGATCAACAACCAATTTGGACACCCGACGGGTGACAAAGTGCTGGCCGGGGTGGCGCAATTGATGAAGCAGCAGATCGACGAAGCCGGCTTTGTCGGGCGGCGAGGTGGTGAAGAATTTGCGATCTTGCTGCCCAATGCCAGCGAAGCCGGCGCAGTCGAGCAGGCCGAACGGGTACGCCAGATCATCCAGGATTACGTCTTTGAATCGGACGACGGCCAGCAGGTGCGCGCGACGATTAGTGTCGGGGTCGCCCTGTTCCCGCGCGATGCCAGCGACATCGTTAGCCTCGATCGCGTTGCCGACCGCGCGGCTTACCTGGCCAAGCGAATGGGCAAAAACCGTGTCTGCCTGTATGAAGACCAAAAGGAAAAACTGACCGCGCCCGAACATCCGGCGGCAGTGGTTGTGTCTCAAGAGGAGACGGTATGAGCGAACCGCTTCGGGCAGGCAAAATCTGGACGCTCATAACGGACAAAATGCAGGATGAGCGTCGGTCGGCGCATCGCCAAAGCAGGCTGCGCCTGCTGACCCTGCTCGTCCTTTTCGATGTTATGTTGATTGCCGCGGTTTTGCTGTCCTTTCAGGCCAAAGAATATGTCGATCAAGTTGAGCTGCTCAAACAAACCCGCGAAGTGATTGTGACCGTGATGGTCGAGCAGCAGATCATCCATACGCATGTGGTCACTGAAATCGTTCCGTATGGGTCGGTAGTAGAATAGTTTTTGTTAGCGCAAATCGCGTTTCGTACCGGGAGGGCACATGATTTTCGGGCAAGTCTCAGAAGAGCATATCAAGATCGCCGAATTGAGCCGCAAGATTGGCGTGATTTTGGTTGAGCGTGGCGATTACGAGCAGGCGATGCACCAGTTTCAGCTAGGACTTGATTACCTGGGCGGCAGCGAACACAAGGAAATGGCGCGCATCTATAACGAGATCGGCCGCGTTTACTGGCACCTGGGCGCGCTGGATCGGGCGCAAGAATGGACCGAAAAAGCCTTTGGCCTGGCCGAACGCCTCCTCGATCCCGACGAAGTGGCCCGCCTGTTGTATTATGCCGGCATCCGCTACCGGCGGCAGGGCGCTAACAAACTGGCCGAGGAGCACTGGCTGCGCAGCCTGGAGATCAGCAAGGAGACGGGCGACCTGGCAATGCAGGGGCGCTTGTATCAGGACCTGGGCTGGCAAAGCGAGGAAATGGGCAACTATAGGCAGGCGCTGGATTATCTGATCAAGGGAAGCGAGCTGGCCGATTTGTGCGGCGACATTTCCACCCTGTCCATCATCAACGAAACGCTCGGCGAAACCTATTACGCCATCGGCGAGTGGAACAAGGCCATCGAGCATTTGCAGCAAAGCCTCAACCTGGCAGAGCAGGCCGGCTTGCGCAAGGCGACCTCGCGCGTGTTCAGCGTCTTGGGCGACATTTATCGTAACCAGGGGCGCTGGACAGAAGCGGACGAATGTTACCATAACGCACTGAACAGCATCACCGCTTCCGGGTCGGCCCAATCGCCCTTTGTGATTCACCTCAGCCTGGGCCTGATCAACATGGATCGCGGCCGTTATGACGCGGCCCAAGACCACTTTGACCGCTGTTGGGCGATTTGCAGCGAAGGTGTTGGCTTTACCAACCGCATGGCTACAGTCAAGACGCACATGGGCGAATTAGCCGTGTTAACCGGCGATCTGGACCAGGCCGATGCCGAAATTGCCGAGGCCATCCACTTTGCCCAGGAAGCAGAAGGCCGTCGCGAATTGGCCTATGCGACGATGGTGAAAGGGATGGTGGCAGCAAGACGCCATCATTGGGACGAGGCCACAACCTGCCTGACCGACGCCGCAGACCGGTTCGAGGCGATGGATGCCCGCTACGATCTGGCATGCACCTATGCTGAAATGGCCCAGATGTACCGCGACCGAAACGGCGATAGCCAGGATGGTGAATTGGCCAAGACTTATCTCAACCAGGCTCGATCTATTTTTGAAGCGCTGGGCGCGCGCAAAAACCTGGAAAAACTTAGGGCATTCTAGCCAGGTACAGAAATCAGGACAGAGGTGATACGCTCAGGATTGACGAATTGGACGGGGACGCTCCGCGAGCGGCTGCAATTGAACAGCAAGCAGCGATTCATGCTGCTGTTGCTGCTGTTCAATGCGTTGATGCTTGCCATCATCCTCCTCTCGCTGCGCAACCAGGAAATTCGCATCCTGATTCAGCAAATCGAAATCGAGACCACCCGGCTGGTCGAGCAACTGGCGACGATTGAAGCCCAAAACCTGCTGATCGTCCGCATTACGGAGACGCCGACCATCCAGGCGGTGGTGCAGGTGACGCCCACGCCGACGGATGTGCCACCGACGCCCACCCCGACGCCGACGGACATTCCGCCCACGCCCACCCCGACGGACGTTCCGCCCACCCCCGAACCGCCCAGCCCGACCCCCACCGCGACATCGACGGCGCTTCTGCCGACTCTGACACCGTCGCCTACGCAGACATCCTTGCCAACCCAAACACCCACCTGGACGCCGACAACTGCGCCGACCTGGACGCCTGTTCCGCCAACAGCGACCTGGACGCCTGTCCCGCCGACGCCGGCGCCGGTGCCCTCCAGCCTCGTCATCTCGGTCAATCCGGGCACGCTGGCCGCCGACGGCACTTCGACGACCGTCGTTCGCGCTCAGGTGTTGGATCAATACGGCAATCCCGTCGCCAACGGCACGGCGGTGACCTTTATCACCAACCTGGGTACCTTTGGCGGCAGCGCCAACATCGTCGGGGTGACCACCAACGGCATCGTCGAGGTGACATTGACGGCAGCCACCTCGGCGGGAACGGCGACGGTGACGGCAACGGCAGGCGGCGCGACGGATACCACAACAATTCAATTCCGCCCGGTGGTGCAGATCGGCAAAACCGTCAACCGCGCTTCCGCGCCGGCCGGCAGCGAGCTGATTTACACGATCTCGATCAACAATGCATCGTCCGGTGGAACCGCGGCACTGCTGCGCACGCTGCGCGATCAACTGCCGGCCGGGTTCGCCTACATACCCGGTTCGACGTCTTCAACCCCGGCCGGGCTGGTTGGCGAGCCTTCCGTCGCCGGCGAAAACCTGACCTGGACGCTGCTGGCTGCGCCGTATGCCCTGCCGGCGGGAAGCACGGCACAGCTATCGTTTCGCGTGTTGGCGCTCAACGGGCCGGGCACCTATTCGAACAATGCCACAATCGAGGGCGACAATTTCAACCCGGTATCGACCGGGGCGACTGCCCCGGTGACGCTCGCCGCGCCGGCGCCGGCCGCGCTCTCGCCCGTGCAAGGCTGCAACGACACCCCGATCAATGCCACGATCAGCGGGGCGAATTTTGCGCCCGGCGCGACGGCGCGGCTGGGCGGGTGGTCGTTGAGCGTGACCTGGGTGGACGAAAACACGTTGGCCGTTGTCATCCCGCAAGGCATCGCCGCCGGGGTCTATGATCTGATCGTGACCAATCCCGGCGGGGCAAGCGGCTCACTGGCGAGCGCCTACCTGGCCCAGAACTGCGGCCCACTCGACACGACATTGGACAGCGGCTATCTGGGCACCTATGGCGCCGAACCGGGCTTTTCGGCCCGGCAGGGCGACGACGACCAGGTGCAGGTGCTCTTTATGGCCGTGCCCGAAGGCACCGCCGATCCGCTGTATATCCGCGTCTTTGATCCTGACTGCGGCGGCGCGCTGGACATTCAAAATGGCCTGGCCTGGGACACACCGTTCACCTTTAACGTGTACGGCGGTGCGGGCGCATACACCGATCCCGACGCCCGGTCAACGCATCCAACCGCGGGCGTCACCTCGGGGACGCTGCTGGCGAGCGCCGTGTTTGGCGAAGACGCCGTCGTCGACGGCAACTGGTACACGTTCGGCCCGTTTTCGGCGGCGCAATGTGAAAATGTTGGCGGGCAGTGCATCTTGAAACTGAGCGTGATTGGCGGGCCAGAGCCGCCCTTTGCCGAAGGGCTTGGCTTTGCCGACCTGAACCTGTACAACGTCGCCTTGAGCACCTCGCCCGCGGCCAACGTCGCACCGGCCCAGGCGCGCATCTGGGCCTATAGCTGGACCTTTATGATCCCGTACGCAACCTATACCCAGCCGCCGCTGATGTTCCCCCATGTCGGGTCGGGCACGACGGCGCTGACGTTGTACAACTGGGATTACGACAATCTGGCCGGGGTGGCCGGCATCGACATCACCACGCCGACCCGCTCGATCAGCGCTCCCGAATCTGCCGTCTCCGGCGACGGTGAGGTGCGCAGCATCCAATATGCGACGGAAGAGTTGGAACGCAACAGCACCTGGGCGGTCAGGTGCTGGGCACAGCCTCCGGCAACGGCCGGCAATCTGGTTACATTCTGGGCCACCGATCAAAACGGGCAGCCGGTACCCGTTTTCGCCCGTTCGACCAATCTACCACCGCCATAAAGACAGTTTCGAGTGCCTGAACTCAAGACGGCTTTCCCGATTTGGCGATCGGGCAAAGCCGTCTTGTGTAAATCGTTACGACCAGATTCCTATTGACAAAGCGTTTCAAGCGAATTATCATCGAGATAACAGGTTCTTTTGTCTAGTCCAGGGATTGAAAGACGGGTTGGGTGATTTTGCAAAATACACACAAGGGGAGCCGTAAATTAAACATTGTGTTGTGCCGGTGGGTCATTGCCGCTTTGGTGATCGCCCAACTGTGGGGCAACCGCGCTCCGGTGCAGGCTCAACCAGCCGGCTACCAGGAATACTATGTTTTGGGCTACGAAGCGCATATTCGGCACGCTTTTATGGAAATCAACGATAGCGCGGATCCGGCTGAACTTACCGACGGTAAAATCTGCTCGACAGTCAGCCTGGTGGCGACGGCGGATTACCAGATCATCTATTACGATCATTGGGAAGATGGTTACGAGGCGGACCTGATCAATCCCATCCAATCGACCACGCTCATTTTCGGCGACGGCAATCCGGCCAACGGCGGCAGCGGCGGCGACATTTTGCGCGCCGGCGATGCGATCAACCTGCTCAGCACGCAAGACATCACCGGCACGTTGGCCGTCAACGGCTATGTCCCCGTCGTCCCCAGCCGCAACCCGGCAGACATCCGCTATGACGGCGGCGACCGGCTCTTTTCCATCGGCGGTCCGGTCAATCTGACGCATGCTATGTGGCCGCTGTACAACTCGTGGATCGGTGGCTCCTGGGAAGTGCCCTCCCGGCAAACGTACAAGGATACCTATGTCTACAGCATTCCCGTCGGCGAGGATTTGTACACCTGGGGCGGTGGAAGTACGGGTACTTTTGGCGACTTTAGAAATGTCTATGTTCAGGTGCTTTCATACGAAGACAACACCACCCTGTCGCTCAACAACGGCAGCCAGGTTGTCAATGTTGTTCTCGACCGCGGGCAAACGTATTATAGCCCAGGGGCGATCAACTCGACCCTGGTCGCCGGGCTGACCATCAATGCCGGTACTGTGATCCGCTCCAACAAGCCGGTGCAGGTTGGCCTGATCACCGGATCGGTCAGCAGCTTTCAGTCGCGGTTTTTCACCATCTTGCCGGACCGGCTGCTTGGCGCCGAATACATTGTGCCCGTGCCCAGCGGCGACTCTGCCCATCCGGCCGAGGTTTATCTCTTTAACCCCAACGATTTCGAGATTACCGTCTATGCTCATGACCAATTCTCACAAACCACTTTTGCGATCGGCTCCAGCGCCTACATCACCTCGGCGGTCGCCTATTCGGCGGTCAGAGGAGGCGATATTCCGCCCGACACGGCGGTGCGTTTGTTCTCACCCGATGGCGTCTTTGGTGTGCTTGTTTGTGCCGACTCGGCGCAGACCAATTATGACTGGGGGTTTACCGCCGTTCCCGCCAAATACCTGGCCCGCGAATATTATGTGCCCTGGGCGCCGGGCAGCTCCCAGATCACGCCCACCGTCAATGGCTCCCCGGTGTGGGTCGCCCCTTTGAGTAACGGCACCACCTTTTACGTCGATTTCAATCAGGGCGGGTTGGATGGTCTGCCCGACCTGGAATTCACCCTCAACGCGCTCGAACAACAGCGCATTTTTGACCCTGATTACGACAACACCGGCATGCACATCTGGGCTACCGGCGCGTTTGCCGCCGCCTGGGGCGAGGATCCGCGCACGGCAGAGGTCAGCACGCCCTATCTAGATCTGGGCGTCGCCATTTTGCCGCCGGCGAAAGAGTGGATCGCTCCCCTGCTGACCATCGACAAACAGGCCGAGCCGACGATCTTGTCATCGGCAGGGGGCACGGTAACTTTTACCCTGATCACACAATCCTACGATACGATCATCTCGGACATCGACATCACCGACACGTTGCCGATCAGTTGGACCTATGTGCCGGGTAGCACGCACGTCGTATATCCGCTGGGCGGCACAGGCACACCCGAACCTGTGATCGATGGGCAGGCCTTGTATTGGGCTTTGGACGCCGACCTGAATTTGCGGCAGGCATTGACACTTACCTTCCAGGCCCAGCTCACCGACACGACCCAAAAAATACACATCAACAAGGCAACCGCGGTCGGCTATTACAGCTATGCGCAGACGCGGCTTGCGCCCATGGCCGAAGCCATCGTCGCCATCAGCGATCTCGATTTGTCCAAGCAAGTCAGCCATACAGACATCAATGTCGGCGACACGCTGCTTTATACGTTAACCTATCGAAACACAAGCGCGTCGACCACAATGACCAACTTGCTCATCCGCGACATACTGCCCATTGAATACGTCACCTTTGTCGATGCCTCGACGGGAGGCGCGTATGATGGCGCCAGCGGTGCGGTAAACTGGTCTGTAGCCTCGCTTGCGCCGGGCGCGAGTGCAAGTGTCACCCTCACCGTTCATGTCAACAACTTTGTCCGCGATGGCGTCCAGATACGCAACGTGGCCTATATCGACAGCGATCAGACCAATTGGGCCAACAGCAACATCGTCCTGACCCGGGTACACGCTCCAGAAGTGACGCTCAACAAATCTGCGCCGACGGCAGCCGCGCGCGGGCGGCCGATTACTTATACGTTGAGCTATCAAAACAGCGGCTCGGCCGATGCAACCAATGTCTTGATCTGGGACACCATTCCACTCTACACCACCTATGTGCCCGGCAGCCTGGCGATTATGACCGACACAACGTGGACGGCTCTCAGCGATGCCGTCGACGGCGACGCTGGCGCGCTGATCAGTTCGACACTGTTCATCTCGCCCGGTGTCGCATCGGGCGTCATAGCCGCCGGCGAGTCAGGCCAGATCCGCTTCAGCGTGTTGATCAGCGATACCATCCCGCCCGATACGTTGATCTTGAACTGGGCCACCCTCGACCGCGACCTGGACAACCCGCACGATTCAAACCTGGTCATCACCCGCATATCAGAACTGGTGCTGACCAAATCGGTCTCGCAGCCCGCCACCAGCCCGGGCAGCGTGCTCACCTATACGCTGACCCTCGAAAACCTATCATCGACCGAGCAGCAAACCAATGTCTACGTGCGCGAGCCGATCCCGGATTATACACAATTGGTCGCCGGTTCGGTGTATGGGGAAGAAATATGGTATTCCTGGGATAACGGCGCGACGTTTACGAGCACGTTTCCGGTCACACCGGTGACGCACCTGCGCTGGTATACCCCGACCGTGCCGGCCGGCGCGATACGCACTCTGGGGTTTTCCGTCCTCGTTCAAGACCCGCTGCCGCCCAACACCTCCATCCACAACATGGCCCACGTCTGGAGCGACGAAATTATAACCTACATCGGCCAATGGGTGCCATCGAATCAAGTCGTTGTGGGCACCGTCGATCTGGGCATTGCCAAGACCGCATCCGTTTCCGTCGTCTCGCCCGGCGAGACGCTGACCTATACGATCACCTATAACAACAGCGGCAGCCTCGGTGCGAATAACACAACGCTGACCGACATGGCAAACAGCGCGCACGGCATCGCCTGGCCCGAAACACAAACGCGCCTGGTCAATGTTGGCGCGGGCACCTCCGGCGTGTGGCAGGTGGGCGTGACGGTTGCACCGACTGCCACCTGCGGCCAAGTGATCACCAATACCGCATTGATCGAACATACTTATGACAGCAGCGCCAGCGCCCCGGTAACGGTGACGGTGAGCGCGCCCTACAGCGCCGGCTTTAGCCCCTCGACATCGCTGGTCTGTCCCGGCGCGCCCGTTACTTTGGCCAACACCAGCATCGGCGCGCTCAGCTACGAGTGGTCGCTGGGCGATGGCACTTTGACCGACACCCTTTCACCGGTACACAGCTATACGCTGCCCGGCGAATACACCGTCGTCTTGACAGCGACCAACCTGTGCGGCAGCGATGTGGCAACCCAAACGATCACCGTGATCGGCCCGCCGACGGCCGCTTTTTCACCCGCCTTGACCGAAACCTGGACCGGCCTGCCGGTTACGTGGACCAACGCCAGCAGCGACTATACCAGCCTGCTGTGGAACCTGGGCGATGGCACATTGACCAATGATGTTTCGCCTTCTCACAGCTATGCCCTGCCGGGCGCCTATACCGTCACGCTGACCGTGACCTCGACCTGCGGCGTGGCCGATGTGGCAACCGGCACGGTCAATGTGCTGCCACCGGTTCTGGCGATGAGCAAGCAGGCCAACGCCGGAACGGTCGGCACGGGCGATGTGATCACCTACACCATCGTCATCAGCAACCTCAGCCCCGGCTATGCCAGCGGCGGCGTGTTGAGCGACACCGTGCCCGCCAACACGACGCTGGCGCCCGGCAGCATTGGCATCGACCCGCCGGGCGCGGGACTGGTCGGCTCGCCACCCAGCATCATCGGCAACCTGGCGCTCGCTCCGGGCGCTCAGGCCACCGTCACCCTGGCCGTGCGGGTGAACGACACCCTGCCCGGCGGCGTCCACACGATCACCAACACCGTCACCCTAACTGTGGTCGAAGGGGCAAGCGCCAGCGCACAGGCCCTAGTGGCCGTCCTGGCCGCGCCCGAGCTGCAAGTGACCAAGTCTTCCGACCGGCCCAGCGTGCGCCCCGGCGAGACGCTGACCTATACCCTCGTCGCACGCAACGAGGGCACCCGAGGCGCGAGCGGCGTCGTCCTGACCGACACCCTGCCCTTGAGCGTGACCGTCTTTAGCGTGAGTGGGGGTGGCATAGTCGGCGGGGGGCAAGTGGTCTGGAATCTGGGCATTCTGGAGGCCGGGGGCGTGCTCAGCGAAACCGTCGTCGTCGTCGTCAGCCCAGACATACCGCTCAGCATCGATGTGCTCACCAACACCGTGTGCATCACCGACGACGGCGCCAACGGCGCGGACCCCATTCTGGTCAACAACAGCATGACACACACCGTCGATGTGCATACCGTGGCCCTGGCAGTGACCAAGTCAGCGCCCGGCTCTGTCGTCTCGCCCGGTGAAACGCTGACCTATACGATCACCTACAGCAACGGCGGCAGCCTCGGCGTGACCGGCGCGGTCTTGACCGACACCATCAGCAGCGCGCGCGGCATCGTCTGGCCCGAAACGCAAACGCGCGTGGTCGACATTGGCCCGCGCAGCGCCGGCGTGTGGCAGGTAGGCGTGACGGTCGCGCCGACCGCCACCTGCGGCGAAGCGATCACCAACACCGTCTCATTGTGGCACGCCCAGGGGAACAGCGTCAGCACGCCGGTGACGGCAACGGTGAGCGCGCCCTACAGCGCCGGCTTTGCTCCCTCGGCGACGACAGTTTGGCCGGGCACGCCGGTCACGTTTACCAACACCAGCGTCGGCGCGCTCAGCTACGAGTGGTCGCTGGGCGACGGCTTCCTGACCGACACGGTTTCGCCGGTACACAGCTATGCACTGCCCGGCATCTATACCGTGGTTCTGACGGCGACCAACCTGTGCGGCAGCGACGTGGCAACCCAAACGATCACCGTCGATTATTTGCCCGTGCTCTCATTGGTCAAAACCGGGCCGGAAAGCGCCCACGTCGGCGAGCAGGTCACATTCATCTTGACCGTGTCGCACGATCCCGCCAACAGCGACGGATCGCCCGTAACCGCCGTCGCCGTGACCGACAGCCTGGCCGGGGCAACCACATACGTCAGCGGCGACGACGGCGATGGCCTGCTCGAATGGGGCGAACAGTGGATATTTACTGTTAATTACGTAATCCGGGCAACCGATCCCACCCCGCTCGTCAATGTGGGACACGTCGAGGCGAGGGATTTGGGTGGAGATTTGATCACGGCAACCGCTTCTCACCAGACAGGGATCGTCTATGCGCCGGAACTGATGGTGATCAAGCGCGGCCCGGCGACGGCGTCCGTTGGCGATACGGTGGTCTTTACCATCACCGTGTCCAACGTGGCCATCGTGCCGACCGGCGTCGGCGCGGCTGATGGAGATGGCTCACCGATCTATGATCTGACCGTCAGCGACAGCGTCGCCGGCGCGGCGACCTATGTCTCCGGCGACGATGGCGACGGCATCCTGGAGTTCAGCGAGCGTTGGGTGTATGTGGCAGTGTACACGGTGCGCGCCACGGATCCCAACCCGCTGGAAAACGTGGCCACGGCGCAAGGCCGGGATGGCAACGGCATACCGGTGTACGGCACGGCGCAGCACAGCACGATCATTGCCTATCCGCAGGAAAATTACCGGCTCTACTTTCCGCTGGTGTTTCGCAATTACTGACCCGGCCGGGCTTCATCCGGGCAGAAAACGGGCAAAAGCCAGATTGCCCAGCAAATGACCGCGCGATGTGAGGCGAATGCCGCGCGGCGTCCGTTCGAGCAGGTTTTGCGCGACGAGATCGTCGATCTCGCCCCGGTAGGTCACCTCCAGCGAATCGCCAAACCGGTCCGCAAAGCGCGCGTATTCGACCCCTTCTTCCAACAAGCGCAGCCCCATCATCATCGTCTCGCCCATCTCCAACCGGCGGGCGATCTCTTCTTCCCATTCGAGCGGCATCTGTCCGGCCTGGATCGCAGCAATGTAGCGGTCGGGCCAGGCGATGTTGGCCTGCCGTTTCCCCTTCCACCAGCCGTGCGCGCCCGCGCCCAGGCCCAGATAGGGCTGGTTTCGCCAATAGATCAGGTTGTGCTGGCACTCGAACCCCGGCCTGGCCCAGTTCGAGATTTCATAGTGACCATAACCCGCCATTTCGAGCCGCGCCTCAGCCCAGGTGTACATATCGGCAGCCACGTCGTCATCCGGCGCAGCGACGGCGCCGCGCGCGATGCGCCCGGCCAGCGGCGTGCCCGGCTCGACGGTCAATACATACAGAGACAAATGCTCCGGGGCAAGCGACAGCGCCATTTCGACATCGGCCTGCCAGGCGGCGAGCGTTTGTCCGGGCAAACCCAACATCAGGTCCAGGCTCAGATTGTCAAACCCGGCCGCACGCGCATCGCCAACGGCCTGCTGCGCCGCCCGGCCTGAATGAATGCGCTCCAGCGAGGCCAGCACGACATCGTCAAAGCTCTGCACACCCAGGCTGAGCCGGTTGACGCCGGCAGCGCGCAGCGCGGCCAGACCTTTTGCCGAGATCGTGCCCGGGTTGGCCTCGACCGTGATCTCGGAACCGGGCGCCAGGGTAAATGCCGTTTGCGCCGTTCGGAGCAGCGCGATCAGGTCGCCGGCAGGCAGCACGGTCGGCGTGCCCCCGCCGACGTAAAGCGTTTGCACCGCGCGCCGTTCTGCATCAGCGAGCAGATCGTTGCGCATCGATATTTCGTGCTGCAAAGCATCAAGATATGCTGCCCAAAGCGCTTCTTGTCCGGCAAAGGAATTGAAATCGCAATAGGCGCACTTGTGTTGGCAAAACGGGATGTGGACATAAATGCCGGTGGGGTTCATAAGGGGTCTCTGAAAAGCCCAAGCCCGCCATCCGCACAGGATGACGGGCTTGGGGACTGCAATGTGCAGAGCAGAGAAATAACTACTCGCCGGGTTTGCTGGCCCAGCCTTGCTTGATGACAAAGTCGGTGATGACGGGCACCGTCACCCACTCGCCCTGGTAGGACTTGATGCCCAGGTAGATGGGATAGATGAACGCAACTGCCGTCACCGCGCCAACGCCACAAGTCACAGCCGAGATGATGCTGACCAGCACCGAGATGATGATGACCGTAATCAGGGACACAACCGCGTTGTACTTGAGAAACGGGCGATTCTTTTTGTCCTCCATAAAGAGGACAATGATCGCCGGGATGCCCAAAATCCAACTCAGCAGCGACCACAGCTTGTCATCACTGGTAATTTCATCGGTCATAACGGGAATGGGGTTTTCTTCCATTTTTTTCCTCCTAAGAAAAAAAAAGATCGAGAACTGAAAGCTGTATTGACAAGGTTATTTTATCATTATCACTGCGAAATGTCAAACCTCAAACGGATTGCCCCATCCTTGCTTGTCGTAGGTCTGAAACCGTGTTACAATCAGGCCAGTTTTTTTTCAGGAGGCGATCCATGTCTGCCCGAATCGTTTTTATGGGTTCTCCCGAATACGCCGTCCCTTGCCTGGAAGCACTGCAAGCGCATTATACGGTCATATTGGTGATCACCCAACCCGATCAGCAGCAGGGGCGCGGGCGCGAAATCAGTATTTCGCCCGTCAAAGCAGCCGCCCTCTCACACCGGTTGGACATTTGGCAGCCCGTCTCCCTGCGCACCAAGGCGGTCATCCAACAATTGGAAGACCTGCAGCCCGATTTGTATGTCACCGCCGCCATCGGGCATATCTTGACGTCCAGGGTGCTGGAAATACCGCTCTATGGTTGTATCAATGTACACGCCTCCCTTCTGCCCCGTTGGCGGGGCGCGTCACCGATCAGCGCGGCAATCCTGCACGGCGACCATGAAACCGGGGTGACGCTGATGAAAACCGATCCCGGCCTGGACACTGGCCCCATTCTGGCACAAACGCGCTGCCCCATCGAACCCGACGATACCACCTCGTCGCTGACCGCGCGCCTGGCCCGCCTCGGCGCCGATTTACTGCTCGATACCCTGCCCCGCTGGTTGGCCGGCGAGATCGCCCCCCAACCGCAGCCAGCAGAAGGAGCAACCTACTGCCATCGCCTGGAAAAACAGGACGGCGAGATCGATTGGCGACAGCCGGCGGCGTTCATCGAGCGGATGATCCGCGCCTACACACCGTGGCCCGGCAGCTATACCTTTTATCGCGGGCAGCGCCTTAACGTGCTGTGGGCACGCGCGCTCGCTGTTGAAAAGACCGGGCACACCCCTGGAACTGTTTTCGGGTCGGACAATCAAATCGTCGTCCAAACCGGACAGGGCGTTTTGGCGCTGCAAACCGTGCAGTTGGCCGGCAAACGTCCATTAGAGATCGACGCCTTTTGCCGGGGCCAGCGCGACCTGATCGGTGTGGTGCTTGGCCGCGAGCAGGCCGGGCCGTATGGATGATTTGATGTAACTGCCTGGCCTATCGCGCATTTTGACAGGATTGACAGGATGAAACCCCGGCATAAATTCTGTCAAAAAACATCCGGGCTGAACAGTTACGATTTGATTACGCAAAAGGATCGAGCCGGGTTTCATTGCCGGGTGAGTGTGGTTTCGATACGGCCTCCCAAGTGCGGTGAGGCTTGCTCGACCAGCGCAGACCAGGCCATTGGTACATGTCTGCGACACAATTTTGCAAAAAAGCAAATTTGAGGTATAATCGCCCTTAAAGAGATTTGGCGTATAGCGCAGCCTGACCGTTCAGGCTGCCGTTCTGTATTTTGCGTCGCTGGGCAAGCGCGACGCTTTTTGTTTTCCCCGTTACGATTCAAAACTGGTTGGTGTAATGACAGAAATCAAGTTTTTGACACAAGAAGGGTACGAACGTCTCAAGCAAGAGCTGGATTATCTGCGCAATGAAAAGCGGGTCCAGATTGCCGACAGGATTCGATCGGCCAAAGAAGACGGTGATTTGCGTGAAAACGCAGGCTATGAAGACGCCAAGCACGAGCAGGCGTTTGTCGAAGGGCGCATTCAAGAACTGGAAGCCCTGCTCAAACATGCCCAGGTCGTCCGAGATACCGGAAGGCGGGATCATGTCGGTATTGGGGCGACGGTGGTAGTGCAGGAAGAAGGCTGCGCGCCGGAGACCTACCAGATCGTCGGCTCGGCCGAGGCCAACCCCAGCGAAGGTCGCGTGTCAAACGAATCCCCGCTGGGTCGGGCCTTGCTGGGCAAAAAAATTGGAGACAGCGTTCAGGTTGGCACGCCCGGAGGCGTGATTGTATTTGAGGTCGTCGAGATCAAATAGGCCGATGCCGCTGGCTGGCACATTATTATCCCGGTGTGAGGACAAGATGACAGATCAAGTGACGTTTCTGACCCAAGATGGCCTGAAAAAACTCCAGGAAGACCTGGAGTATTTGCGCAACATCAAGCGCCCGCAGGTGATCCGGCAGCTTCAGGATGCGCTCGAACAGGCTTCTGCGCTGGAAAATCCCGATTATGAGGTTGCCAGAAACGAGCAGTCCTTTGTTGAAGGCCGCATCCAGCAGCTCGAACAGATTCTCAAAAACGTGACCATCATTGAAAAGCCCGCCTCTCAGGAAATGATCGGTCTGGGCAGTGAGGTGATCGTCACCGAGGGTGATGATGGCGAGCCGGAAAGATACGTCCTGGTCGGGTCGGCCGAGGCCGATCCGATACGGGGATATATTTCCAACGAGTCGCCGTTGGGGCGCGTCTTGATGGGCAAAAAGGTCGGCGACCGGGTGAGCGTGTTAGCTCCGGCCGGTGAGATTGCTTTTCACATCAAATCGATCAATTAGCAGCCCGGACGGATCGCAAGCGGGAATCGTTTGCCGGGCTGACAGGCCGGCTTTTTTTTTTGCGCAAGTCCGGCGGCGACAGGTGGAGGAGTGAGATGGCATTGAGCGATCAAGAACAGCAGCGTCTGAACAAATTGGAGCAGATCGTCGCCCAGGGCGTCGAGGCTTATCCGGTGCGCTGCACGCGGACGCACACCACGCGGCAAGCCATCGAGGCTTTTGAGCTTAAAGAGGCCAAGTCTGAACCGGCCGAGGTGACGGTGAACGTTGCCGGGCGGTTGCGCAGCTTTCGCGATATGGGCAAGTCGATTTTCGGCCACATCGAAGACGGCCACGGCAGCTTGCAGGTCTATGTGCGCCAGGATATGGTCGAGGATGAGACCGAGTTCGAGTTGTTCAAGCGCCAGTCTGACCTGGGCGATTTTTTCGAGTTTACCGGGACGCTCTTTCGCACCCGCACCGGCGAGGTCACCCTCAAGGTGACGGCGCTGAAAATTCTGGCCAAAGCGCTGTCGCCGCTGCCGGTGAGCAAGGAAAAAGACGGGCAGCGATTCAGCGCCTTTGCCGACGTTGAGGCGCGCTATCGCCAGCGTTACGCCGACCTGGCCGTTAACCCCGAGGTGCGTGACGTGTTTCGCGTGCGCGCGCGCGTGCTCCAATCCCTGCGCCGCTTTCTGGACGAGCGTGGTTTTCTGGAAGTGGAGACGCCGATCTTGCAGCCGGTCTATGGCGGCGCGGCGGCGCGGCCCTTTATCACCCACCACAACCAGCTTGATCAGGACCTGTACCTGCGCATCTCGTTCGAGTTGTATCTCAAGCGGCTGCTGGTGGGCATGTACGAACGGGTCTATGAAATCGGCCGCGATTTTCGCAACGAGGGGGTCAGTTTCAAGCACAACCCCGAGTTTACCCAGCTCGAATTTTACGCCGCCTACCTGGATTACAACGACGTGATGGCGCTGACCGAGCAGATGGTGGCTTTTGTCGCCGAGCAGGTGACCGGCGGCACGCAGATCACCTATCAGGGCAACACCATCGAGCTGGCCCCGCCGTGGCGGCGCGTCTCGCTGCGCGAGGCGGCGATGGCGGCCACGGGCATCGACTATATGCTGTACCCGACCGCCGAAGCGCTGTACGCGGCGATCCGGGCCAAAGGTCTGCCGGCCAAAGAAGGAGCGACCTGGGGCTACCTGGTCGACAAGTCGCTGCTGGGCGAGGTGGAGCCGGGGCTGATCCAGCCGACCTTTGTCTGCGATTACCCGCGCGACATTTCACCGCTGGCCAAGGCCAAGCCCGGCGATCTGGCGCATGTGGAACGGTTCGAGTTTTTCATCGGTGGGCTGGAATGCGGCAATGCCTTCAGCGAACTGAACGATCCGCTGGATCAGGAGCAGCGTTTCCTGGATATGGGGCGGCTGTACGACAGCCAAGATGACGAAGCGCATCCGATGGATGAGGATTACCTGCGCGCGATGCGCTATGGCATGCCGCCCTGCGGCGGGTTCGGCACCGGGGTGGACCGGCTGGTGATGCTGTTGACCGATACGAGTTCGATCCGCGACGTGCTCTTGTTTCCGCACCTGCGCACGCGGGAATAATTCGCCGAAATCAATCACCCTCTACGGGATTCACCTCGTAGAGGGTTTTTTATTGCGGGCGCGGGGTAGGCGTGGGGGCGACTGTCGGGGCGGGCGTGGGTACGTCGGAGAGCTGGTACGAGATGCTGATAAAGTCGTTGCGCTTCCAGCCATCGTCGCGCAGGCGAAATACGGCCACCGTGCGCGAGTGTAAAAGCGGGTTGCTGTTGATCGATGCCACGGCGGTGTTGTCCTGAATCTGGATTTGGCGCACCTGCACCGGCGTCAGCGTGATGCCATCTCGTTCCAGGCCGATCTGGTTGAAACGCTCGTTTTGGTAGGACATCCATACTCCGTCCTGATCGTCCTGAAGCAGTTGGAAGGTATAAAGCTGCCGGGCGACGGCGGCCTCCTGCTCGATGTTGAGCAGCGTCTCGAAATAGAGCGCGGCCTGTTCCGCTGCGGCAGGCGGCGGCAGGGCCAGCCAGCGGCTCAGAAAATCGCTCTGCGTCGGGGACGATTTGAGGTGTTTGAAAACCTGCGGCAGCACGCGCTCGCCGTAGCGGGCGATCACCCGCCCCAACAGCGGCGACTGGGCCAGGTCGCGCGTGCTCATCCATACGGCATACTCGGCGGTGATGGCCAGATGCAGTGATGTATCAGAATTAACGCGAGAAGCGACGAGCTGCGCTTGCGACACATTAAAGGCCAGCGCGTGCAGCGCAGTGCTGACCAGTGTCTCGCTCCACTCGCCTTCGAGGGGGATGCCGGAAATCCAGGGGGAGAGAATTTTGGTGGTATTCAGCCCACCCTCGCCGAAATTGTAGCGGTCCACCACATTGATCTCGTACCGGAACCCAGCCGCGCAGCCGACGGTATCGCAGATGTCGTAAAACGCTTTGCCCAGGGTGTCAATCGCCGGCTCGACGTAGGGTTGATCGCGCTTGTGGAAGCGCAAGATGAGTTGATCGCCGTAATGGTATTCGACCGCTTGTCCCCAAAAAGCCGGGTCAGGCGCGGTGTGCAGCCAGCCGCGCCCGGTTTTGCGGTAAAAGCGCATGCGGCGCACCGGGCCGTTTGAGGTTTCCTCGTGCGTTTCTACCCAGGCGATGTCGCCCTGAACGTTGACGTTTTGCACCTCGGCGCTGTGCGGCACGTTGAGTGCAAAGGTATTTCCCGCTTCGATCTGGAATTGGATGATTTGTGCCTGCTCGGCGTACCATTTCAGGTCGCTGTCGTCTTGCTGGGCCAGGTAGGTGCTGGCGTCGCCGCGATTCCAGGCCTGGGTTTCCAGTTCCATCACCGCCTGGATTTGAAAGGTGATTTGTTTGTTCAGTTCTTCGACGCGCTGGCGCAGCACCAGGTAGCCCACGCCTGCTGCGACGAGGATCACGCCGGCAAGTGTGATCCACACCCATCGCGGCGCCCGCCGCCGGGGCTTTTTGGGGCCGATTTCGGCGATGGTTTCCCACTCGCCGCTCTCGCCGCCGACTTGCCATTCAAGACCGGATTTGGACATAGGATTGTCTATCAGTCACAGGTGTGTCACAAACCTGGTTTTTGTCAAAAACCAGGTTTGTGATCGTCGTTTTATCGCTTGCGCGCGGCCTTTTTCCACTCTGGTTCCGAGTCCAGCGCGTCCAACTGCTGGCGCAGCTCAAAGACCTGATCGCGCAGCAAGGCCGCTTTTTCGAACTCGAGCGCGGCGGCGGCCTGGTGCATCTGACCTTCCAGTTCGGCGATCAGACGGGTCAGTTCTTCGGGCGGGATGCGGTCACGCACGGTATAGGTCGCTTTGGGTTCGGCGACCCTGGATTCGCTGCGCAGTTCGTCGGTGAGGTCGCGCACGGCCTTGACGATGCTGGCCGGGACGATGCCGTGCGCCTCGTTGTAGGCGGCCTGCTTGGCCCGGCGACGGTTGGTCTCGTCGATGGCCCGCCGCATCGAGTCGGTGACGTTGTCGGCATAGAGGATGGCTTGCCCGTTGATGTGGCGGGCGGCGCGGCCGATGGTCTGGATCAAGGCCGATTCGGAGCGCAGGAACCCTTCCTTGTCCGCGTCGAGGATGGCGACCAGGCTGACTTCGGGCAGGTCGAGGCCTTCGCGGAGCAGGTTGATGCCGACGACCACGTCGTACACGCCCAGACGCAGGTCGCGCAAGATTTCGACCCGTTCGAACGTTTCTACTTCAGAGTGCAGGTAATGCACGCGGATGCCCAGTTCCATCAGGTAATCGGCCAGGTCTTCGGCCATGCGCTTGGTCAGGGTGGTCACGAGTACGCGCTCGCCGCGCTCGACACGGCCGTTGATCTCGCCAACCAGGTCGTCGATCTGGCCCTTGGTTGGACGGACGATCACTTGCGGATCGACCAGCCCGGTGGGGCGGATGATCTGTTCGACCACCTGCTCGGCGTGTTCGCGCTCGTAGGGGCCGGGGGTGGCGGTGGTGTAAATGACCTGGCCGATCAGGTCTTCAAATTCTTCAAAGTTGAGCGGGCGGTTGTCGAGCGCGCTGGGCAGGCGAAAGCCGTATTCGACCAGCGTTTCCTTGCGGCTGCGGTCGCCGCCGTACATGCCACGCACCTGGGGGAGGGTCATGTGCGACTCGTCGATCACCATCAAATAGTCGGGCGGGAAATAGTCGAGCAGGCACCAGGGGCGCTCGCCGGGGCCGCGCAGTGCCAGGTGGCGCGAATAGTTTTCGACGCCCGAGCAATAGCCCACTTCGCGCAGCATTTCGATGTCGTATTTGGTGCGCTGTTCGATGCGCTGCGCTTCGAGCAGCTTGTCGTTTTCCTTGTACCAGGCGATGCGCTCGTCCAGCTCTGCTTCGATGCGGCGGATCGCTTCTTCGAGCGATTCTTCAGGCGTGATAAAGTGCTTGGCCGGGTAGACCTCCAATTCGTCGACCGTTTCGAGCACTTCACCGGTCAGCGGCATCACCCGCGTCATACGCTCGATCTCGTCGCCCCACAGTTCGACGCGGTAGGCGGCATCGTCGTAGGCGGGCCAGATTTCCAGCGTGTCGCCGCGAGCGCGGAATTTGCCGGGGCTGATTTCCACGTCGTTGCGCTCATAGTGGATGCCGACGAGGTGCTGCAAGATGCGGATGCGCGGGCTGGTTTCGCCTTTTTTGAGCACCAGTTTGCCTTCGCTCCACCCCTGGGGCGGGCCGATGTTATAGATGCAGGATACGCTGGCGACGATGACCGCGTCGCGGCGGGTCATCAGGGCCTGGGTGGCGGCCAGGCGCAGCCGGTCGATCTCTTCGTTGATCGAGGCGTCTTTTTCGATGTACAGGTCGTGCTTGGGCACGTAGGCTTCGGGCTGGTAATAGTCGTAATAACTGACAAAGTAAGCGACGGCGTTGTGAGGAAAAAAGTCTTTGAATTCGGCATAGAGCTGCGCGGCCAGCGTCTTGTTGTGAGCCAGGACCAGCGTCGGCTTTTGCACCTGCTCGATCACCGAGGCGATGGCAAAGGTCTTGCCGGTGCCGGTCGCGCCGAGCAGGGTTTGGTGCTTGAAGCCTTTGTTCAGCCCGTCGACCAGTTGCTCGATGGCCTGGGGCTGGTCGCCGGTGGGTTGGAACGCCGAGATGAGTTGAAACTGGGGCATGTCACCTCCTTAAGGGTTTCGGAAGTTGATTATACACGTTCTGTGCGGTTTTGTCCAAGTGTACATGATGCGCGTGCGGGGTGATGTGACGGAAAATTTGACGGTATGTGTCCAAGCAGGTATAATAACACTCGTTCGCGGGAGTGGCGCAATGGTAGCGCAACAGCCTTCCAAGCTGTCTGTTGCGGGTTCAAATCCCGTCTCCCGCTTTGATGAACGCGGAAATGTGCATTTCCGCGTTTTTTTTTCAATTGTCGCCGGAGGGACTGGCGCGGTTGATAGGGTTGTTGGTGGGATAACAGACATATTTATGGCTTTGCTGAAAAAAGGTCAATGGCACGCTGAATCGCTTGTTGGGGCATTGGTTTTGTGCTTACCAGGCACAAAGAGCAAAGCCCCAAGATAATTGATGTTCTGATCGTTTGGGCCTGTTTGTCGCATTCGACCTTTTTTCAGGGGAGTCATTTATGTGCCCTGACCGTCGCCGCGCCGGACGTGTTTGGTGGACGGTTTACCGGCTTTTCACCTGGTCGGGATCGGGTCGCCGGGACGCGAGTGGTGCGCGTTGCCTGACCTGGCGCGGGTCTGATATGTGCCTCGCTTGGGATTCCCCATTTGCTCACCGTTCAACTTGACTTTTTCTCTGCCGCAGAGGGTGCGCCGTGTTTCCCATTATGGCCAGGGCGGCGATTTGGATGGTATGGGAGAAAAGAACCGTGCCGGCGGGGGAAATCGCCGGCACGAGAGAATCCAGTATTTTCAGGGGACTTGGAGCAGCTTGTTTGGTTTCGGGCAGTCGAGTACACTGCACTCGACCCAACCTGAACTATATCTGACGATCGCTGCACTTGCGGGCCAGCCTGATCTCTTGCGCAATGTCCTGAACGTTCTGTCCATCAAGCCATTGATGCCGCTCTGCGGTATAATCGCCGTTTCCCATCTCAAATTGCTGCAAGAATCTTACCAAGCCGACTGCGCCCAACTCTCGCGCAAGCACGCGCAGCCCAGTCAGGCGAATCTGCTCCTGGGTCATCGTCGCTGTATTCATATCACCCCGCCTCCTCTAGCCAGTGCAATGGATTGTCAACCCGCACATGTAATCGTTGCGCGTGTGCGGTGGCTTTGCCCAACAGCTTGTCATCCGTAGTCAAAAACACGTCTGCGCCGCCGCGCTCCGCACAAGCGAGATGCAGCGCGTCGTAGGCTGAAAACCCCCAAGACGCCAACTCGTCCGCGCGTTCGACCTCCGATGCATCGACGCGGATATGGATGTCTGCGCGTGCCGCCACCAACTGCATCCGTCGTCGTCTCTCCGGGTCAGGCGTGCGATCGATCTCGCTGCGCATCACTTCGCTGCTCACCCAGGCCCAACCGCCGCTTTCACAGTGGCCCAGAATCATCAACACGGCCTCCGCTTCCAGACGGATGCGCGCCTGGGTCTGATCGTCAAAGGGACGATTCAAGCAGCAGACATCAAGGTATATTTGGGTCACCTATGTTTCCTCTACTATCCCGAATGAGTTGGAACCGAATAGGACTTGGTCGCTCGGAAAGAATGTGTGCTCAGGCAACGAGAACCATTGCAGGCAACGATCTTGAAGGATGGGCCCTGCCAACACTGTACTGCCCATAGTATACTATAGACCGCGCGCAAATGTAAAGACCCGGCGACGCGGCCACCCGACACGTTTACGTGACACGCCAGGCCGGGCAGGAATGCCGAGGCTTTGCCGGCCCCGGCGCGGGGGAAAAGAAGCGTGCCGATGGAGATCATCGGCACGAGAGAAAATCCACGCTTCAAGTCGCTTGGCCTACTCTAATGCCTTCAAGACCTTACTGGCACTGTCACGGACCAAATGCGATTCGCTAGACAAACAGTCTCGCAAGATAGGAACAAGAGGACAAACAACCGAAAGATCAAAGTCCAAGAGGGCTTCAATGGCAGCTTTTCGAACATGCTCGACACGCTTGCTCAAGATTTTGTCACGCAACAAGGGTATGGCTACATCGGCTTTCGGCGAGCCGATTTTGCGAAGTGGACCAAGGGCATATTCATCAACCCGGTTCTCGTCTGTGCCAATCTCTAGAATGTGCAACAACTCGGGCAACAAGGGGTCTATCACGGGCGAACCCATTTGCCCTAGAAGTATACAGAGACTTTGAATCTCGAACCTGTAGTCATCGAGATCCCGGTAACAGAAAAGCAATGTCTCGCGTATCTCGCCAATTGCTGGCTCACCAATCTCCTTTAGCGCTTCTACAGCAATATCCCATGCTGACGAGTTTTGATTCGACGCTATACCCGCCATAAATGACAGTCCAGAACGGTTGGCAGGATACCCAATTTTCGCTAACACTCTCATTACCGTTCTATGCCTAGGTGAGGATGTCGGATGATCTCTCGCATACTGCAGCAGCGGCTCGACTACAGGCTCGCCGATCTGAGCCAGTGCGTCAACCACTTGGCTAATCTCATCCGAGGAATGGGCCTGTTCCCAATTTCTGATCAGTTGAGATACTCTATCCATTGATCCCCTCTCCAATCATTCCGACCTTATCCAGTAAGGTCTGCTGCTTTTTACACGCTTTTTGAACTCTGTATATGGCATTTGGTAGGCTGGCTCCCATGACCAATGTGTCGGATCGTCACCGGGTTTGTCTTGATAAATCCTGACCCCTTCAGGCTCTGGGGCATCACCAGGATACATCCAGGTTTGTGCTGACCTGGGTACCGACCTTGTAGACCACCCTCCACTGCCTGGACCAACGTACCCATCCGCATCTAGTGTAATGTCCCATTCTCCAGTGCGGGGATAGGGGTTATTGGGAGTGCGTATCTGGAAATTGGGGCTATTGGCGTCTCCACCATCCCGATATAGGTTTGGCCTTTGTCTCCTTGGCAGAGTATCATCCAGAATGCCTGCCGATGCGAGATCCAACAATACCATACCAGGATCAAAAGGCGTTCCTGTTACAGCTGCTTCGTAGGCTTCTTCAGCGAATGCACGTCCTGTATATGCTTTTTTTGGATGAGTAATTGCATAGGATGCTACTTTTTTAACTGCCCATGTTGTACCTACAGCTACGGCTGTTGAGACACCACCTACAACCGTAGAGGCTTCCAAGCGTTCCAGAAATGTTGTATTCTCATCAGGAAAAAAGATATCTTCACGATACTCGTTAGCTTTATGAACGACTTGGGCAGCAGTCATAACCATTGCTTTGCACACGCGAAATGCCATACCTGTTAGACCTGCACAGTGACCGCTGGGGTCCACATATTTAAGAGGATTACCCTCGACGTACATATACCTATTCTGTGCGGCCCCGCCTGCTCCTGGCACAATACTGTCCGCGCTGACGAACCTGCCCAAGCGACCGCTGTAAAACCTCGCTCGGTAATCCATCAGGCCAAAGTCTTCCGCCCGCTGCCCTGTAAATCCGAAATCCGTTGGCAGCGTGCCCGTCATCCATCCGACTTCGCCGTAGGGCAGGTATTTCTGCTCGGCGATCACGCTGCCGCTTTCGTCTGTTGTTAAAGAAGTCGAGCCGAGATGGTCGGTATGCAAATAGTATAGCACACCGTTGCTTCTCATCGCAACTCGCTGCCCGGCGACGCTGTAGTATTTCTTGACCACCACCGTCCTGGCGACGGCCTGCACCCAGGCGGAGATGTTATTCACCCGGTCCGTCGCGCGGACGCGGAAGGTGTAGGCCACGCCCAACGTGCTGGTGAAGGTGGCCTGCATTTGCGTGGTCGCCGTGAGCCAGGGCGTCCAGTCGCCATTTGCAATTTGATATTCCACATCATAGTGCTGCACGCCCGAGCCATCTTCCACCGCCGTCCACTGCACGGGGATGTCGCTCGCGGCGATCCGTTCCGCCACGGTGAGGGTCACGGTGGGCGCGATAGCGTCGCGGAAGACGGAGAAGGGCACCGTGGTCTGGTTGGTCGCCCGATCGGTGACGACCACGTTGTACACGCCGCTGGCCGCGTCACCGGCGTCAAAGGTATAGACGTGGGTCACGGTGGCGTTGTGGGCGCCGTATTGTGAGTAGACTTCACCCGCACTGACCGTGGTTGGGAAGACGATCGCGTCCAGGCTGGCGGCCTGTCCTGAGCCGGCCAAACTGACAGCAAACCGCCGGTGGGGTGTTCCACCGGCGGTCTTTTTCTTTGCATCCCAACCGCCAGATCACCAAGTGACGGGCCGCTGGGCAGCCGGCGACAGATCGCCGTCAATTGTGCAGAACCAGGCCGAATCGTTATGTCTTCTCATCAGCGCTCTGGAGTACTTGCTCGTAAAGCTTGGGACTCATACGAAAACCGGAGCGGTACAAATCAGTCAGAAGAGGGGCAATGACCGGTATCAAGCCACGCTTTTTTGCCATCAGCAACACGCCCAATGTGCCAATGGCGGTCAGTTCGAGTGTGGACGCTTTTCTTCGCGCCGCGCGTTCGTCGATCAGGAGCAGATCCGCATGCCGTTCGCGCGCCACAATGATAGCCTGACTTTCTCCGGCATCGAGTTCTTCTTTGAGCAGTTGGACGGCAATCTCGTCTTGTGCGTCGCGGACGATTATCCAATCGGCGGCAGTGACAGCATCCAACGTGGTTTGATCTCGAATCTCGGCGCGAACCGCCGGTGGAATCTGGATGGTTCCGAAAAGCTTGTGCAGCAGGTCGAACTGGCCAATGCTCGCCAGCGCAATCAGCGGCCCTGTGTTCGAGACGACCTCAAGCATTGCTGGCACCCCAGGCCTCGACCGTGGCTGCTTCTTCGGCCCACTCGTCCGGCGCAAGGCGGAAATAGTCGATCCCTTTGCGCGCCAGAAAAGCGACAAACCCAGATCGGGTCAGCCCCAGCAATTCAGCGGCTTTGCCGCCGGAAATACGGTCTTCCTGATATAATCCCAGGATGATCAGTTCTTTGGCTTTTTCAGCGGCCTGAAGCTGGCTGCCCAGGAGCGCCGCCAGGTCTTTTGAAAAAGGTATTTGCAGCATCGTCGTGGAAGCCTCTGACATTGTCTTTTCCTTGTCTGGTCTTTTGAGTTTGGCTGTTGCCCCAAGTATACCACAGCCACACGCCAGGTGCAATGGGAGCGCCGGCCACCGAGTAGTATTTCTTGACCACCACCGTCCGGGCCTCGGCCTGCACCCAGGCGGAGGTGTTATTCACATTGTCCGTCGCGCGGACGCGGAAGGTGTAGGCCACGCCCAGCGTGCCGGTAAAGGTGTAGCTGGTATCCTGCGTCTCGGTCAACAGGCGAGTCCAGTTTGCGCCGCCGTCGGCGCTCACGTCCAGGTCGTAGTCACGGATGCCGGAGCCCGTCTCTACCGCCGTCCATTGCACGGGGATGTCACTCGCGGCGATCCGTTCCGGCAGGGTGAAGAAGAGACCTGCCAGATTTCGAAAATCTGGCAGGTCTCAAGCGGCACGAGGAAAAAACGGGTGCTGGTAGAATAGCCGTACCCCCAAAACGAGAACGGAAGAAAACGGCCCGCCGGCTGTTTCCTTCCGTTTTCTGTTGCACATTCTCGGCCTTGACTCACTCCGATGGTTTGCCCAAATACTGCGCCATTTTGTCGTCGATGATCTTGACAATCCTTTCCACATCTTGCAACGACATCTTGCCGGGAATGAGCGCTGCCGAAAACTCAACGTAGTACTCGTCGTAATAGGCAAGCCAACTACAGTATGGCGGCTCATTCTTCTTGGTGTAGCACAGAAACTTGGATTCATTTGCTACAGAACTTTGGTATCCCCATCCTTGTGGTGTTTCTCCTAAGACTCTAATCTCATAAACCTGCTTTGCGACAGCTGCAGTTTTGAAACGATAAACTTCATGTGCTGCCTCGTACAATGGCACATAAGGTTCAGCCAGAAAGACCATTCTTGAGGCATCATCTGCTGTAGCCGGCTCTCGCCCTGCAAGGTAGTCCAGGATGCGGCTTGGCGAATTCTCTGACATTCTCCATCCTTCCGGCATGTCCGATAGAGTGATCAACAAGTCCATTGTACTAAACGAGCGCACCGGCGTAGGCGGTACCGGAGTGCTGCAACCAGACAGGAGCATCTCGCCGACAAAAATGATCGCAATTAGCATCCAGTGCATTGACCTTGGCTTCATAATCTCTACGGCTCCTTTTCGGGATAAACACCGCGCGATGGAAGGCCGTACATCCCGATGTAATCCCATAGTGCCTGATTAAAAGCTTCTGGTGTCATCTTGTCAGGGTCTCCACCATGGAGATCGTGGAGAAAGATTCCAAAATCAACACACCAGTAATCAAAGGGATCATCAAGGTATGTATGCCAGGGGCCAATATTTGATGGATTTGTGTCCTTCCATTGGTTCCACTGCGCTATCCCTGCGCCAAACTTGAGGAATTCGCCATTAAATCCAGCCGCACGCCCGACAAAGCCAAAGTGAATGTTGGCCACAGCATCAAAGTCCATTCGAAAGTCGCCTAGTGTGACCCCAGACTCTTTGAACTCCTTTGGAATATCCGCTTTGAAATCCCATACAGCATCCCCTCGTACCAAGGCCACCCACGCCTGATATGCAGCCGCCTTATGAGCTGGGTTTCCGCTTTGCCAATGCTTGCGAATCTCTTGTGTGACCGGCGCTTGCGCGTTCGTTTTCATCTGGTCAATCAACCATCCTGTCATATTCTGCGACGTCGGCTTGGGAGCACGCAGCGCTGCATCATATACTCCAGAACGCGAAAACGGTCCCCAGTCACTCCAAATCTGGCTGAAAGGATTTTGCACTCCATAAGGGCCTGTATCACCGGGAAGGGTTAGCAGCGCAGCAAGCAAAATGACTACCGGCCATGGAAAATGCCCATCTCTGTCGACATAAACGAGCGGACGGTTGTACACATATGAGTAGCGGTTCAGACTTTGCGGATTGGCCGGATCGGGTATAATAGGGTCAGCGGAGATCCAGCGGCCAAGCTTCTCACTGTACCACCGGGCACCCATCTGGGTCAACTTAATGTAACCGTCGTTACACGCAATTCGCCCCGGAGCGTGCGTTTTTGCGCTCCTGGTGGTAGGATGGTTTCAGAATCTCGCTACAGGTTCTATTCCATCTCACACCACCAGGAGGTATGCATATGTTACCCCAAGTACGGCGCTTCAGCAAATGGCTGCAGCGCAAGAGTCCGCACGCCAGCACCCCCATCCATTACGCCAACGATCTCGACCTCTTTTTCACCTGGCTCGACAAGCCACCCGACGCCGTGACCTTTCAGGACATCGATCACTACATTGAGCACTGCCAGCAAAACGGTCACGCCATCGCCACCGTCAACCGTCGGTTGGCCGCCATCCGCTCCTTTTACGGTTTTCTGGACAGCGAGGACGAGGACGACCTGTTCAACCCCGTCCATCCCAGGCGTCACTACATCCGCCAGGGGCAGCACCTGCCCCGCGATGTGCAAGACGCCGACATCGAGCAGTTGTTCACCGTCATCGAGAATCGCCGTGACCGGGCGATGTTTCTGCTAATGCTACGATGCGGGTTAAGAGTGGGCGAGGTTCACAGCCTGTCCCTCAGCGACCTGTATCTCAACGCCAACAACGGCCATTCGACGACACCCCGCCTCTGGCTGCACGGCAAGGGCGACGCCCAGCGCGTGGTCTATGTCTCGCACCAGGCGCTCAAAGCGCTCCACAACTGGCTGACCGTCCGTCCCCAGGCGCAGAGCCAGGCCGTCTTTCTCAGCCGTCTGCGCCAGCGAATCAGCGTGCGCACGATCCAGGATCGCCTGACCCGCTACGGGCGGCAGGTCGGGATCGACATCTCGTGCCACCAACTGCGCCACACCTTCGCCCGGCATCTCGTCGACGCCGGGGTATCGGTCACCTCGATCCAAAAGCTGCTCGGCCACGCCCGGCTGCACACCACCCAGCTCTACCTGCACATCTCCGACCCCACGGTGCGTGCCGAATACGAGGCGGCCATCGCCGAGATTTCGCGGCGGCTGTCGCTGGCGGAGGACGAGGCATGATCCGCGAACGAGACTTGCACTACACAGACAGGCAGCACCGTGACTCTGCGGTCAAGTCGATCAAAAAATGGTCCCCGGCCAATCGCGGCTTCTACGACCACTTTCGACGCTGGTTGCGCGAAGGAGGCTACAGCGCGTCGGCGCTCAATATCTACGGCTGCGCTGCCCGGCTGGCCTTGGGCTGGCTCGACAAACCGTACTGGGAGATCGAGCCGCGGGCTGACCTCGACCGCGTGCGCGAATACATACGGACACACTATGCCAGCGAATCGACCCGCCACGGGTATTTGAAGGGGCTGGCCAAGTTGGCCGAGTTCCTGCGCGAGCGGCAGCATCGACCCCGGCCGAGCAACGTCATCCGCTGGGAGACCTACGTTGGCCCACTGCCCGCCTGGCTGACCGACGACATCCGCGCTTACATCGTTCACCGTCGACGAGCCTGGCTGCCCGAGGTCCAGTACCGGCGAACGGGCGACACGCTCAGCCACCTGACCCTCTTTCTGCGCTGGATCGCCCCGCAAACCCCGCTGTCCGGCATCGCCGACCTGACCCCGGCGCTGTGGGAGGACTATGTCGACTGCCGGCTGGCCAACGGCCTCAGCCCGGTAACGGTCAACGGCGAACTGCGCGAACTGCTGGCCTTTCTGCACTATCTGAACGATCTGGGACGCCCGGTGCAGCGACGGATGCTCAAGCTGGCGCCGCTCAAGGAAGCCACACGCCTGCCCCGCGACCTGCCGGTGGGCGACCTGCGACGACTGCGGCAGCAGATCGTGGGCCAAGCCGAAGCGGAACCGTCGTCACAGCAGCGCGAAGCGGTGATGGACCGCGCCTGGTTTCTGTTGATGCTGTACTGCGGCCTCAGAACGGGGGAAGTCCGGCGTTTGCGATTGGATGACCTTGACCTGGCGGATCGCCGGGTGCGCATCGAGCAGTCCAAGGGGCTCAAAGACCACGTGGTTTGGATCGGCGACGAAGCGTTCGACGCGCTGCGGGCCTATCTGGACGTACGCGAGCAAAAGTCAAGGCCGGATTGGGTTTCTGTTGCCGACCAGGTAAGCGTGAACTGCTCACCCGTTCCCTGCGACACGTCGAGGCTGACGTTCGTCGGCGCGGTATCGTCTTTGATGACAAAAAAAGACCTGTCGGGTGTTGAAAACCCGACAGATCTCAAGATGTTGGGTTTCGTTCCTCAACCCAACTGCGTGGATTGTGGCGGCTGAGAGCGCAGAGTGCCAAAGAAGGCATTACGACGGAGACCGTCGTAACGAGACAACGGAAGAAAACGGCCACCCGGCTGCTTCCTTCCGTTTTCTGTCACGACTTGACTATCTCTTTTTGCCTAAACCCGCGAGTCGAGTATCCCAATCTATATTTGCCCAATATTCGTCAATTAAAGCCCAAGCTTCAAGAGGATCTGTTTCTCCGACAGCCAAGAACTCCTTTAGCGCTGATACATCGGAGCGCAAAGTTGGCTGGGTATAGATCATCTCAAGAGATTCAAGAACAGCAAATAGTACAGACATCTTGTTGCTTCTTGGATACTCAGGCCATCCCGGACCGAGATAGTACAAGTCTTCTGCAAAAGCAAATGTGTTCTCAGTACTTACTTCGCCCTTTTCCCATTTGTCCAGTGCATCCCAAACATCCTGGAATGCAACTTCATCGATTGAAGTGAATTTTTTCAATTGTTTTTGTGCCATGGTTTATCACCTCAATTACAGGAGTCCCTGTTCTACTAGAAGGTCGAAATTGCACCTCTAGATCTGCCCCGATATAAGAATCTGTAGGTGCCCAAGATGAGGGGTTATCTATCGTTGGCGCACGACCAGCAAAAGCCTCAAATGCCTTTTCTGCACTATGCAAACCACCAGGTACATCAGAAGTTGCACTCTGATAACCTGCTAATCTACCTGACCTAACCTTGCCGGTAGTTTTCACGTTGTTGCCCAGCCATGGCGTTCCAGCGTCAGCACAGCTTTCTGAAAGACTTATCAGCCCTATCATTACTACTGGAAGAGCTATGCTGCCATAATATTCTGCTGCACTAATTCTGCCATTCTCATAGGCCTGACGTGCCGCATCTATCCGGGCATAGTTTTCTGCTTCCAGGTCTAGCTGCATAAATTGAGCAAGCGGAACGCCTTGAGCATACTCAGCCCACACTTGCAAGTACCCAAGTGAGATCGGATCACTTCCTGGGTTCATATATAGCTGTCTGTAGTACTCGGGGTTTTCCAGATAAGCGGCGTAAGCCCGAAGTGCCTGGACTTGATCTATCGTATCAAGCTTATTCCAGGATGCAGGATATGCACTACCTGCCGTTCCCACCTGGGAAACAATCTCCCAGTAGAGCGCAGATGAGCCCATTCCCTCGCCTGCATCAAAATACACTGGCGCATGCCCGGATGGATCTTGCCATTTGACAGGATTCCCGTTGGTGTACATGTACCTGTTCAGGTACAGGCTTCCCACCCCCGGCACCAGCGTATCCGCACTCAGGAAGCGTCCCAGGCGGGGCGAGAAAAATCTCGCCCGGTAGTCGTAGAGGTCGCCCAGGCTGGCCTCTCTGCGCTGGCCGGTGAATTGCCGGTCGGTGGGCAAGCTCCCGCTGCTCCAGCGCACTTCGCCGTAGGGCAGGTATTTCTGCTCGGCCACCACTGCACCGGTTTCATCTGTTGTTAAGGAGGTCGAGCCAAGATGGTCACCGTGCAGATAGTATAACACACCATTCTCGCGCATACCAATTCTTTGCCCGGCCACGGTGTAGTATTTCTTGACCACCACCGTCCTGGCGACGGCCTGCACCCAGGCGGAGGTGTTGCTCACATTGTCCGTCGCGCGGACGCGGAAGGTGTAGGCCACGCCCGGCGTGCCGGTGAAGGTGTATGTGGTCGCCTGCGTCTCGGTCAACAGGCGCGTCCAGCTTGCGCCGCCGTCGGCGCTCACCTCCAGGTCGCAGCCACGGATGCCGGAGCCGGCCTCCACCGCCGTCCATTGCACAGGGATGTCGCTGGCGGCGATTCGTTCAGCCACGGTGAGGGTCAAGGTGGGCGCGGTGGCGTCGCGGGTGACGGTAAAGGGCACCGTGGTCTGGCTCGTCGCCCGGTCGGTGACGGCGACGTTGTATGTACCATTGGCCGTGTCGCCGGCGTCAAAGGTGTAGACGTGGGACACGGCGGCGGTGTGGGCACCGTATTGTGAGTAGACTTCACCCGCACTGACCGTGGCCGGGAAGACGATCGCGTCCAGGCCGGCGGTGGCGTCGGCGGCGGTGACGGTCAGTGTAAAGCTGCCGCTGTTGGGGCCATAGTAGACGGTGCTGCCGTTCACGTAGGCATAGGGGCTGTTTTCGGTGATGTTCAACGTCGCCCCCGGCGGGGTGTTGTCGACGGTGTAGGTCAAGACCCGGCTGACCATATGGTTGGTCCGGTCCTGCGCCGTCACCGTGACCGTCAGCACGCCGTCAGGCAAGCCGCTGCCTGGCAGCAGCGCAGGCACGCTCCACACATTGCCATTTCGCCCCATCTGCAGCGGCCACATCATCATCGGATACGCCATCACCTGGGCCGGGTTAGCCTCGATCACGGTGGCCGTGATGGCGTCGCGGGTGACCGTAAAGGGCACGGTGGTCTGGTTGGTTGCGCGGTCGGTGACGGCGACGTTGTACGCGCCGCTGGCCGTGTCGCCGGCGTCAAAGGTGTAGACGTGGGACACGGTGGCGTTGTGCGCGCCGTATTGCAAAAGACCTGTCGGGACGCGGACGTAGCGTTCGCTGGAAACCCGACAAGTCTCAAGCCGTGCGCCGGGGCGGAAACCGCCAGCACAGGAAAAGTGTTACCACCAGGTGTGGATCACCCGAATGACGCACCTACGCTTTGTTTGGGTGCAAGAGAAGATTCATAAATGGCTTTGCTGACAAAAGGTCGGTTGTTCGCTAAATTGCCTGTTGGGGCATTGTTCTTGCGCTTATTAAGCAAGGTTAGCAAAGCTCCAAGATATTTTATGTATTGAGTATCGAGGCTTGTTTGTCGCTCTCGACCTTTTTTCAGGAGACTCGTAAATCATTTTGTTGCACAATCAATATAATCAGCCAGCTTGCTCAAGTCCTTGTTTGCCTGGATTCCATACTCTGGATCAAATTTTTTCAAACGAACAACATCATCGCGATTGTGAACGCGAGATGGGCAAAGAACCCAGTTTTTTCTTTCGGTGTTAAGCGACCATTGGGTGATCCCATGAAAAGACGCAATCACTGTAGATAACTTTTCTGCAACTTGAGGACTGGAAGTCTTGTAGCGCCAGACAATCACTGGAGGAAAAGAGCTTAATTCAGGGTAATCTGCAAACAAGCTATCGCCCATATTGCAAGAACACCACTCAATCTCGCCAAATTTTGCCAGAGCAGCAATGATATCGCTCATACTTGACTCACTCCTGTAAAACTCGAAACACTAGGTCTAGCATTGGATTAAGCTCTTTAATGAGCGCCATATAGTCCTTTATAAGCATAGGGTCCAAAGAATACCTTGGATCAAATACATAGGTTCCGTCTGTATAGACTTGATGGTATAGAAACCGTGATATCTGTGAACTGGCTTCAGGAATTCGCAATTGTGGGTTTAGTGGACTTGCATTCGAGTATGCAATTTCGATAATATGGCCTTCTCCCCCTGCTGCTCGCTGTAAGTGTTCAGCTATTTCGCTACAGTCAATGTTGTATTTTGAGATAAGCTCTTGATAGTTAGTATCTTTCATCGTGGACAATGCATCGAGGTTAGGCGAGGATGCCCCGGACGCAAGTTTAGTTGAAAAGGCATCTACAGGATAACCAAACAGTGGTGCAAGCCACGGATAACGAAAGAGCATATTGAGAAGAGCTGTGTTGGCTGCAGTTGTCCATGTGCCATATGCTACCTCGGCCGCAACCACGCCAGCAACTACTGCGCCTCCTCCTACTATCGCAGAGGCTTCAGCACGTTCTCCGAAAGTCGTATCCTCTGTTGGGAAAAAGATAACTTCTCGATATTCATTCGCTTTGTTTACGATGGTCTGAATATCAATAACAACCGCTTTACAAATATCGAAAGCAAATCCCGATAAACCTGCACAGTGACCGCTGGGGTCCACATATTTGAGAGGATTTCCCTCGACATACATGTACCTATTCTGCGCGGCCCCGCCTGTTCCTGGCACGATGCTGTCAGGAGAGATGAAACGCCCAGCGTGCGGTGAGTAGTGTCTCGCGCGATAATCGTACAGGCCAAAGTCCTCTGCCCGCTGCCCAGTGTATCCGAAATCCGTTGGCAGCGTGCCCGTCACCCAGCGCACTTCGCCGTAGGGCAGGTATTTCTGCTCGGCCACCGCCGCGCCGCTTTCATCTGTTGTTAAAGAAGTCGAGCCAAGATGGTCGGTATGCAAATAGTATAACACACCATTCTCGCGCATACCAATTCTTTGCCCGGCGACGGTGTAGTATTTCTTGACCACCACCGTTTTGGCCTCGGCCTGCACCCAGGCGGAGACGTTATTCACGTTATCCGTCGCGCGGACGCGGAAGGTGTAGGCCACGCCCAACCCGCCGGAGAAGGTGTAGCTGGTATCCTGCGTCGCAGTGAGCAGGCGGGACCAGTTTGCGCCGCCGTCGGCGCTTACCTCCAGGTCGTAGCCACGGATGCCGGAGCCGGTCTCCACCGCCGTCCACTGCACGGGGATGTCGCTCGCGGCAATCCGGCCCGGCAGGGTAAGGGTCAAGGTGGGCGAGATGGCGTCGCGGGTGACGGTAAAGGGTGCGGGGGTCGGGTTCATCGCCTGGGAAAAAGAAAACGTGCCGACGGGTTGACCATCGGCACGAGAGAAATTGTTGGGTTTCGTACCTCAACCCAACCTACGTAACTGGTAGAATAGCGGCACCCCAATGCGAGAACGGAAGAAAACAGCCCATTGGCGTCTTCTTCCGTTTTCTGTTCTACTCGAGCTACTACTATTTTGTTAAAATCAAGATTACCAACATTCGGCTTTTATAACACATCAGACTCACATCGATTAGGGAAACTACGTTTCACATAATCATTTGCAAACAGGTGCAAAGTACCGTGAATGCCTATAACTTCTGGTTTGGCTATTTGTTTACTGTAAAACTCGTTCCAAAATGAAGTGTTTGAATTGGGATCAATTCTTTGGTTGACTTCATCCAAAAACGCTATATCAGTATTTTGGGGAAATACCATATCAAACTGTTCGTCTGATATTTGATATATCTCAAAGATACTATTTACACCACCATCAATTACTTGGACATTTTTCATGCTGATATTATATCATCCTTTCCACTTTTTGGAGAAGCATCTCCTGATGATTCGCTCAATCCTTTGGCCATACGCTTCTGTACCCGCTTCTGCCGCCATTTATTTGAACATCCCAGTGTGGACCACCATGGGCTTCTCCTTGCCTTGTTGGAACCCAAATATCTCCATGTTTGTCAAGCCAACCCTTGCGTCCTTTGTTGGGTCCATGTTGTACAGTAACGCGTCTTGCTCCGCCGCTAGGAGGTTCATAACCACTTGGCAAGTCTTGACGTTTCAACGGTCTCCACTCACTGCCACCACTTCTCTTCGCCAAACTGATCAGCGGATCGGGATCGCTCAAGTTACGCACAATGACCATTTCGCCATAGACTACCTCTACGGCCCCTTCAGCCACGAGCGTCATCCCAAGAACAGCCGCTCCTCCACCTGTCACCCCCGTCAAGCCTGCGCCCTCTACCATCTTGATTATTCCGCCGGCCATGCTGGCAGCGCCATGAGCATAGCTTGCTACACGTCCAATTACTCTACCAGTTTGAAAAGCATCGCTTCTATAGTCACTTGGATCCGAGCCACCTAACAAGTCTTTGTGAATGGCTTGTGGAATCCCCAACGCCATATCATTGCCGTATTGGGTGACGACGCCAGCAACAAATTCTAACACTTGCTGCCACCAAGGGATTTTGTTGTCTACAAGCTGAAATTCATTGCCCGGATCAAACTGTGGCCCGCCCAAGGCATGTCCTGTTGGGTCTCGATAGAGAATTGGATTTCCTGTTACATACATATACCTGCTTAAATGCTGGCTTCCCGCTCCCGGCACAATGCTATCCGCCGAGATGAACCTGCCCAAGCGACCGCTGTAAAATCTCGCCCGATAATCCATCAGGCCCAGCCCATTTTCGGATCTCTGGCCTGTGTACGTCAAGTCCGTCGGCAGCGTGCCCGTCACCCAGCGCACTTCACCGTAGGGCAGGTATTTCTGCGCCGCGGCCACGTCGCCGCTTTCGTTGGTTGTTAAAGAAGTCGAGCCAAGATGGTCGCTATGCAAATAGTATAACACACCATTCTCGCGCATACCAACTCGCTGCCCGGCCACCGAGTAGTATTTCTTGACCACCACCGTTTTGGCCTCGGCCTGCACCCAGGTGGAGGTGTTGCTCACCCGGTCCGTCGCGCGGACGCGGAAGGCATAGGCCACGCCCAGCTCACCGGTGAAGGTGTAGCTGGTATCCTGCGTCGCGGTGAGCAGGCGGGTCCAGCTTGCGCCGCCGTCGGCGCTTACCTCCAGGTCGTAGCCACGGATGCCGGAGCCGGTCTCCACCGCCGTTCACTGCACGGGGATGTCGCTGGCGGCGATCCGTTCAGCCACGGTTAGGGTTACCGTCGGCGCGATGATATCCCGGGTGACGGTAAAGGGCACGGTGGTCTGGTTGGTTGCGCGGTCGGTGACGGCCACGTTGTATGTACCGTTGGCCGTGTCGCCGGCGTCAAAGGTGTAGACGTGGGACACGGTGGCGTTGTGCGCGCCGTATTGTGGGTAGCTCACCCCGTCGCTGACGGTGGGCGGGAAGAGGATCACGCTCAAGCCTGCCGTCGTATCGATGGCCGTGATGATCAAGATAAATGCACCACTGTTGAGGCTTTAGTGGATAGGAAAGCCCGACCAAGTTCCGTAAACTTGGCCGGGCTCAAGCACTGTGCTGACGGAGAACCATCTGCCCAAGAGAACAAAATGAGCGAGTGACTCATTCGCCTTATGGCTCTCCTGCTATGCCCCACAAGTGAACAACTCCATCTGTATCGCCCCACGCAAACAGCCGACCATCTGGGCTGAACAGCACGGCATAAACTCCGGCGTCGGTTCCTTGCGCCACCAATTGCTTGTTCTTGATGTGCCAGATTTGCCAACCATTCGCCGTGCCGACGCCCAAAAGCTCGCCGCTCGGATCGAAGGCCAGACTGGCCGTGATACCGACCGCATCGCCGACAGAGGCTTCCAGTTGACGTTCAGGGCGACGGGATTGCAGATTCCACACAATCAACTCGTTTCCTCTCACCAGAGCCAGCCGACGTCGCTCCAGATCAAAGGCCAACGCCAGAGGTTTGTCACCCAACGCGCCCGGCTTTTCGATGATAGCTTGCGCCTGCTCAGGGTATTGAGGCGGCCGGAATGCAAAGATATAGCTGTTCCGAAAAAGATTTGGGGTTGACCAGCACTCGTGTGAGATTTGACA
>CAYRXM010000018.1:0-35275 GCA_964428175.1 uncultured Anaerolineae bacterium
CTGTTTTTGCCCAATCGGAAATCAGTTTACATAATCAGTTAGGGAAAACTATAGTAATATTAGTATAGCACGCTATTGCTGTCAAATTGGGCTTCACGTCACAGTCCCAGTTCTTGGGCGAGCACAAGCGCCGCTGCGCCCAAAACAACGACGTCTGCACCAAGGTTCGACGTGGAAAGGATGGTCTCGTCGGCCAGAGCGGCCAATGCCCCGCGTTTGATCTGCCGCTGCACCGGCTCCAGCAATCTCGCGCCAAGCTCGATCACGTGACCGCACAAGACCACGTGCCGGATGCCCAGTGCACACACCAGGTTGCTGATCGCGTGTCCCAGCATGCCCCCGGCCCGTTCGACCACCGCGCGCACCGTCGGATCGCCAGATTGGAGGGCCTGCTTGAGCGTTGCAAACGTGATCTCGCCCGTGTTTCCGCCGGGCAGGTGCGCTCCAGGCTGCGACTCCAGCCGTTCTTTGACCTGTCTCACCAATGCCCGGCCGCTGACCACTGTTTCCAGACACCCATAGTGCCCACACATGCAAAGCACGCCATTCTCCTCAACCATCACATGGCCGATTTCGCCCGCGCCATAGCCGCCGTCGCCGTAATAGAGCTGTTGGTTCAAGATGATGCCCGCGCCAATGCCCCGGGCAATTTTGATCAGCACCAGGCTGGGCTGGCCCCGATTGTCGCCAAAAGTAAACTCGCCCAATGCGGCGACCTGGCAATCGTTGGCAATGTAAACCGGCAGATTGTATCGTTTTTCCAGCCGTTCGCGCAGCGGCAGGTTTTGCCAGCCCATATTAACCGAGTTGATGACCACGCCCTGCGAGGCATCCATCAGCCCCGGCGTGCCGATGCCGATGCCCAAGATGGGGGTATGGGTGATCTTGGACAGCCCATCGATCAGGTCATAAACGCGGTTCAACGCTTCCTCACCCTCGAGATCGTCGATGGCGAGATGCAGTCGATGTTTGATGTTCCCGCGCAGGTCAATGACCGCGCCGCGAAACTCGTTGCTGGCCAGGTCAATGCCGATCAGGTGATGCGAATCATCGACAAACTTGAGCAAAATGGGGGGCTTGCCACCAGCAGAAGGTCCCTGCCCCATTTCTTGTACCAGCCCGCCGGCGATCAATTCGCCAACGATATCTGAAACGGTGGTTGGGGTGAGGTTGGTGGTGCGGGCGATGTCGGCGCGGCTGATCAACTCCTGGTTGTAAATAGTTTTCAGGATCAGCCTGGTGTTGTGGGTTTTGGTTTGCTGACGCGTTGCTTTTTTCATCTTTGAACCAGCCGGACGCGCTCGGTTTGATTGGTACTCTGCTAAACAAGATTTGATAGGTGACTTGGCCTGTTCGGGACGGCTTTTCACTTATCATGACCAGTTTGCAGGAGCACCAGATGCCATTAGGTGGATGGGCCAGGATGGCGGGAGAATTCATAAGTGCAGTAGACTTATAAAGTAGATTTTATCACACACAACCGCCTTTGTCAAGTCAGCGGATAAAGTATTCGGCCATCTTGACGAAGCACCATGGACGTGGTATACTCTGCGCTGTCGGTTTGATTGCACCAAAAAATTCAAAGGAGACAATGATGTCTACAAAAGGTGAGATGCGCAAGATTCTTGTGACCGGTGCAGTGGGCCAGATCGGCTCCGAGCTGACGGTCGCCCTTCGTGAACGATACGGCAGCGAAAACGTTGTTGCCGCCGGGCACCATACCCCGCCCAGCCCCGAACTGCGAGATGCCGGCCCTTTTGAGTTCATCGATGTGACCCAAAAGGCCCAGCTTGAGGCCGCGGTCGAACGTCACGGCATCGATACCATCTATCACATGGCGGCGATCCTCTCGGCTGTTGGCGAGGCCAAACCCCATCTATGCTGGGATGTGAACATCAACGGGCTGTATAATGTGCTCGAAATTGCCCGCGAGCGCGGCCTGGTGCGCGTCTTTTGCCCCAGTTCGATCGCCGCATTTGGGCCAGAAACGCCGCGCCAGGATACCCCCCAGGAGACGGTGCTGCGCCCCAAGACGATGTACGGCGTGACCAAAGTGGCCGGTGAACTGCTGTGCGACTATTACTTTAACCGCTTTGGCGTCGATGTGCGCGGTGTGCGCTATCCGGGCATCATCAGCAACGTCACCCCGCCCGGCGGCGGCACCACCGACTATGCCGTCGAAATCTATTACGAGGCCATTCGCCGCCAGCACTATTCATGTTTTGTGCGCGAGGACACTGTGCTGCCCATGATGTACATGCCCGACTGCATCAAGGGTACCCTAGACCTGATGGATGCTGATCTCACCCGCCTCGATCACCACGCCGATTTCAACATGGCCGGAATCAGTTTTTCGGCCGGCGAACTGGCCGCGTCGATCCAGAAATACCTGCCCGACTTTACGGTCGAATACAACCCCGATCCGGTCAAGCAAAAAATCGCCGACTCGTGGCCCATGTCGATCGACGACTCGGCCGCGCGCCGGGAGTGGGGCTGGCAGCCCGCGTATGACCTGGATGCGATGACCAAAGATATGCTGGACCAGCTCGGTCAGCGATACCGAGAAGGCAGCCTGTAAAGTCAGGCGTGAAACGTCAAACGTAAAATGACGCATCACGCATTACATTTCACACAAAGGAGACAACGATGTCTGATAAACTTGCATTTATCGAACAAGAACTGGATCAACTCAAGACAGAAAAGCGTTTCATCAACATCCGCACAATGGAATCGCCCGCCGATGCCTGGATGGTTGTCGATGGCAAGCGGGTGCTCAACTTTTGCACCAACAACTATTTGGGGCTGGCGAACAATCCCGAGATCAAGGCAGCGGCCAAAGCAGCCATCGATCAGTGGGGAGTGGGGCCGGGCGCGGTGCGCACCATCGCCGGCACGCAAGGTCTGCATCTGGAATTCGAGCGCCGCATGGCCGCCTTCAAGTCGGTCGAAGCGTCGATGCTGGTGCAGAGCGGCTTTTGCGCCAACCAGGCGGCAATTCCGGCGTTGGTCGGTCAGGACAAGGCCGCCGGCGTCCAGGATGTGATTTTCTCCGACCGGCTCAACCATGCCAGCATTATCGATGGGGCGCGGCTCTCCGGAGCCAAGATCATCGTCTACGAGCACTGCGATCCGGCCGACCTGGAGCTGAAAATCAAGGAAAACCTCGCCCAATACCGGCGCGGCCTGATGATCAGCGACGGTGTGTTCAGCATGGACGGCGATGTCGCCCCACTGGACAAACTCTACGAGGTGGCCGAAAAATACGACGTGATGACCATGGTCGATGATGCGCACGGCGAGGGCGTGCTCGGTCGCGGCAAGGGCATCGTCAGCCATTTTGGGTTGGAAGGCCGTTTCGACGTCGAGATCGGCACCTTGTCCAAGGCCTTTGGCGTGATGGGTGGGGTGATCGCCGGCAAGTCGATAGTGGTCGAATATATCCGCCAGAAAGCGCGCCCCAACCTCTTTTCCAGCGCGCTCACCCCGGCCGATACGGCCGCCTGCCTGGCCTCGCTGGATTACATCGAGCGGCATCCCGAACTGGTCGACCGGCTGTGGGATAATGCCGAGTATTTCAAGCAAGGGATGGCCCGGCTTGGCCTGGACACCGGCTTGACGCAAACACCGATTGTGCCGGTGATGCTCGGCGATGTGGGGCTGGCCAAGACGTTCAGCGCCAAACTCTTTGAATACGGCGTCTTTGCGATGGCCCTCGGTTTTCCGACTGTGCCGCAGGGCAAGGCGCGCATCCGGGTGATGAATACCGCCGCGCACAGTCGCGAAGACCTGGATCAGGGTTTGGCCGTGTTTGAAAAGGTAGCCAAAGAATTGGGCATTATCTAACCTGACGGCATTCGTATTGCATGCATGTGGTTGCGCTGAAGGCTGACCGCTTTTGACAACTGTCAGGGCATTGTCTGGAAACAGTCACATGCCCTTTTTGCTCTGTGGTAAACTGGAACTGATTTCATTTTTCCACCGGGAGGATACTATGGCAACGCTTTTGCAAAAGACCCAGACCCTGATTTCGGCCAACCTGCACGCAATGCTCGACAAGGCGCTTCAGGCCAACTCACTGGCCGTGCTCGACGAGTACATTCGCCAGGCGCAAAACAGCCTGGATGATCTGGAAGACGCCGCGGCAACCGTTGGCGGGCAGGTCAAAACGCTCAAGCGCAAGATGGATGAGTTTGAGAAAAAGGCGCAAGAGCTTGATAACCAGATCGATGCGCTTTTACAACGCCGCAAAGACGATCTGGCCGTCGCCGCGCAGCGTAAACTCAACAATGCGCGCGAAATGGCACAGCAGTATCGCGAGCAGCACGAACGGCAGCAGCAAGAATACAAGCAGTTGCTCGACGCACGGCTCAAACTGGAAGCCAAGCTGACCGAAATTCGCCAGGAGCGGCAGCAGTTGCAGGCTCTGCTCGAACTGGCCAAGGCCAAAGAAGTGACCACCCAAACGCTTCGCTCGCTCGACGATCTGGCCGGTGTTGGCGATGCCGACATTGCCCGCATTGCTGATGGCATTCGCACCCGGCTCGACAAGGCGACCGTGCAGTCCGAGATGCGCGCCTCTCGCCTGGACGACCAGATGGATCAACTGCTCGAGACGGATGAAATCCAGAGCCAGTTGGAAGCGCGCAAGCGCCGTCTGGGCATCGGTGAGGCCTCCGATGGACCGGTGCAGTCTGACCAAGAAGAGCGTGCGGGCCGGCTGCAATAAGCGCCGTCAGCGGCAACCGCGGGCTGAGCAAGTTCGTATGGAATATGAAATACGAAATGTGTCGGTGTGGTTCTTGCAGGTTCAGGAACCAAAGGAGCGGTTTATATGAATAAAACGCGGGTTGTATTTTTTGTGATCATTGGCATCGCCGCGCTGATCATCGTTGCCGGGCTGCTGGTTACGCAGGTGCCCGGCTGGATGAACCAGAATACAGGCGATTCCAAGATGACGCCTACACCGTCGAACGAGCAATTGGTCGTGCGCATTGTCTGTGCGCTGCCGGTCGAACCGTGGGTGAGTGAGGCGGCCCGGAAATTCAACGCCGAGGATCATCGCCTGGAAGGGCAAAAGATCGTTGTCGAGGTCACGCCGATGGACGGCCTCACGGCGATGGGCTACTATGACCGCGAAGAGATGGATCCCTATCCCACCGCCTGGATTCCCGACAGCCGCTACCTGGTCGATCTGGTCAATGCGACCTACAAGACCAAGCGCGGGCGCGACGTGTTCCTGACCGACGGCGAGTACCGCGCCAGGCCGATTGCCACCTCGCTGTTTTCCTGGGGCATCTATGCCAGCCGCGCTCAGGTGCTGCGCGATCGCTACGGCGAGGTCAACTGGACGGTGATCCACGATGCGGCGATGACCAAAGGCGGCTGGCGCGAGATCGGCGGGGAGGCGTGTGCCGAGTGCACGCAGTGGGGCTATTTCAAGCTGGTGGTGCCCAACCCACGCAAAAATGCCGCCGGCCTGGTGGCGATGGTCGCCGCGGCGGGTGAGTATTATGACAAGACAACGATCACCGTCGAGGATGTGACCAATGCCGATTTCCAGCGCTGGCTGGGCGAGCTGATGGACGCCGTGACCGACTATTCGAGCGCTTACTCGGTCGAAGACCTGGCCCTGTTTGGCTATTCGATGGGCGACGGCGGGCAGCTTTTGGAAAGCGACCTGCTGGTCAATATGGGCGGAATCCAGACTCGCTGGGCCGATCCGCTGGTGATCGAATACCCGCAGTACCTCACCTGGTTCGATTTCCCCTTTACGGTGTGGATGGGCCCCGAGACGACGGCGCTGGAAAAAAATGCCGCGCTTCAGTTCCAGGAGTATCTGCTTGCGCCGGAACAGCAAGCAGAAGCGCTCAAGCGCGGCCTGCGCCCGGCCAACCTGGAGGTGTCGCTGGAGGGGCCGGACAGCCTGTTTGTGCAGTGGCAAAGCCAGGGCGCGATGGTCTTGCCGCCGCGCTCGACCCGTATGCGCTCACCTGACCGTGACGTGCTGCTGGCTCTGCTGCGTTGGTTCGATCTGAACGTGGCGCAGTAGAGGAGGCATGTGCGATGAGTACACAAGAACAGGGAATGCGCAAAGGCTATATTTTTGTCGCTGTGGGGGTGCTGGTCATCGCCTTTCTTGTCTTCTGCTGTCTGAGCATTCAAGCCCTGCGCAAATTGATCCCCGATCAATTGCAAAAAGCCGTCGTGACCACCGAACCGCCGCAGACTTTTGTGCTGGCCTATTCGCCGGAAAAAGAAGAAATGTTCAAGGCGCTGGTCAATGGCTTTAACAGCCAGGTTGCCGCCTCGAACAAGGACGTGATTCCCATCAGTGCGGTGCAGTATGATCCAGATTTGATGATCGAAGCCGCGCTGCAAGGCGGCCTGCACGCCATTTCTCCCGACTCGTCGGTGTGGCTCGATACGCTGGATCGTCAGTGGCAGTCTGAGACCGGGCGCGAGTCGCCGCTGGTGGGGCAGACGGAGCGCTATGCCGTCTCGCCGATCGTCATCGCCATGTGGGAAGACGTGGCGCGCAGCATGGGTTATCCCGACAAGCCATTGGGCTGGGCCGATCTGCTGGCCCGCGCCCAGGCCGACCCGGAGTTCAAGTGGAGCCATTCCTCGACCAGTTCGGCTTCCGGCCTGCTGGCGACACTGGCCCAGTTTTACGCCGGGGCGGGCAAGACGCGCGGATTGAGCGAGGCCGATGTGACCGACCAGGCGACGCTCGATTACGTGGCCGCGGTCGAGAAAACTGTGCGTTACTATGGCGAAGGCGAGTGGTCGGTGTTGCAGCGGGTGATGGCCGAGGGACGCAGCTATCTCGACGCGTTTGTCTGTCAGGAGCAGTTGGTTGTCTATTACAACACACGCATGCAGGGCGAACACCTGGTGGCGATTTATCCCGTCGAAGGGACGCTGTGGGAAGACCACCCGCTGGCCCTGCTCGAAGTCGATGGCCTGACCGCCAAACAGCGCGCCACATTCAGCCGTTTTGTCGAGTATATCAAGACCCGCGAACGGCAGAACGAAATCCTCTCGCGCGGCTATCGCCCGGTCGATTTGGACATTCCCCTCGACGTGCCACCGTCACCGCTGACCGCAGCCAATGGCGTCGATCCGACGCAGCCGAAGACGGCGCTGCAAATGCCCGCGCCTGCCGTGATCCAGGTGGTGCGCGACGTGTGGTGGTACACCAAGCGCCATACCAACGTCTACCTGGTCGTCGACGTTTCGGGCAGCATGGATGAAAAAGGCAAACTGGCGAATGCCCAGGCCGCGCTGCGCATCTTTATGGAACAAATTCAGGGCGACAAGGAGCGCGTCGGCCTGGTGACGTTCTCGTCGAGCGTCAACGAGATTGTGGCCCTCGACGAGCTGGGCAACAACCGCGCGCAGATCAACACCGCCATTGACGGTCTCAAGGCCAGCGGCAACACCGCGCTGCTCGATGCCGTCGATCTGGCTTATGCGCGCTTGCAGGCGCTCGGCGATTCAGAGCGCATCAACGCCATTGTGGTGATGACCGATGGGCTGGAGAACAATTCGCGGACCACGCTGGGCCGGCTGATCACACGGGTGATGGATGAAAACAAGAGCGGTGTGCCGGTGATCATCTTTTGCATCGGCTATGGCTCCGATGCCGACGTCAAGGTGTTGACCTCGCTGGCCGAATCGAGCGGGGGACAATACCACAGCGGCGACCTGGATACAATTCGCCGGTTGTACAAGATTCTGTCATCCTACTTTTAACCATGACTTCTCAACGCCTGAGTGACCAACTTCGAGAACGGGCAGCCAAGGCGCTGCTCTCTTTTGCCATCTTTCGCTGGGAAAGCGCGGCTACACTGGCCCTGACGATCATCCTGGTCGTACTGGTGCCACAGCCTTTGCCGTTCTGGCAGTGGTGGTTTTGGCTGATCCTGGGTGTGCTGGCCGAGGCCGGGATTATCGTCACCAGCCTGTACGATCCCCAGGTGCGCGAGCGGGTGGTGGCCGAGATGTTTCGTGAAAAGTTTAACGCGCGTGATATTCGCAGCCGGGAGTATCGCGCGCGCATCGAGAAGGCGCTCGAGTATCGCGAACAGATGGAGGTGCTGCTCCAGCACACCCGCGATGGCGCGCTCAAGCTGCACCTCCAAACCACAGTTGACGATGTGACCGAGTGGATCAGCAATATGTTCCGCCTGGCGCGCAAGCTGGATGCATACACTCAGGATGGCGTGCTCAAGCGTGATTTGCAGGCCGTGCCGCAAGAGATAGCGGCTTTGGAGCAGCGTTTGCAAAGCGAAGCCGATGTCCAGGTGCGCGCCCAACTCAAGCAAAGCGTCAATAACAAGCGCGCGCAGTGGCAGCACCTCGACGCGCTGGACAATACGATGGAGCGCGCCGCTTTGCAGCTTGACGATACGTTAAGTGCAATGGGCACGGTTTACGCGCAGATGCAGCTCGTGGGGGCCAAGGACATCGACAGTGGGCGCGCGCAGCGGCTGCGCCAGGATATTGCCGAGCAGGTCAACTCGCTGCACGACGTGGTCGAGGCGATGGAGCAGGTTTACGCCGAGGCCGGTACGTAGGGCAGGTTTTGAGACAAAGGAGCGTAAGGGATGAAAAAACGCTTGTTGATTTTCGTATCGTTGATCATCGCATTGGCGCTGGTGGGGGCGTGCAAGCCAACGCCGACTCAGCAGGTGCAGGCACCCACCAAGGGCGATGTCTATGTCTATGTCGGCATGCCGCTGTCCGGCTTTCAGGCCAACGGTGGCCAGACCGTGCTGGGCGGCGTCAACCTGATGGCCGACCGGATCAATGCGAGCGGCGGCCTGCTCGGCTACAAGGTTATCGTGGTTCCCATCGATGACGAGTCGGACTCGGACGTGGCCCTGGAAATGGCCGCCCAGGTGCAGGCCGACGTGGCGGCGGGGAAAAATGTGCTTGGCGTGATCGGCCACCTGAACAGCGGGCAGACGTTGGCGGCGATGGACGTTTACAAAGACTTGCCGCTGGTGGTGATCACGCCCACGTCGAGCGAGGTGAGCATTTCGCTCAAGGGCTATACGCACTTTTTCCGGGTCAATGCCAACGACGCGGTGCAGGGCGAGGTCGATGCGCGCTTTATGGTCGAAAAGTTGGGGGCAAAGCGGGTAGCGGTGATCCACAACGATACCGAGTATGGCATCGGCCTGGCGGCCTCTTTTTCCCAGGCGTTGCAAAACCTCGGCGCGCAAGTGGTGCTGACCCTCCAGGTGGGCGAAGGCCAGGACGATTACAGCAAGGAACTGCCCCAGATTCAGAGCGCCAACCCCGACGCGATCTTTTACGCCGGATACGAGATCGAAGCGCCTTACCTGCGCTATGCCCTGGTGCAGGCCGGGGTGACTGCGCCCTTTTTGGCCTCCGATGGTGCGTTTCTGGCAGCAACGATCGACGAGGCAGAGGGCACGGCCGAGGGGATGTACGTCAGCGGTTTTGCGCCCAGCCCCAAGACGGCCGTCGACGCAGCGTGGATCAGGGGCTATCAAGAAGTCGAATACCGCAACCCCGACACCTATTCGATCAATGGCTACAGCGCGCTGCAAGTGCTGGCCGAAGGGGTGAAAAAGGCCAACTCGTTCGACGCGCAAGCAGTCAGCACGGCGATCAAGGGGCTGTCGGTGCAGACGCCGATGGGCCAGTTGACCTTTGAGTCAAACGGTGATGTGCGCAACGCAACCATTTACATTTTTCAGGTCAAAGACGGCGCGTTCGAGCAGGTATATCCATAAGGCGGAGCACAATGGCGCAACAATTTGAGCACTGCAAGCTGGTCGGCGCGCAGATCATCTATCTGGGCCGCGATGGCCTTCTTGAAGACAAGTACGACCGCGCGCTCGGTGAATTTCAGGCCTGGGATCGACTGGAAAAAGAGGGCTGGGAACTGGTCTCGGTGGTGATCGACGCCGAGGGGCAGCAAGCGGCTTTTTTCAAGCGCCCCGTCCAGGCCCGCACCTGACCACGGAAGCGAATCTGGTCATTTTTCACCATACACATCTGCATCTGTCCGATCAAACGGACGGAAAGCAGATGTGCATTTTTTCATGAAAGGTGAACCTATGAAACTGTACTACGATCCCCGTTCGATCCCCCAAGACCTGGCGGCGGCCCTTTCAACCTTGAGTAAAGATTATGCGCTGTTTGCCGAAAAAACCGCCGATGCGCTCGCGCTCGAATTTTCGCCCACCGACAAGGTGGGGCAGGTCAAGGTCAAGATTTCCGACAAGCAAGCCAAAATTACGTACAATACCGTCACGCAGGCCTGTCGCGCTGTGGGGCTGCTGCTGGGCCTCGATTCAGCGCCTCAAGATGCGAGCAGCAACGGCAAGTGGAGCGAGCAGTGTCCTTTTGAAACGCTGGGCCTGATGCTCGACTGTTCGCGCAACGCGGTGATGAACGTCGCCGAGATCAAAAAATGGCTGCGACGGATGGCGCTCAGTGGCTACAACATGTTGATGCTCTATACCGAAGACACCTATCAACTGCCTGCTGAGCCGATGTTTGGCTATGGGCGCGGTGCGTACTCGTTGCAAGAGATTCAAGAGATTGACCAGTACGCGGCTCGCCTGGGCATCGAGGTGATTCCTTGCATCCAAACACTGGGCCACCTGGAGCAAATTCTCAAGTGGGGACACGCCTATTGGCCAGTGCGCGATACCGACAGCGTGCTGCTGGTCGGCGCCGAGCCGACCTATGAACTGATCGCCAAGATGCTCAAATTCTGGTCGGAGGCGGTGCGCAGCCGGCGCATTCACATCGGCATGGACGAGACGCATGACCTCGGTCGCGGGCGCTATATGGACCTGTTCGGCTACAGGCGCGGCTTTGACATTTTCAACAAGCATCTGGGCAAGGTGGTCGATCTGTGCCAAGCCGAAGGCCTGGAGCCGATGATCTGGTCGGATATGTATTTCCGTATGGGCAGCCAGGGCGGCGGTTACTATGATATGGAAAGCCAGGTGCCCGCCGATGTCGCTGCGGCAATCCCGCCCGACGTGCAGCTTGTGTACTGGGACTATTATCATACTGACCAGGCGTTTTATCACGAGTGGATCAAGCGTCACCGCGAGATGGGCTTTGAACCGATCATGGGGTCCGGCGTCTGGTCGTGGGGGCGGTTCGTCTACTCGCGTGTCTACACCGAGCAGACGGCGCAGCCCTGCGTGCGCGCGTGCCTCAAGGAAGGGCTGAAACACGTTTTCTTTACCATGTGGAAGGATGATGGCGCCGAGGTCGATTATGACTCGGCCTGGCCGGGCGTCCTTTACGCCGCCGATCTGTCCTACAATGACGGTGAACTGTCGGGCCGGCTGGCGGCGCGATTTGAGGGCGTGTGCAAGGCCAACCTGGAGGCCAACCTGGCCATTGCCAAAATAGACGCCTCCGAACACTATGGCGACGAGGTCAACACGCGCATGCTGTTGTGGGACGATCCGCTGCTGGGGCTGTACCGGCGTTCGCTGCTGGCGCGCGATGGGTGGAAGGATTTCGATCCGGCGGCCTATTACGCCAATCTGGCGCGCGAGCTGGCGATGTACAAGCCGCGCGATGGCGGTGGGGCCGGCGATCTCGACTTTGCCGCCCAGTTGGCCGAGACGTTGTCGCTCAAGGCCGCTGTCTATGATCAGCTTGTACGGGCCTATGCCAACGGCGACAAGCAGGCTCTCGCCGATCTGAGCGACCGCGCCATTCCGACCCTGATCGCGGCGGTGAAAACGTTGTGGGAGCTGCACCGCCGGGTGTGGATGGCTCAAAACAAGGCTTTTGGTTTCGAGGTGCAGTGTGTGCGCTATGGCGGGCTGCTGCTGCGGCTGGAAGAGGCCGCGATGCGTGTGCGACAGTACCTCACCGGCGGAATTGAGCGGATCGAAGAACTGGATATTCCGCTCGCCCCGCTGCACGGTTATTTCGGGCGCTATCGCTCAGTGGCGACGGCGTCGTCGATCTTGTAATCGGATTTGTTAACTCCAAGACCAACCTCGGAGGGCTGTCTGGCTTCCGAGGTTGGTTTGTTTGCCGTGAGGTGTGCTTGTGCTGTTACCGGTCATCGAAACCTGGCCGCAGTGGGGGGCAATGTTTACCGATGTGGTCCAGTGGACGCCCGCCGTGCGCGAGATCAGCCGCCGCGAAGGGATCGTCGTCGCACACATCGAGGCCGGCTACCCCGGCACCAACGCCGTTTTCGTGCTCGACCGGCGCTGGGTGGTCAAAATCTATGCCCCCTTTTGCCACGCCGATTTCGAACTCGAACGCACGCTGTACCCGCTGTTGAGCGCGGCGACCCGCATCCCGTCACCGCGCTTGTTGGCCGAAGGCGTGCTCGACGACGCGCTGCGCTGGCCGTACATCGTGATGGATTTCAAGCCGGGCCAGCCGATCCGCGAGGTGCGCGCGCAGATTCCCACCCCAAACCGGATCGAGATCGCCACGACGTTGGGTGCGATGACGGGCGAGCTGCACGCCATTCCGCTGGCTCGGGTGGCAGAGGTGCAAAATCTGCGCGGCGATTGGCCCAACTGGCGGCAGCAGCGATGGGTCGCGTGCCTGGCTGAGTTGGAGGCTCAAGCCGGGCTGCCAACACCGGTTCTGGACGAGATCGCTGCTTTTTTGGCAGCCAATACCGGCGATGAATCCGCGCCGTCCTTGCTTGTCAATGGCGATTTGACCGAGGATCACGTGCTGTTGGATGAGAGAGACGGCTGGTGGTATATTTCCGGTCTGCTCGATTTTGCCGATGCGCTGGTTGCGCCGCGCGCTTACGAATGGATCGCATTGTGGTTTGGGGCGCTGGATCGGCAGCCCGACGAATTGGCGGCCTTTATGAGTAGCTATGATCCGGCGATTGCACTGGACGATGATTTTTTCCAAGAGGCGCTGCTGTTCACTTTTTTGCACCAGTTTGGGGCCGGGATGGTGGCCAGCACGTTGGAGAAATGGGGGCATTCGCCGCCAGAATCTCTGGCCGAGTTGCAGCGAATTTTGTGGCCCAGGTAAAAAGCCCGCGCTCTCGAGAGCGCGGGCTTGATATTTAATAGTGCGTCACCACCTTGGTGCCGACCGGCGCCCAGTTGAACAGCCACTGGGCGTCTTCGGTGGCCATGTTCACACAGCCGTGGCTCATCGGCGTGCCGAAATTGCTGTGCCAATAGGTGCCGTGGATGCCATAGCCGCGATAAAAATACATCACATAAGGCACGTTGGGCAGGTAATAGCCGGGGCCGCTCATCGGCGCCGAGGTGTATTTGACATAGATGCTGTACGTGCCGGCCACGGTGGGCGTCCACTGGGTGCCGGTGGACACGCGCGCGGTGAATATGGCGGTCTGGCCTTCGTAGGCGGTGAGGGTTTGCGTGGAGAGGTTGACGCCGATCCATTTGCCGCTGCTGCCGGACTGAGACGCCGGATTCGACGGCGTTGGTGCCGCTGGGGTGGTTGACGCGCCGGAAATGGTCAGCTTTTGCCCAACATAGACCCACGAGTTCCAGGTCAGGCCGTTTCTGGCGGCCAGTTGGCTGGTCGAGATACCGTATCGCCGCGCGATGCCGATCAACGTGTCACCGCGGCGAACGATGTATGTGCCGCTCGGAGTCGCCGGCGCAGTCAAAGTGGGCTGAGCCGGCGGCGGGCTTGCAGTCACAGCGCCAGGGATGGTTAATCGCTGCCCGGTGTACACCCAGGCGTTGACGCGCATCCCGTTTGCGGCGGCCAACTGGCTCACGCTGACCCTATGTCGCGCGGCGATGCCGGTCAATGTATCGCCCCAACGGACAATGTACGAGCTGCCGCTGGTCGATGAGGCGGCGGGGGCCGGTGATGCCGCAGCGCCGGGGATGGTTAATCGCTGCCCGGTGTAGACCCACGAATTTACTCGCAGTCCGTTGGCAATAGCCAGTTGGCTGATGCTAATCCCGTAGCGCGCGGCGATGCCGGTCAGTGTGTCGCCGGCGCGAACCGTATAAATGCCTCCCTGGGCATAGCTGGGGGCAGCAGCCAGCGAGGCCAGGATCAGAAATACAAACCCCAAAGAAATGAGCAGTTTGCGCATATCGAACCTCCGGCAATTGAATTTTATTTTCAGTGTACCCGAATTGAGACTGCGTTTCAAGAGGCAATCGCGTTACAGGTGGGTGAATGGGGACGTGCGTCCGGTGGGGTCGGGGCAAAAAAAGCCGGTCAGTCGAAACGGCTTACCGGCGATCAAAACGAGGCGGGCGTATTTCGCATCGTCCACTGCCGATCGACCTCCAGTGCGGCGGTCATCCAGCGCGCCGATTTTTGGGCCATATCTGCCTCGACTTGCTCGATACGGTCGATATTGCCCGTTTCGATGGCCGCCAGCAAATAGTCAACGTCGCATTGTTCGATGCCTGGATACTTGACCACCAGCATATTGATGAGTATTTGCTCCAGTTCGCCGATCAGCAAACGGTCGAGATCAGGCAAGTTTTGTTCCGGGCAAGATGCTTGTTCCAGGTTCACGGCCTTTTCCTCCAACGCTTTGAGGCGTGACAGGATAAGAACGATTATCAAGCTACCATTATACCATAAAATGCGCTCTGCTCAAGTTTCGCCCTGTCCGTTTTTAGTAAGCATTCGGGTGGGTTGTCCAAACGTCGGTTGAGTAGCGGCAAATTTTATTCTCCTCCTTCGGCAAGCTGGATTTGCGCTTCGGGCTGCGGCGTGCGCGGCGGCACGCGCATCCAAAAGGTCGCTGCCAGGGCGATCAGGACGATGACGACGCCGGACAGGAACGTGGTCTGCGGGCCGATGGCCTGCCACAACAGCCCGCCGGTGACGGGCACCACCACCGCGGCGATGTGATTGATCGCCTGCCCAAGCGACACGTTGGGCGTGATCTCGTCGGGGCTGATGGCAATCTTTTGAAAATAGGACTCGATGGCCAGATTAAAGCCCAGCGAGATGCGGTCGACGACAAACAGCACCAGCAAGATCAGCAGCGCCGGGGTCAGTGTCAGCGCGGGCATTAACTTCCAACTGCCCAGGTTCAGCGCGGCGATCTGGTATTCGGGCGTTTGCAGTGCGCCAACGAGTGGAATAAAGGTATAAACGAGGAAAATGACGATGGTCAGGATATAGTCGAGAATCAGGATGTTCTTTTCGCCGAAACGGGCAACGATGCTGCCGAAAGCCTGGTGGGTGTAAGTGGCGAGCAGGTTGTTGAGCAAAAAGAGGGCGGTGATCACCTGCGGGCTGACGCTGTAGGTGCTGACCAGCATAAAGATGGCAAAGGTCGACGAGATGTGGCGGCGGCTGCCCATCAGGAATTGCAGCGCGTAATAGAGCCAGTAATGCCGGCGCAGCTTGACGCGCCGCCGCTGGCGCTCGGCCTGCATGGGCTGCTTTTGAAAGGGCAGCAAGATCAGCCCGCCGACGACCACGCTGATGCCGAGACCCAAAAAGAGCGCGCGATAGCCCCAGGTGCCCAGCGTGGCGAAAATGATCAGCGTGCTGATCAGCGAGGCCACCGCGCCCAGACTGTTCATGCGTCCCAGCGCCTTGGGGCCGTCCTGGGTCCTGACCATCATCAACAGGGCGGAGGCGTTGCTGGAATAGAAAAAGTGAAAGCCAAAACTCATCAGCAGCGTGATCAGGGTGAGGTCCCAAAAGCGGCGGGTAAAAGCGGTCAGCAAGACGCCAACGCCCATCACCAGCATCGAAATGCCCGAGATGCGCATTTCGGCCAGGAACAGGGCCAACACACCGACCAGGAAGCCCAGCAGGCCGGGAATTTCGCGGATCGACTGGATCGCACCCATCTGGTCGGCGCGGATGCCGATCTCTTCGACGGCAAAGTTGTTAAAGATCGGCTCCCACAGGCCAAAGCCCAGGGTCATGATAAAGTTGGTGATGAAAATGACCAGGATTGCAGTACGAATTTGGCGCATTCAGTTCTCCGGGTGAGATATGAATAGCAAACTGATAAAAACATCAATATCCGTGTCAATCAGTGTCCGACATGGCCTCAAGGCACGATCACCGTCCGCGCCTCGCCGCGGAATTCGTCCAGCGCGTCGAGCACGGCATTGATCGCTTCTGCGTCGAGCGGAGCGGCCTGGGTGACGACGTGCTCCAGGTTCAGCCAGCCCCGGCGCGCCCATTCGAGAATGGTCGGCAGTTCGCTGATCAGGTGGTCGGACGCGCCGACGATTTCGGCCTCTTTGCCCAGCAGCTCGGTATAAACCTCGATTTCCAGCGGTTGGCGGCCAATACCCACCATCACCGCACGGCCCTGGATGCTCAAACACTGCACGGCCTGTTTCATCGTCTGCGCCAGGCCGATCAGTTCCAGCGCCACGTCGACGCCCTGGCCACCGGTGAGGCGCAGAATCTGTGCTGCCGCGTCGCCCTGGGCGGCATCGACCGGGATCGCGCCGTAGCGGGTGGCCGTCGACAGCTTGTCACGGTTGATATCGACGGCATGGATGTCGAGCGCGCCCATCGCCTTGGCCAACTGGATTGCCGACATGCCCAGCCCGCCCACACCGAACACAGCGACGCGCTCGCCGGCCTGCAAGCGGCCCTTTTTGAGGGCGTGATACGAGGTGGCCGTGGAGCACATCATGGCCGCGCCGTGCTCGAAACTCACTTCGGCGGGCAGCGGCACCAGGCTGCGCGCTGGCACGAGGATGTATTCGGCATAGCCGCCGTGGCGATGCTTGCCGATCATCTCGCCGGCAACGCAAAACTGCTCCTGACCGCGCGCGCAGTGCGGGCACACGCCGCACGTCGCCATATAGTGGACGCACACCCGGTCGCCGGGCCGGAATGTGCTCACCCGCTCGCCGACCTGCTCGACCACGCCGGCGACTTCGTGGCCGAGGGTGAGTGGGGTGAATGCCACCGGCGACGTGCCGGCGCGATAGTGCGCGTCGGAATGGCAGATGCCGGCCGCCCGCACGCGCACCAGCGCGTCGGCGGGGCCGGGTTGGGGGGTGGGCGTCTCGCGCCCTTGTAGTGGCTTGCCGATCTCGATCAGTTGTACGGTTTGCATAGACGTGCCTCCTTGTGCGTTGTGGAAATCTTGGGTAGGAGAGAAACCAGGTTTTTGTCAAAAACCTGGTTTCTCCCCAACTTGTCGCCAAGATACCGTTGTGGCTCGTATGTTAGCATAATTTGAGAAAAAAGAAAACCCCCGCCGAGTCAGAGCAGGGGTTTTGAGGAGGAAAAAATGAGCCATTCGCGTTCTATGTATACCGCGCAGCGGGATAACGCACCTGGCCTACAGGTACAAAAACTGATTGAGCCATTTTTGGCTGGCGCGATCCAGCGCGCCGATGTCGGGAATCTCATAGCGGGCCTGGTTCACGTCGATCATCAGCCAGTGCGCCGGGCCGATCTCGCGCGCATAGTTGATCACACTGTTGCGCATCACAAACTCTTTGCGGCCTTTGTCGGTTTCCACCGTCCAGTACAAAAAACCCAGTTCCTCTTTGATCTTGTGGATGCGCTGGATGCGCGGCACAAAGTAGAGCAGGCCCAACTCGGCGGCAACCGCATCCCGGTCGGCAGGGGCGAGCTGTCTCCAGTCTTCGAGGATGCCGATTTCGGGCTGTTCCTCGTCGCGGGCGTCGCGCACGGAGAGGAAAACCGATTCGTCGGATACCGGAAAACAGGATCGCAGCACCACACGGGGGTACTGCTGCTGCCACTCCGGCGCGTCACCGTCCAGGGTCATGCTCAGCGTGTCGCCCTGGCGCTCAAAATGGGTGCGCGCCGGGTCTAGATAAACGATGTGAAACGATTTGGTTGGTTTGGTTTCTATAGCTTGGGTCATCAATAGCTTTTCTTTTTTTCTGACCGCGGTCTGTGGTCGGTTGTCGGCCGTCATAACGCGGCTACACCGTCGAGGCTGGCCAACTGCGTCTGCATCTGCACCAGTTGGTAGAACGAACCCTTGTTGTCCATCAACTGCTTGGGCGGGCCCTGCTCTTCCAGCCGCCCGTGGTTGATCACCAGAATGCGGTTCGCATTGTAAAGCGTCGACAGGCGGTGGGCGATGGCGATGGTGGTGCGCCCTTTGACCAGCTCGGTGAGCGCTTCCTGAATCTGCCGCTCGGTCTCGGTGTCCACCGACGAGGTGGCTTCGTCGAGGATCAGGATGCGCGGGTTGTGCAGGATGGCGCGGGCGATCGAGATGCGCTGCCGCTCACCGCCAGACAACCCCGCGCCGCCTTCGCCGACGATGGTATCATAGCTTTCCGGCATGCGGGTGATAAAGTCGTGCGCGTTGGCCGCCTTGGCCGCGCGGATGATCTCGGCGCGGGTGGCGTCCGGCTGGCCGTAGGCGATGTTTTCGGCCAGTGTGCCGTGGAACAGAAACGGCGTTTGCAAGACCATGCCCACCTGCTTGCGGATTTCTTCCATCGACAGTTCGCGGATGTCGACCCCATCGATGCGCACCGCACCTTTGGTCACATCGTAAAAGCGGCACAGCAGGTTGACCAGCGTGGTCTTGCCCGCGCCGCTGTGCCCGACGATGCCGATCATTTCGCCCGGCTCGACGACAAAGCTCATGTCGCGGATCACCGGGTAATAGGGGTCGTAGCCAAAAGTGACCCGGTCGAACTCGATGCGTCCTTGCAGGTTGGGCCGGCGCACCGGCGTGTCGATCTGCGCTTCCGGCTCTTCGTCCAGCATCTCGAACGTGCGCTGCGAGATGGTCAGAAAGCGGTTGAGCGCCTGGCTGATGTGGGTCAGGTTGGAGAGCGGCCCGTAGAACATGCCCAGGTAGCTGAGAAAGGCCATCAGCGTGCCCAGGGTGATTTTGTCCTCCAGCACGGCGTTGCCGCCGGCGTACCAGATGATCAGCCCGCCCGCGCTAAAGGCGAACGAGATCAGCGGGAAAAAGCGGCTCCAGGCCTGATCGACTTGCAGGCGCGAGCGCAGCAGCGTCTCGTTGCGGTTGTGATAGCGCGCCTGCTCCTGGTCTTCCTGGGCAAAGGCCTTGACCACGCGCACGCCGGACAAAAAGGTGTTCAGCATCGAGTTGAGCCGCCAGCGGGCGATCCAGAAGCGGCGAAAGTGCGGCTGCATGTAGCGATAATAAAAATAGGCGGCGGTCATCACGAACGGCGTGGGGATGAGCACGTACAATCCCAGCGAAGGGGCCATCACAAAGAGCACCACGCCGATGCCGATCACCAGCATGATGTTGAGGGCAAAAGTGGTCATCTGCGAGACGATGCCTTGCAGTTCTTCGGTGTCCTGGTTGATTTTTGTGACCAGGCGGCCGATCTGGTTTTTGTCGAAATAGTCGACCGAGAGCTTTTTCATGTGCGCGAACAACTGCTCGCGGATGCCCGAGGTAAAGCGCGTGCTGACGTTGATGGTCAGCCAGTTGGTGGCGATGGTGATGCCCACCCGGGCGACCTGGATGCCCAGCAGCGCACCGACCAGTCCGAGCAGCCAGTTCTGGTTGGCCCCGGCACGCAGCACGTCGTCGATCAGGATGCGGGTCAGGTAGGGCGGCAGCAGATCGACCAGCACACCGCCCAGCAGCATCAAAACGATCACGCCCATTGTGCCCCAGTAGGGACGGGCCAGCAAGACCAGTCGCTTGAGCAGCTTGTCGCGCTGAATGCAGTTAGGGCACACTTTGGATGAGGTGTCGAGCAGCAGCTTGCCGCAGACCATGCACTTGTGGCTGTCGGCGTCCGGATCGGGAACGGGCGTTTCGGGGCCGTTTTCGGCGCGCTCGTGCAGGTAATGGGCGATGCGGCCAAAGCGGTCGGTCAGTTCGTTGGAATAGTGCAGCAGCACCCGCGGCTGGTCTTGCGCCGTGACCTGGATCAGACCGTTGCCCACGCAGCGCTCGATCTTGGCATCCTGGATGTCGTCCAGCGGGAGCTTGTGACGCAGATGCGCGCTCCCATTATGCCGTTCGATCACCCACAGATCGTGCGGGTCGATGAGCAGCCACTGCTCACCAAACTGGCCGTCGGCGGCCAGGTCGGATTGGACGGCGACCTGGACATCCAAGAGTTGGCCGCCTTGAGCGCCGAGCGTGCGCACCACAGAGGTTGGCAGCTCGGCAGAGAGGTGTAAAGGCTCCGGGATCGCTTTCTTTGTGCTTTTCATTTTGGCCTCCGTACCAAACGGACGGCAGTCCATCTGGTAGAATGAGGCGCCCTGGAAACGACAATGGCGCTGCCGGGGTCGCACCACGCGACCAAGTGCCCCCTGCAACGCCAAATAAAAAAAAGGGCACCATAAAAATAAGCAGGTGTCCTTCTTCAACGCCTACGAGGTTAGCTGACGGACTCGGGCCGAAGAAGCTTCGCCCTACAGGCTGATTTTCAGCCTGATTCGCCCCACAAATCGGTTTCCCCGTTACGGCGGCATCCTGATGATGCACACCATATTAGGCGGTATATGTATTGTATGCTACTGACCTGAACATGGATTCTTGATAAGCCTTTATAACAGGCCAAATTCTATTAGCAATCTATGTTCAAGTCAGTCATAATCTTATCACAGAAAAGGGGGTACGTCAAGTCTGGAGTTGAAAATGATGGAGAGAATTTGCGCAAATTTTACATCAAGCGGTTTGGCGCGAGAATTGCCGCTTTTTTTCGGCGCTAGTTTGCGCTCTCGGCATAGGTAAAGATGATGGGCGCGCGGTGGATGGGCAGTACCAGCCGCGATTGCTGCTTGATTTGTATCGCCAGGCTGGGATAGGCGCGTTGTAACAGGTCGAGCACGCTGCCAGGGCGCAGCAGCGCGGTTTCCATCGTCGCCGGGTCGCCGATGGCCTGAAATCGATAGGGGCGGGTGAGCGGCTGATCGTCGAGCTGCATTTGCCTGGCGCTGTCGATGACCAACGTCGAGTGAATGACCAGGCGCAAATCGTTGACCGAAATTGCCTCCGCGCCGCTGTTGCGCAGCTCGTTGATTACGTCTTGCATGTCGAGAGCCGTGAGTGGGCCGTCGAGCAGCAGTTCAATGCCCTGTCCGGAAACCTCGATCGCGCCGTTGACCACTTTGATCCGGTTCAATTCGTCGACCAGGCCTTCCAGCAAGGTGCCCCGGTTTTCGTCGAGATAGCTGTTCAATTGCTTTTCGAGTGTGCCGATCTCATTGCGCAGGTTGCGGTTGGCGAGGACGAGTTCATTCAGCAAGACGATTTGTTCGTCGGACTCGGGGCTGACGGCGCGCGTGCGGCTTTGAGTGCGAATCTGTGCAGCGATCACCAGGCCGACGACCAGCATCAGTACGAACGAAAAGAATTGTGACAGTACACTGCGTTTCATCGCTTTACACCGATCAACTTCCGGGCTGTACGTAGCGCTGAGGAAAACTGCCCCGATAGGCGGGCACGGTCATCTTTTCGACCGGCATAATTTGCAGTTCGATGCCAAAACGGTTGACGCGATCCTTGATTTCGACCAGGTATCCGGGGTTGCGCAAGTGATCCTGGAGTTGAATCGCGCTGCCGATAGCCCGGATTTCATAGGGGGGTGAAAGACGGGTGTCGTTGACCATCACCGTCGAGCCGACGCAATAGATGGAGGTGGTGTTGACGATGCGCTCGCCATTGACCGCGATCGCTTCTGCGTCGGCCATCCACAGTACATTGATCACGTCGCGAATGTCATAGTCGTGGATGATATAGCCGTTTGTGTCGTTGCCGGTGGTATAGCGTCCGTCGTTGAGAACGACGCGCACCCCTGGCCCATGCACATCGAGCAGCCCGGCGCGCATCTTTTGCAGGGTCAATTCCTGGCGTACCTGGCTCAAAATCGATGTTTGGCCGGCCGCCTTTTGCTGTTGCTGGTCGAGTCTGGCACGCAGATCGGCGATCGTGCGCTTGAGTTCGTCCTGCTCCAGTTCAAGTTCGTGGATGGTTTGCGTCGCCGGATTGGATGAACGGATCGACTGCGCCGCGGTGGTAGGCCACTGCACGCTGACCAGGATGCCCAGCAAGAGTGCGGCGAGCAGCATCGCGATGTGTTTGTTGTTCCAGGACGGTTTCATCTGAATGATCCGGGTAGAAAAAAATGCACCCGGGGGTGCATTTTCTTCAAGAGGATGTGATCTCAGGGTTTGGTGATCAACAGATCATAGTTTTTTCGGTTGTTGGCTACCTGGGTTTCGCCATTGACGGGATTGACATCTACTTGCAAATGATATTCATAGCTCAGGGGGATGTCGTTGTCTTTGAAATGGATGATCTTGATTTCTCCCGGCGCAATAGACGAGATGGTTCCCGATTGTTTGAGAAAGGGTGTCTGATCCTGATCTTTGGACAGGGTGATCTGTACGGCGACATTGGCTTCTGTCGAGATGCCGGTGTTTTCCACGGCAACCAACAAGGTGACGCCCTCACCGCGTTTTTTGCGTTCCATGATTTTGTCGTAATCAAGCGGAGGGTCAAAATCGACGCCCAAGATGGCCAGATTGTGTTCCTGCGCTTGCAGTTTGCTGGTTTCCTTGGCCGGTTCGGACACAACGGGCGTTCGATCGATGACCTGAATCTGGATACACCCGCTGAGTGCGACCGCAGACAAAATGAGCCAGATCGCAACCCTGAACCTACTATCGGAAGACATAGCGACCTCCTGTGATTCAAATGGGTTAAACATGCCCCCAATCTTAGCGCAAACCGGGGTATTTGTCAAATGATGCGTAAAGATTGCGTGAAGATGGTCCGGCCCGATGATGCGAGACCGGCCACGATCTGCCGGCGCGTGACACCTATTGGGCAAATGTCGCTGCGAAACTTGATAGGGTATGTGTGATCTGGGCGTGCCTGGGCTGCGCTGCGTCTTGCGCGCACAGCCGGGCAGTTTGTTCCAGGTAGGACAGCAGGCGGTAAACCTTGATCCGCTCCCAAAAGTGGGCCTTGATCTCGGCAGATTCGGTATAGCCGTCCAGGAAACCTTTTTGCAACGATGGGGCGGCCTGAAAATGGCGGTTGAACAACCGGCTCATATCGTGCTCGGGGCTGCTGCCGGTGGCCTGGGTCAGATCGAGCACGCCGGTGATGTGAAAATCGGTGACACTGAATTCGACAATGATGTTGTCGGGGACATAGTCGCCGTGGATGAGGCAGGCCTGGGCCTGGTTGAGCACGGTAGTGGTTTCAAAGACGTGCCGGATGTGGTCGGCCTGGGCCGGCTGAAGTGACTGGGCAGCGACGCATGTCATCAGGCAGCGATCGGCCAGGTCAAGTACAAAGTCTTTTTCTTGTTCGAATGTGCCGTCTTGACCCGCGAACGGGTCGCCAAACGTCTCGAGCGGAATCTGGTGGATGTGGGCCAGGTAGCGACCCATCTCGTAGCCAATCGCCCCCAGTGCCCACTCGTCCATCTCGTCGATCACGTCCGACAGCGGCTGGCCGGGTAGGCGGGTGTAAAGGATCCACGGCTGCGGCAGCAGCGCGCCCGAATCGTCAAAATGGAGAACGCGCGGTACCGGGACGCCGGTTTCAGAGGTCAGCAGTTCGAGCAGGCGCGCTTCTTTCCAGGGTTCTTGATCGACCGGGTTTTGGTAGACCTTGATCGCCACGTTCATGGTGGGGTTGCGGATTACCAGATCGCAGGTCTGATTTTCGTGCGCGCCGGGAAAGGGTTCGCTGGCGACCAGCTCTGCGTCTGGAAATGCCCGGCGAATCAGGGCTTGGACCAGGTCCTGGGGCAGCGGATCGCTCATCGATTTCTCCTTGAAATCCCTGGCGCCAGGCTTACCAGCCGTATGAGAGACGCGCGATCAGCCGTGATGGCAGTTCGGCCTGGCGCATCAGCATTTGCGTTTTGTCCAGGTCATAGCTGACGCGGCGATAGTTGAGGGTATTGGTTTCGGTGTCCAGGATCGCATAACTGGCGCGGGCGTCTCCGTCGCGCGGCTGGCCGACGCTGCCGGGGTTGATGATCGCCCGTTCGTCGCCGAGCGGGTACACGCCGGGTTCCACAAGCTGTTCGACCTGGCAGCCCGGTTTGCCGCCCTCGTTGGTCAGTCGGAAAATCACCGGAACGTGGGTGTGCCCGACCAGGCAGTAGGGGGTGCTAAAATAGGCAAAATTGAGACTTGCTGTCGAGGGGTGGAGGATGTATTCCCAAACCGGCTTGCGCGGGCTGCCGTGGACGAGGGTATAGTGCCCCACGGTCAGGCTGATCGGCAGTTTCTTCAGGTGATTGAGGTGTTCGGGCTTGAGTTGGGCCTGTGTCCACAACACGGCGGCTTTGGCTTCGGCATTGAAATCCTCGATGCTGGTCTTGTCGATCACCGCCCAGTCGTGGTTGCCCATGATGCATTTGACCTCTGCCCCACACAGCAGTTCGATGCATTCGTTGGGGTTGGGGCCGTATCCTACCAGATCGCCCAGGCACCAGATCGGCAGGCCGGATGGCGCGTCGGCCAGCACGGCTTCCAGTGCGGGCAGGTTGGAGTGAATGTCAGAGATGAGCAGATAGCGCATATCAATCCTTCGAATTGCCCGGCCTGTACAGGCCGGGCGTTATTTGTGCAGACTTGGCTATCATACCATACTTTGGGGCTTTTGGCTAGTTCAAAAGATCAGCTGTTCCTGGGTGTTGGAGCGCGTTCCAAAGGGGATGATGTGAAACAGGATCGCCCCAAACAGGCGCAGCCCGCCGCCGATCAACAGCAGCGTGCGAATGCTCCACATTTCCGAGAGGGCCACGCCGATCAGTGGGCCGACAAAGGCCCCGGCGTTCATCACGGCGGAAAAAAATGCGATATAGCTGGCGCGGCGATCCTGGGGGCAGAGTTCGAGCAGCAGGTTAAAGTGGCTCAAGTCGACGCCCGGGTTGATGATGCTGATCCAGATTCCCCACATTAAAATCGCGTTCAGGTTGGGAAACAGGCTGACCAGAAAGGCATAGCTGGCGGCCAGCGGCACAGTGGCCAGCAGCGTGCGCCGGTAGCCCCATTTGCGCACCCGGTGCTGCCAGCGTGCTGTTCAGCCCAATCCAGCCGTCGCTCGCGCCGAGCTCGTTGACAAAAAAGAGGACATACAGGGGAGCGACCAACCACGCACCCAGGCTAAAGACCAGCGTATTGACGATCATGATCGCAAAGTCGCGGTTTTCGGCAAACAGGGTTCTGATCAGCGCAGGCGACATACCGGGCGGCGCGGCATCTTTGTTGCGTTCGATGACTTTGCTCGGCGGCACCTGCATTTTGAACAGGTAGACCGTGCTGACCATCGATCCGGCAAAGCCGAGCAGATACAGCAACTGGTAATTGAGTGGAAAGGTGGCCCAGCGAATCTGGTTTCCCGCTTCGAGCCATTTTCCGGCCAGAAAGGTCAGCACGGCGACTACCGCACTGACGATGATGTTGCGGTTGGCCAACACACGCGCGCGGTCGCGTTCGGGGATCACGTCGGCGAGCAGCGGGGTGAACCCGGCGCTGAAAAACGTCGTCGGAACGCTGATCGCGATGAGCAGGTAGACCAGGGCCGGCGCGCGGTGTGCGGCCGGGATCAGCCAGGGCAAAATAATGATCAGGCCGTAGCCGAGCCGGGCGATGAGCAAGCTGCCCCACACCCACGGCGTCCGCCTGGTCTGGGTTTCCAGAAAGCGCGCCGCCGGGATGAGCAGAATCACCGCCAGCAGGGCCGGGATCGACGAGAGCCAGCCGATCATGGCATTCGACGCGCCCAGCCGGACGGCAAAGGTGGCGTTGAATGTGGCGGCGGCGCTCAAAAGCCCGGCCCACAAGATTTCGAGGTACAGATACCAGATGTTGCGCTCGACCTGATCGCGTGGGCGCGGGCCGCGCAAGATCAATCGTACGACGGCGCCGATCCCGTCAATCGCCGGCAGGAGAACCTGGTAGCGCAAAAATGCGCGCAGTTGAGTCCAAAAACGAGCAAGCATGGCGTCCAATCCAGGGTTAGATTTTTGTTCGTGTGCCCCAGTATTATATGTGTGTTGTCCAAGTTTACAAGTGGGTCTAGTTGTGGTATTATAGCGCCGTTTCACGATGATACAAACTTGAACTGTGGCGCAGAAAGAGACACGATGGACTCGAAACAGGAACGCCTTTACCATGATCTGGTCGACGAGTATCGCCAGCGGTTTCCAATTTCGGCGCGCAAGCACGCGCAGGCCCAGTCGGTGATGGTCGATGGCGGGCAGCATGCCATTCGGCTGTACGATCCTTTTCCCTTTTACCTCAAGTCTGCTTTGGGGGCCTATGTGGACGATGTGGACGGGCACAAGGTTCTCGATTTCTGGCAGGGGCACTTTGCCAACATTCTGGGCCATAATCCACCTTTGGTTACGCAGGCGTTGAGCCGGGCGTTGGCCGAAGGGTATGGCCTGCAAACCGGCATCGTCGACGAGACGGCGACCGCGCTGGCCGAATTGATTTGTCGCCAAACCGGGAGCGAACGCATTCGCTTTACGACCAGCGGTTCTTTGAGCACCATGTACGCGACGATGCTGGCGCGCGGTTTCACCGGACGACAATTGGTGCTCAAGGTGGGCGGCGGATGGCACGGCGCGCAACCCTGGGGGCTGATGGGCGTTAGCTATACTGCTCGGGGCTACCAGCACGCTGAGTCGGGCGGGCTGCCGGGCGTCGTTGCCGATGAAGTGCTGATCAGCCAGTTCAACAACAGCGAGGCGCTGGCGTCGGTTTTCAAGCAGCATGGCGATCGGATAGCCTGTTTCATCGTCGAACCGGTGATCGGTGCGCATGGTGCGATCCCCGGCAAGCCGGAGTATCTCAAACTGGCGCGCGAGTTGACGCTCAAGCACGGCGCGTTGCTCATTTTCGATGAAGTGATTGCCGGCTTTCGCTTCCGCGCCGGCGACGTGGGCGCGCTGTACGGCATTCGCCCCGATTTGCTGACGCTGGGCAAGATCATCGGCGGCGGGATGCCCGTTGCTGCCGTCGCCGGTCGTGCCGACGTGATGGCGCTAACCAGCCGGAGCGGCGGGCGAAAGGTGCGTTTTGACGGCGGCACCTATTCGGCGCACCCGCTCTCGATGCTGGCCGGCAAGACGATGATCGAGTACCTGGTTCAGCACGAAGACGAGGTCTACGGTTATCTGGCCGGGCTGGGCCAGCAAGTACGCGCGCGGATCGAGCAGATTTTTGCCGATCGTGGCATTTTGGCCCGCTGTACCGGCTATCCCAATGGAGCTATTGCCGGCAGTTCGCTGTCGATGGTTCATTTTCCCACCGGAGCCGACATCGTTGTCGACTCGCCGGATGTGGCCGCCGACCCGGCCTGCTGCTCGCTGGAACTGCGCGAGCGGGTCTTTAAACTGGCGCTGCTGCTGCACGACGTGTATACGGTTCACGGTTTTGGCGCACTGTCAACGGCGCACACTCAGGCCGACCTGGATGTGCTCTATGATGCGTGCGACCAGGTGGCGCAGCGACTGAGCCGGGCACAAAGCGGTTGATCTGGTAGTGGATTTGTACTAGTCGGGTAGGTAAAACCCATTGTGTGTATTTGATGGGTTTTCAAGTTGCAGTATATAAATGGTTCGTTTATACTATGATAATGGGTTTTGTTTGTGTTCAGGTTTTGTCGTTGTGCCTGCCTGGTGACGATGCAATGGGGCTTTGATCCACGACGGGCTTAAAATACTATTCCCGGAGGGAGAAGAGGTACGAGTATGGACTGGGTTATTTTTACACCAATTGCTGCGATTGTGTCGATTTTGGTTGGCGGGTTCTTGTTTTACCGCGTCAACAATGCGCCGACTGGCAGCGAGAAGGCCGCCAAGGTGTCCAAGGCCATCAGGGAAGGCGCCAATGCCTATCTGAGGGTGTTGTACATTGCTCTGGTGGTGGTCGCTGGCGCACTGGCCATTTTGCTCGTTTTCTTGTTCGACATCTGGACGGCGGTCGCCTTTGCGATAGGGGCCATGTGTTCGGCATTGGCCGGCTATTTTGGCATGCAGGTGGCCCTGATGGCCAATGCCAAATCGGCGACGGCGGCTCAAAAAGGGCTGGCCCCGGCCTTCTCGGTGGCTTTTAGCGCCGGTGGGGTGATGGGTATGGCCGTCGTTGGTCTCGCTGTGCTGGGTATGGGCATTGTCTACATTGTGTTCCGCGATGTGAGCGATGTGCTGCGCGGGCCGAACATTGTGCTTGGCTTTAGCTTTGGGGCCAGTTCGCTGGCGCTGCTGGCCAAGGCCGGCGGCGGCATCTATACCAAGACCGCTGACATTGGCGCGGACCTGGTGGGCAAGGTCGAGCTGACTCTGCCCGAAGACGACCCGCGCAACCCGGCCGTGATCGCCGATAATGTGGGCGACAACGTGGGTGACGTGGCCGGCATGGGCGGTGACATCTTTGACTCGTATGTGGCCAGCGTGGTGGCGGTGATGATTTTGGGCGCCGAGTTGGTGATCAAGCAGCCGGACAAGTATGGTACGGAATATGTGATTTTGCCGCTCATCTTTGCTGCCGCCGGCATCCTGGCTTCGGTGATCGGGATGTTTTTTGTGCGCACCAGCGAGGGCAAGAACCCCGGCAAAGGCCTGAATATGGGCACCTATGCGACCACCGCCGTCTTTGTTGTGCTGTCGCTGGGGGTGGTCTTGCTGCTCGACATTCACATGGCCTACTTTTGGGCCAGCACGGCCGGCCTGATCGCCGGGGTGATCATTGGTGTGACCACCGATTACTATACCTCGATCGATCAAAAGGCGGTTAAAAATACCGCCCAGGCCTCGCATACCGGGGTGGCGATCAACATCTTGACCGGTTTTTCCTACGGTTTGCTGAGCATCGTGCCGCCGATTGTGGGTATTTGCGCGGCCATCGTCGCCGCTTATTTCATCGCCGATACGCAGGGTATGTCCGGGTTGTATGGCATCGCTGTTTCGGCGGTGGGTATGCTGTCGATCACCGGGATGATCGTGTCGGCCGATGCGTATGGCCCCATCGTGGACAATGCGCAAGGTGTGGCCGAAATGGCCGGGATGGACCCGGAAGTCATCCACGTCTGCGCGCAGATGGATGCGGCGGGCAACACAGCCAAGGCGATCACCAAAGGGTTTGCCATTGGCGCAGCCGGTCTGACCGTGCTGGGCCTTTTTGCTGCCTATGCAGAAACGGTCGATCTGCTTCACCTGGATTTGCTCAACCCCATCGTCATCGTTGGCGTTTTTCTCGGCTCGATGATGCCGCCGGTCTTTTCGGCGATGTTGATCCTGTCGGTGGGCAAAAATGCCTTCAAAATGATCGAGGAGATTCGCCGCCAGGTGCGCGAGATTCCCGGCCTGCTGGCCGGCACGCAAGACCCGGATTATGCCAGTTGCGTGCGCATCGCCTCGGAAGGCGCGCTGTGGGAATTGGTCGTTCCCGGCCTCATGGCCTTTCTCGTTCCGTTGGCGGTTGGCTTTGTCCTCGGCCCGGCGGCTCTGGGCGGATTCCTGGGCGGCAGCATTTTTGTCGGCTTGATCTTTGCCCTGTTCATGTCCAACGCGGGCGGTCTGTGGGATAATGCCAAAAAGTACATCGAAGATGGTGCGCTGGGCGGCCCCGGCTCCGAGGAACACAAGGCCGCTGTGGTGGGCGATACGGTGGGCGATCCGTTCAAGGATACCGCCGGCCCGTCGATCAATACCCTGATCACGGTGATGTCGCTGGTGGCGACCGTCTTTGCGCCGCTCGTTGTCAAACACAACCTGCCCGAGATGTTTGGCTGGTTCTAGCGAGTATATACATTCAAAAAACAAGCGCCCCCTCTCAAGAGGGGGCGCTTGTTTTATCACCGGCTTGTTTTTATTCGATCTCGCGGCCGCCGTACTGCTGCTTGTAATAGGCCATGTATTCGCCACTCTTGATCTTGCGCCACCACCACTCATTGTCCGCGTACCAGCGCACCGTCTTTTCGATGGCCTCTGCAAATACGTGGCGCGGCTCCCAGCCCAGCGCGCCGATCTTGTCACAGTTGACCGAATAGCGCCGGTCGTGACCGGGTCGATCCTTGACCGGTTGGAGCAAAGAGTGGGGCTTGCCCAGCAGGTCGAGGATGGCGTGCGCCATGACCATGTTTTCCGTTTCTTCGCCGCTGCCCACGTTATAGACCTCGCCTGGCTGGCCATGATGCAGCACCACGTCGATGCCCTCACAGTGATCGAGCACGTACTGGTAATCGCGCATTTGCTTGCCGTCGCCGTACAGCGGCAGCGGCAGATCGTCGATGGCATTGGTGATAAAGAGCGGTACCACCTTTTCCGGGTATTGGCACGGCCCGATGTTGTTGGTGCCGCGCGTGATCGTCGCCGGGACGCCAAAACTGGTGTAATAGGCGATGCACATCAGGTCGCCGCCGGCCTTGCTGGCCGAATAAGGACTGCGCGTGTGCAGCGGGTCAGTTTCTTGGGATGAGCCTTCGAGCACTTGCCCGTAGACCTCGTCGGTGCTGACCTGGTGATAGCGTTCCAGGCCGTAGGTCTTGGCCGCCTCCAGCAGCACGTGCGTGCCGTACACGTCGGTGAGGATGAAACTGCCGGGTTCCATCAGCGAGCGGTCGACGTGCGTCTCGGCGGCAAAATTGACGATGGTGTCCACCTCGTAGCGGGTAATCACCTCGGCGACGCGCGCAGCATTGGCAATGTCGCCTCGTTCAAAGGCATAGCGCGCGGCAAATTGTTCGGCGACATCCTTGAGGTTGTCGAGGTTGCCGGCATAGGTCATTTTGTCATAGACGACGATGTGATAATCGGAGTATTTTTGCAGCATGTAACGCACAAAATTGGAGCCGATAAATCCTGCGCCGCCGGTGACCATCAGGTTCTTCATGGTTTTTCCTTTCGCAAGCGAGTTCGGGATTGGTGAACGAATTGCCTTCCCCAGGCGGCGATTGTATCACAACTCGAAGAAAAGACCAAGATGCGCAGCGCCCTGGCTTCCCATTTTGCATGCCGGTTTGTAAACCTTGTCCAGGTATGCTAAAATGAGCGTGCGTGGATGAAACAAACACTGTCTGGATTGGGGTGGGATGAGTGATGCCGGTGTCAATGCCGTCTGGCCTGCAATTGTTTTACGAGTTGGTGCAGAAACTCAATTCAACACTAGACCTGGACGTTGTTCTGGCCCAGGTGATCGAGCAAGTCAACCGTTTTCTTGACATCGACGCCACGTCGATTTCTTTGCTCGACTCTAGCACCAAGGAACTGGTCATCCAGATGACCATCGGCAACGAAACCGATCCGCATCCCGGCATGCGCCTGCCGCCCTATGCCGGCATCGCCGGGTGGGTTGTTCACCATGTCGAGCCGCTCTTGATCCCCGACGTGCAAAGAGACCCGCGTTTCTATCCAGCCGTTGACCAACGCACCAGTTTTACCTCGCGATCCATGATCTGTGTGCCGCTGATCGCCAAAGAGCGGCCCATCGGCGTGATTCAAGCGATCAGCAAATCCAGGGATGTTTTTTCCCGGGCTGATCTTTACTTTATGGTCACGCTCGCCGAGGTGACGGCGCTGCACATCGAAAACGCGCGCCTCTACCGTGTCGAGCAAGAGGCTCACGCCCAGTCCAAAGTGCTGCGCCAGGTGGCCGAAGCGGCCAGCTCATCGTTGAGCCTGGACCATGTGCTGCCGACGGCGATGGAGGCCATTCGCAAGGTCATTCCTTTTGACAGCATGAGCATTGCCGTGCTGGATGATTATCCATCCAATTTCAGCCAATATGTCGCCGACGCGCCCAAGCCAGAGGAAGCCTATCTGAATGTGATCGCCGCGTGTGGTTTCGAAAAGCCCCAGGAGGTGCTCGAAATTTCGCTGCCCAGGTCTCAGGTGCCGCTGTTCCAGCAAATGGCCGCAATCAAGCAGCCCATCGACGTGATCGACACACGGCACGACCGGCGCTATGTGCGCTGGGTCGGCGCCGGGCCGGTTCGTTCGTGGCTGGGGGTGCCGCTGATACACAAAGGCAGGGTCATCGGCCAGGTCAGCATCGACCGCTATCGCCTGGATGCGTTTTCGTCGCAAGAGATCGGCGTGGCGGTGGCCTTTGCGCAGCATATCGCCAGCGCCGTAGCCAACGCACACCTGTATCACGAAGCGCGCGACCGCGCCGACGATATGGCTATCCTGAACCAGGTGCTGCTGGCGACCAGTGCATCGTGCGACCTGGAGCAGTCTCTCAAGTCGGCCATCGATGTCATGTTGGCGCTGTTTGATCTCAAGTCGGTCGCAATTTTGCTGCTCGACGAGCCGGGACGCCAGCTTGGATTGTACGTTCAACGCGGTCTTGATCCTCAAGAGGCGGCCCAGCTTGATGCCATCTCGGTGCGCGATGATTTGACCGCACATCAGGTGGTGGCTCTGTCCAAGACAATCGTGCCCGACGCTTCTACCGGTGCGAATTCAAGCGGGTGTGTCTGGGTGCCACTCTTGTCACACAGGCGGGTGGTCGGTGTGATGGTTGCCCAGGATGCCAGGCCGCACGGATTTTCGGTGCAGACCTTGTCCTTGCTAGAAGCCATTGGCCGCCAGATAGGCGTTATGGTTGATAAAGTTCGTCAATTTACCGCGCTGTTCGAATCGCACCAGCACCTGGACGAATGGGCGGTCCGCGCCCAGGCGATGCTGTATCGCGCGGATAAGGCGGGACAGATCGTGTCTGTGCGTCTTGCGGCCGGCGCATTGACCGGATATGACGCCGAAGCGCTGCTCGCGCACGCAGAGGTGTGGCAAAACCTTGTCTTCCCCGACGATCGCGCCGCGGTCGATGCACTGCACGGGCAGGTGCTGGCTGGCGAGTCTAGAGGCGAGTGCGCGTATCGCCTGGTTCGTAAGGATGGCTCGATCGGCCAGGTGCGCGAGATGGACGTGCCGGTGCGCGACCGTGAAGGGCAGGTTGTGGGCTGGGAAGGATTGATCTGGACGACGGGTGTGGGCTGACAGGCGCGCACCGACCAATCACAGGAGGTTCAAGATGCGGATGAATGTGACGACGATCCTGTTGACGGCATTGCTGGTGGTAGGCTTTGTGACCGGCTTGCTGGTCGGGGCGTTTGTGTCCGGGTTGAATGGATTTGCGTTTCTGGCCCTTCCTGTGCTGGTGGTCGGTTTCCTGGCCGGCTGGCTGGCCGAGTGGTATCTCGACGCCCGGCAGAGTGAGGCCGAAATGAGCCAGGCCGGCGTGCGTGAGGTCGCGCCACGTGAGGCTGTGTCCGACTCGCAGATTGCCGAGTTGATTGCCCAGGTCAAGGATGCGCTGGCCAGCCGGCAAAAGGACATCGATGATTTGCTGGACCGGCTGGCCCAGAAAGACGCTCAAATCGATCAGGTGCAGGCCGAATTTGCCCGCTATGCGGCCAAACACCCCGACGATCTGACCGCGGTCAAGGGCATCGGGCGCGTCTATCAAACCAGGCTGCGCGAAGCGGGCGTCAACACGTTTGCCGAACTGGGCGAGTCGACGCCGGAGCGCCTGCGCACCCTTTTGCAGGTCAAGCCCTGGCAAAAGATCGACCTGCAAAGCTGGATCGAGCAGGCCAAAGCGCTGGCCGGATAGGACCTATCCGTCAAGATGGTTGGTTTTTGGGCAAGAATTTCGTTGAGGGTGTGCCCGGCGCCGGTGCGGACAAACATACGCTATCTCTAATTCAGTTTGACGAAAAACGCAAAATGGACTAAAATAGTGCGGTTATTGTGAGTGAGGATAAATCAAAAGTGTGGCCCTCGCAATAGACCGGATACAGGCAAAATCACAATCCAGAGGAGATAGATCGAGATGGAACAGGTTGAAATTTTGGCCAGCCCGCGTGCGGTAATTGGCAAGCAAGTCAAAACATTGCGCAATCAGGGCCTGGTGCCAATGGTTGTATATGGTAAAAAGACCAAACCGATGAACATCAAGGCGGTCGAGTTTGACACCAAGCGTGCTTTGCTCAAGGCCAGCGGGCAGTTGGTTGCACTCAAGGTCGAAGGCGAGGCCGCGCCGCGAATGGTCCTCGCCCGCGAAGTGCAGCGCGATTTTATTTCCGACCGGCTGCTGCACGTCGAGTTTTTCGAAGTCGATATGGCGGAAAAAGTGCGCGTCGAGGTGAACCTGAACCTGATCGGTGAGGCTCATCTGGTGGACACGGGGCAGGCCACCTTGCTGCACGTCTTGAACTCGGTCGAGATCGAATGTCTGCCGGGTGACATCTTGCAGGGCATCGACGTGGATTTGGGCAAATTGGTCGATATGGACGATCATATCCTGGTCGGCGACCTGGTGGTGCCGGACACGATCAAGATTTTGACGCCCGCAGATGAACTGATTGCGCGACAGACGCCAATTGTGGAAGAAGAGGAAGAGGAAGAAGAAGAGGTTGTGAGCGTGGTCGACGCTGCCGGGCAGGTCGAAGTGGTTTCACGGGCCAAGGAAGAAGAAGAAGAGGATTTCGACGAGTAAGAACTCTTGCTGCCATCGACAGGGGAAAGACACAATGCTTTCCCCTGTTTTTTGTTTATATAAAGTGCACGCCGGCGTACAGCCCCAGGTGCAGCAAAAATGCCGGCCAGAACGAGCGGCACTTGCGGATGATGTAGCCGAGCAAAATTCCGCCCACGATGCTGGTCAGCGTTTCGATCTCCGGCTTGCCCAGGTGGGCAATGGCAAAAGGCACCATCTGCACGTACACGGCAAACTCGCCCAGGCCCGGTTCGAGGCCAAAGAGCATGAACCCGCGCCAGATGAATTCCCAGGTGAACAGCTCGACCGTCACCAGCCCGAACCAGCCCCAGAATTCGCCCGGCGCGGGGCGCATGGGCCGGTAATAATCGCGCATTGCCGGGGAGAAGGAGAAAAGGATCAACGTCAACGCCACGCCCACCGCGCCGACCAGTATCACTCCCAACGTCCATTTGCGGTCGCCGAGGCCCAGACCCCAATGCAGCGGGTTCTGGCGCAGCAGCAAAATGGTCAGCAGCGGGATGGCCAGGTAAAAGACGACATTGTTCCAGGCCGGCTCGCTAAAAAGGGTGTGGTACTCGCCCAGACAGTAGGTCAGTGTGGCGACCACGAGCACGGCGACGGTTTGAGTATAGATGCGCTTGTCGAGTTGCATGGCGATCCTTTTAGATGGATAAGCGAAAAATGAGCGATTACGATAGTTTTGCGCAGCTTTATCATTGGGAGCATCGGGATTTTGCCGACGATCTCGTCTTGTATCGCAATTTTGCCCGGCGCTGCGTTGCCGATGGCAGCGCTGCACCCGTGCTCGACGTGGGCTGCGGCTCCGGGCGGGTGGCCCTAGATCGGAAGAGCACACGTCTGAACTCCA
>CAYRXM010000018.1:35285-43673 GCA_964428175.1 uncultured Anaerolineae bacterium
CGGGCGGGTGGCCCTGGCATTGGCCGCCGACGGCATCGCCGTGACCGGCATCGACCATTCGCCGGCCATGCTCGCCCTGGCTCGCGCCCAGGCCGCCGAGTTGGGCCTGACTGGGCGGGTGCGGTGGATCGAGCAGGATGTGGCCGCGCTGGCGCTGGATGAGCCGTTTGCGATGGCGCTGTTCGCACTCAACGGGTTTCTGCACCTGACCACCGTCGAGGCCCAGCGCGCCGCACTCAAGAATCTCTATGATGTTCTGCTGCCCGGTGGCTTTTTGATCGTCGACGTGCCCAACCCGCATACTGTGTTTGTCCCTACACTGGACGGGCAGCTGATCCTGCGCAGCCAGTTTGCTTCGCCAGAGGGCGCGGAAATCTGGTGCTTTCAGAACGCACAAACCGATCTCGCCGCGCAGACCCAATGCCTGACGCTGATTTACGATCAGGTCTTGTCACCGCAGAACGTCCAGCCTGCACAGATCGCGCGCACGCTGGCGCAGACCGAAGTGCGCTTTGTCTATCGCTACGAGATGGAGCATCTGCTCGCCGCGGCCGGGTTCGTCATCGATGAGGTGTATGGCTCGTATGACCTCGACCCCTATGAGGCCGACAGCCACCAGATGGTGTTTGTGGCCTACAAACCCATGGTTTGACAAACTATGGGTTTGAGGTAGCGGCGAGGCATCCCGATATCCAGATCAACGAGCCATCTACACGGGATGCCTCGTCCCTATGCATCCCGTGCGGCCAGGATCATTCGGTCGATCTCGCTCACCCGCGCCTGTTCGGCCTGCCAGTAATCCTGCCCGCGCTGTGCGTTCAATTCCTCGACCGTCTTGCCCTGCTGTTCGACCCAGGTGTAATACTTGAGGTTGTGCCAGCGATTGCGCACCTCGCGCGTGCCCTCCTGAATCCAGTCCAGCTTTTGGCGCTGGAAAATGCTGACCAGGCGCACCGCAGCTTCGGTTTCATCCATCTTGCCATAGGTGGCGCTCATCTGCGCCATCACCGAGTGGTAGCGGTCGATGGCGTCGGTGCAGACCGTAGCAATCACGTCGTTTGGCCCGAACCCGTAGAATTTGGCCGCCTTGATTGCGCCGAGCACGTTGCACACCCCGCTGATGCCGAAAATCTCGCTCATGCGGCGCACGCTGGCCTCAGGCACGCCGTAGCGGTCGATCATCGTCCGCCAGCCGGCCTCCTCGGTGAGCAGTTGCAGGCCCATCTTGGACTCGATGTCGTCGATGCACATCATGGCGTCCATGTTCATCACGTTGTGGATCCAGGTCACGTGTTTGTCGCCGATGCCCTGGATGTCGTGCCCACCGTAGCCGTTCCAGTACAGGGTGGGACACTGGATCGGCTCCAGGCCGATGATTTTGTGTTCGGGCCATTCTTGCTTGAGCCGGTCGCCGGCAGCGATCGTGCCCGCCGACCCCATCGCCGAGGTGTAGGCGGCGATCTGGCCATCGCCGATGCCTTTTTGTTCCAGTTCGGCGGCCAGTTCGATCAAGGTGTTGCCGGTGACGTGATAGTGAAAGCGGTAATTGCCCATCACCTCGAACTGGTTGAGGATGCGCACGCGCGCCGGATCTGCTGCGTAAATAGCCTTACTTTTGTCGTAAATTTCTTTGACGTTCGATTCGCAGCCCGGCGTGAGCACCAGCGACGCGCCATAGCTGCGCACCAACTCGAACCGCTCGCGGCTCATTTCTTCGGGCAAAATCACGATCGAGTCGAAATTCATGCGGCAGCCGACCCAGGCGCCGCCGATGCCGTAATTGCCGGTGGAAGGCCAGACCAGGCGGTGGATGCGCGGATCGACTTCGCCGGACAGCTCTTTTTCGACCAGCACCGAGTAGGTCGCGCCGACCTTGTGGCTGCCGGTGGGAAAATCCTTGGCGTACAGTACCACAATCGGCGCGTCGACGCCGGTCAGTTCGGACGGCAGTACCTCGTAGTAGATGCGGTTGTCGGCATCGCGCCAGGTGATGTTGAACAGGTTGATCGGATCGAGCGGGTCTTGCGTTTTCATGTGCAGCGCCCGCGCGCGCACCTGCGGGTCGATTTGGCCGGGGTGCAGCATTTCTTCAAACGTCGGGCCGATGATCAGGTTGCTCATAAAAGAACTCCTTTGTGCAGTAGGGGCGAAGCATCCCTTGTATATGGTTCATCGACTAAACCGCTCGGACAGCAGAGTCGGGTTCGATCAGCAGGTTCTGTCTTGGGATGCTTCGCCCTTACGATTAGCCCATCACCGCGATCGGCGCAAAAGATCGGCGGTGGATCGACGATGGGCCGAGTTGATCCAGCGCCGCCCGGTGGGCTGGAGTGCCGTAGCCCTTGTGCCGGGCTAGACCGTAGCCGGGGTACAGCGCGTCGATCCGGACCATTTCGCGGTCGCGGGTGACCTTGGCGATGATCGATGCCGCGGCGATGGATAGGCTTTTCAGGTCGCCCTTGACAATCGACCGCTGGGGCAGGTGGATCGCCGGCAGCCGCAGGTAATCGATCAACAGGGCGGTTGGCCCCGGATCGAGTTGGGCAAGCGCCTGGCTCATGGCCTGTCGCGTGGCCGGGACGATGCCGATCTCGTCGATGCGCGTGGCGGGCACCAGCGAGACGCCCCAGGCCAGCGCCGTTTCGCAGATCAGGTCGTACAGCGCTTCACGCTGGCGGGGTGTACACAGTTTCGAGTCGCACACGCCGGCCAGTTTTTCGCATAGGCGGGGGGCGTCTCGAACTCGACCGACTGCATCGAGTTCGAGCGGCAAGATAACCGCCGCCGCCGCAACCGGCCCGGCCCACGCGCCGCGACCGGCCTCGTCGAGGCCGGCGAGCAGCGTGTGTCCGGCCTCGTACAGTGTTTTTTCCTCATCCAGTGTGGGGTATTGCCTGGGCATGCTAAACCGGCGCATTCCTACGAGAATTCGGTGCTCAAGACGGCCATGAGCAAATTGTCATAGTAGCGCCCGTTTTTGAACATTGCCTCACGTTGGCGACCTTCGTGCTGAAAGCCGCACTTTTCGTAGGCGCGAATGCCGCGCGGGTTGTCCGAGTGGACGCGCAAAAAGATGCGGTGCAGGTTCAGGTCATGAAAGCCAAAGCCGAGCAGCGTGCGGATTGCGTCCGAGCCATAGCCCCGGCTCCAGTAGGCCTTTTCGCCGATCACGATGCCCAGTTCGGCGCTGCGGTTGATCCAGTCGATGCTCATCAACTCGATGTTGCCGATGTGCGTGCCGATCTCGTCGCCCTGGGCGATCTCGATGGCATAAAGCTCGCTGTCTTTGTCGTTGAGCTTGTGTTCAAACCACTGTTCTTCCTGGGCCAGCGAAATGGGGCGATTGATCATCAAAAACTGGCGCACCTCGGGATCGCTAAACCAGCGCACAAAAGTGGGAATGTCGGCGCGCTCGATGCGCCGCAGACGTGTTTGGGTGCCAAAAATCATGCTGCCTCCTCAAAATGTATGTTTGACCACTGACTGCCGACCGCCGGATCGAAGACGTCTGGCCGGCGTTCTACCACCATCCATCGATCAGGCTCACCAGCGTCGGCAGGGCGTTGGCGATGCCGTGCGCGCTCAATATAACCCAGATCGAGCGGGTTTTACGGTACAGCCAGCCGGAAACCAGGCTAAAGACCAGGAACAGCGCCAGCCGAAAGCTGCTCTGGCCCAGGTGAGTGGGGTAGAGCGCAAAGAGCAGGGCCTGGGCCAGCACCGCACTGCGCGGGCCGATCTTGTCTTCCAGCCCGGTCTGCAAAAAGCCGCGGAAAAAGGTCTCTTCGATCAGCGGCACGACCAGCAATCCGTTGAGCAGGCTCAACCAGTGAACGTCGCTGCCTGTGTCGCCGTTTCCGCCGATGTGGATGGAGGTGAAGAACAGGCTGGTAAAAGCCAGGTCGGCCAGCCGCCAGGCGATGCCCACGCCCAGGCCGAGGAGCACAAACAGGCCGGCCTTGTGGGCACGAAACCCCAACGCGCGCAGAGGTATCTTGAGCCGGAGCAGTGCAAACAGCACCAGCACGACCATCGCCACCGCCCACAGCATCGCGTTGACCTTGATCCACTCGCGCAACTGCCACCCGCCGAGCAGGTAAAGCGTGTCCAGCCCGGCAACAAAGGTCAGCGCCGGGAGGATGGTCGAAAAGGGGATGCGGGTTTGCCTTTCGTTCACAGTGCCTCTGCTGCGTCGAGTTGAATGTGGCGGAATTAGAGCTTGTCGGAAATCAAGCCTGACTCAAAAAACAGACAGGATTGACAAGATTTACAGGATAAAAATGATAGGAGAGCAGCTTGTTCATCCTGTAAATCCTGTCCAAGATTATTCCCGATAATGTCTATTATACCACGCTCAGTTGAGAGGGCAAGTCTTGCATAGCAAGTCGGCCTTGCGGTTTTCGATGTTGGGTGGTAAAATGGGAGCGTGTCCGGTGAGGACATAATGTGCCCCCATAGCTCAATGGATAGAGCAACTGCCTTCTAAGCAGTCGGTTACGTGTTCGAGTCGCGTTGGGGGCGTCAAGGCGGGCAAATGGCCCGCCTTTTTTGTTGACAGCCTCCCGCCTTTGTGTTATGCTTGAGCGCGTAGACAGTCATAGTGTTACACCTTGCGGGTCATAGGAAATGAGTAGATTCCAGACTGTTCACACATGTTCGTCAATCGCGAATCGGCTCCTTGTGCTAATGAGCTTGGGTCTCACTATTATCATATCTGCTTGTGGCGTGATTTCACAAACGCCCACGGTTATTCAGACGCAAACCTTGACGAGCACGCCCATGTCTAGTACATCAGCAGCTACTGCAACATTCACTGGGGCAGCAACGCAAACGGATATCCCAACCCGAACGCCTATGAGCATTTTGCTACCAACACGGACGCCTCCGCCAACATGGACACCACGTCCGATACGAACACCGACGCCGATAGCAACAGCCTCGAGCACACCAATACCTACTCCACCATCCGGCTGGAAAACGTATCGGAACGAGGAATATGGGTTCAGTTTTGAATATCCGGCTATCTATGATCGAGACAAAGATAAAGGCATAGACAAAGACAAGGATCGATGTGGTACTTATGTATGGGTACTTTCTGACCAAATAGAAATCAAGATTGGGGCACGAGGTGTGCTGGTCATCCGATCTGCAGAAGGATTAGATTTGGAAGAATACTTTGACCGGATGGTTCAGGAAATAGACGAGATAGATGAATACTGGAAAATCATCTCTAGAGACGTAGATATCGTGAGTTCGACGGTGGAAGCAATTACCATCAAGTATTGTTATGGAGGAATGGCACGGTGGGGCACTCAAACCGTATTCAAATATGGAGAGAACATCTACATTTTCGATATCACGGCGGGTGTTCAGTGCGACTTTGCCGGTATCCGTGAGATGGATGCATATTACCACGCGATCAGTTCGTTTCAGTTCGACTGATTACTAGACACCTACAGCCTGTTTGTTGTAGACTTCGATCTCGTTGCCACAAGTGTCATTTTGGGATAAGGCTCCTTTTAGCGCATCCACACTCGATGTGGGGCGAGCGAGAAAAAGTGAAAGGATGGAAAAATGTCAGACGTGAATGAGTTCGATCTTGATCTGCAAAACATTACGTATCCCGGTGAAACGGGCCCGATCCGCGCTTACCTGGCCCGACCAAAAGGAGCGGCGAAATGCCCCGCCGTAATCGTCATCCACGAAAACCGGGGCTTGCAGCCGCACATCCAGGATGTCGCCCGGCGCGTCGCCGCCGAAGGGTTTATGGCCCTCGCGCCCGATGCGCTGTCGCCCCTGGGCGGGACGCCGGAAGACGAAGACCGGGCCAGGGAGTTGATCGGCCAGCTTGATCCGGCGGCGACGGTGCAGGATTTTGTCGCCGCGGTGCAGTACCTGCAAACGCACCCGCTGTCGACGGGCAAAGTGGGCTGCACGGGGTTTTGCTGGGGCGGCGGGATGACCAACCAGGTCGCCGTGCATGCGCCCGATTTGCTGGCCGCAGTGCCCTACTATGGCCGCCAGCCCGACGCGCAGGATGTGCCCCAAATCAAGGCGGCGATGCTGATCCACTATGCCGGCGACGACGAGCGGATCAACGCCGGCATCCCGGCCTTCAGGCAGGCGCTCGAGCAGGCGGCGATCCCGTTTGTGATGTATGTTTATGAAGGGGCGCAGCACGCCTTCAACAACGACACCAGTCCCCGCTACCACCCGCAGGCGGCGCAGTTGGCCTGGGAGCGGACGATTGCCTTTTTCAAGGCCAGGCTCGAATAGGCTTCCCTCAAAGAGCGCTGAAAAACCCGGGTTGCCACAGAGGACACAGAGGTCTCCGAGATTTACGACTCCCTTTGAAAATCTGGGGTATTAAACGGGGTTTTATGGCTCTGTGATCTCGGTGATCTCTGTGGCTGAAAAAGGACTTTTTCAGCAGACTCCTCCTTTGTTCATGCAGCACTTTTTGTACTTTTTGCCGCTGCCGCACGGGCACGGATCGTTGCGGCCCGGTTTGTGGCCCGCTGAGGGCGGTTCGGCCTGTTGTTGACGCCATACGGCAGCGACCGCGTCGACAAAGGGCCGGCAGTGGGTAAAAAACTGCCGGTACCCGGCGCACAAATAGTTCAGCCCGGGCTCGCCGTCTGCTGTCCGGCAGAAGCGGTCTTTGGGACAGCCCCCGTTGCACATCTCCAGAACCTCGCAACTCTGGCACGCGCCGGGCAGGCCGTCCAGTTTGGCCTGACCAAAGGCGCGCTGCGCCGGACTTTCCAGCAGATCGACCAGGGGCGTGTCCAGGATGTTGCCCAGGCGGTGCGCCGCGTCGACGAAATGGTCGCAGGAGTAAAAATCGCCGTTGTGCTCGACCACGGGCACGTTGCCGCAGCTTGGGCTCAAGACGCACAGCGTGTGTGGTTGACCAAAGGCCGTCCGGGCCGCCTCCTCAAAGATTTGCACCTTGATCCGGCCGATGTCCTGGCTCTTCCACTCATCGAAAATCGCACACAGAAACGCGCCGAACGCCTCAGGCGGCACGGTGCGCGGGCTGACGCCGCCCTCAGCGTCGGGCTGTGGCTCGACCAAGGGCAAAAAGGTCAGGTATTGAGCGCCAAGCTGCTTGAAAAAACGGTACACCTCCAGGGGCTGACGGACGTTGTCGGCGTTGACCACGCACAGGATTTCGCTCGACACCCGGCATCGCTGCAAGAGCCGGTATCCGCGCAGCGCCTGTGCGCAGGTGGGCCGGCCGTCGCGGGTGACGCGGTGCAGGTCGTGCAGCGCCGGCGGGCCGTCCAGGCTGATCCCCACCGCAAAGCCTTCTGCGGCCAGAAAGCGGCCCCACGCCTCGTCGAGCAGCGTGCCGTTGGTCTGGATGCCGTTGGCGACGCGCCGACCCGGCGGGCAGTACTTGCGCTGCAAGGCGACGATTTTTTGGAAATAATCCAGCCCCAGCAGGCACGGCTCCCCGCCGTGCCAGGAGAACCGGATTTCGGGATCGGGACAGGCGGCGATGTGCTGCGCGATGTACGTTTCCAGGACATCGTCGGGCATGCGCAACGGCTCGCCGGGCCCCCAGAGCGCCTGCTTGGGCAGGTAATAGCAGTAATGGCAGCCCAGGTTGCACGCGGGGCCGATCGGTTTGGCAAAGACCTGGAATTGGCGGGATGCCTGGGTCATAGAAATGCCTCTTTCGCAGGCTTGACCAGCGTCAAGCAGGTTGTGCGGATGTTTTACCACAGTTTTTGCGTCCGGCCAAGTCTGGATTGTAACCTGACTTTTTTGACAGCCTTTCCTCTTTGTGTTATTCTTAATCGCGTAGACAGTCAAAGATAGTGTTATGCTTTGTAGGCCATAGGGAATGAATAGATTCCAGACTGTTCAAACACGTTCGTCGATTGCGAATCGAGCCTTTTGGCTGGCGAGTTTGGTTCTCATCGCTGCTATATCCGCCTGTAGCACGGTTCGCCAAACGCCGACTCAAGTTTCAACGCTGACTTCAACCATCACAGACTCTCCTACGGTTATTTGGACAAATACAAGCACACCGACCGGCACATCTACGGCTACAGCACAACCTACCGAGACAGCGACACCCGTAGCGACATCGACCCGTACACGCATGCCGACGTCGACCCGCAGACCCACACTCACGCCGTTGCCTACAAACACGCCGCGGCCTCCGACAAAGACGCCCACAAGTACGCCCACGCCAATGCATACACCAGTGCCATCACTGTTCCCAATTCCTTCTATGCAAGGCCACTATATCCTGGTGCAAGAGAAAGCGATAGGTGCTTATATCGTTCAACTGTGGCAGAAGGTGGGATGGCCTATCTGGAACTTCACTACCGGACACTTTTAGGGAAATCCATCGAGTTCCAACATCTGAAACGC
>CAYRXM010000019.1:0-43327 GCA_964428175.1 uncultured Anaerolineae bacterium
CGATATGCTGATCTTACCTCATTTCTCAACAACACTCAAGAGGGGGACTACCGCATTTTGAGCGGGTTCTATAGGTAACATGAGTGTAAAGACGCTTCCAGAGCCTAATTGGCTGGACAAGTTGATCGAGCCGCCCATCAATTCGACGAGTTGTTTGACGATGGACAGCCCTAACCCGGCCCCACTGTGCTTGCGCGTCACCAGGCCGTCGACACGGCGGAAAGGTTCAAAGATGTACTCGTATGCATCATCGGGGATTCCAGAGCCGGTATCGGTGACACGGACGCCCCACATACCCCCGTTGGCAGCAAACATCTCGACGGTGATCATACCCCGGTCGGTGAATTTGATGGCATTGTTGACCAGGTTGATCAAAATCTGGTGCAGGCGTTGCGCGTCGCCGAAGACGGTAGCCGGTAGATCGGGGGCCAGACGGCAGTCGAGCATCAAGCCTTTGGCGCTGGCCAGCACGATCATGGTCGCGTGCATGTCGCGCATCAGGTCGGCCGGGTTGAGTGGGTTGTAATTGAAAGACAGGGTGCCGGCTTCGATCTGGGCGCGGTCGAGCAGATCGTTGACCAGACTCAACTGGCGGTTGGTGTTGGCGATGATCCGCTGCATGACCTCGCTCTGCTGATCGTTCAACACCCCATACACGTTTTCCTTGAGCATATCGGCGTAGCCCAAAACGGCATTGAGCGGCGTGCGCAGTTCGTGCGAGACCATCGATACAAACGCGCTTTTCATGCGGTCCAGCTCGGCCTCACGGGTAAAATCGCGAAAGACGGTCACGGTGCCGCTGATCTGCCCCGATTCAACCCACACCGGCGCGCAGCTCACCGAGAGGGTCTTGCGCCCCCATTCGAGCTTGAACGTCGGGGCGATGGTCGAGTCGCCGCGCAGCAGGCGCAGCATCAGTGCACGGTCTTCCGCGGCGACATCCTGTCCCATCAGCGCATCCAGGGTGCGCCCGATGAGCGTATCGGCCGGGCGAGAGAGCAGGGCGGTGATGGCCGGGTTGGCGACGGCGGCGCGACCGTCGGTGTTAAAGACGATCACGCCGTCGGCGATGCTGTTCAGGACGGCTCGGTTTTCGCTGAGCGCTTCGGCCAGTTCGCGGGTGCGCTCCTCGACGAGGCGGTCCAGGTTGCGGTTGATCTCGCGTACTTCGTTCAGCGCTTGCTCCAGGCTGCGCGCAGCGATCCAGGACACCAGGGCGATGGCGAAAAAGCCAAACATGGAAGGAAAGGGGGGAACATAACCTGGGCGAATACTCATACCGAGAAATGAGATAACAACGCTGCAGAAAACAGCCGCCACAAAACTGGCCCAGGAAGGCAGCACCACACTGGACACCAGGATGGGGATGGCAAACAAAAACAACGTGCGGCCCTCTACAACCTGTTCAGGAGTATCGGACAGGCCGATGACGATAGTCAAAAAGATCACAAACAAGGCGCCAGCCAACACGCCGGACACATAGCGGTTGATCAGGAAAAGGAGGACAAAGCCGAGGAGAGCGCCTCCGAAAGCATAAAAAAGGCGAGGCATATCTTGGGTGCCATTGGTACCAAATAAACTTGCCGTCGTCAATGCAATCAGACCCACACTAGCAATCAGCATCAGCCCCAACAACAAGATGCTGAGCAGTTGACGGCGGCGAGCATCATCTGGATCAGTTGAAGAGACACTCAACAATCGGGTCATTATGCGCATAAGGTTTTTACTCATAGAATATTCCCAAATATCCTATCATACAAAATCAGCGCAGACAAAATGGCAGAACGAATAATGTCTCCCGGTGCATACAAACACTTTTCAATCCAAAGGGCCGGGTAACTCGATTGGCTTTGATATTCACGCATCAAAAATTCTGCCCCACGACGCAGCACAGATTTATCCAATGGTCTGTATTGATGATAATGCAAGAGTATAGTGAGCACATAGGCCGTTTCTTCGACCGTACCCTTTTGAAAAAACCCCCATGAACCATCGTCATATTGTGTGTGTAACAGCCATTCAACGGTATGGTAGCATGCATGAGCCAGATAGGCCTGTTCTTTCAACAACGCAATCAATGCATGTGAAGTGACATAATAAGGAGATGCATGCCATTTGTCAGTCCAGTACATTTTAAACATCCGACTATCGAGAAGCATCAGAACTATTTTTTCACGAACCAGCTCGCGGTCCGGATAATCGGGCATCAGTTGTAGAGCATCCAGAGCGTGAATGTTGGTACTGATACTTGTATTTCGCTCGTATTGATATGTCCGAAAAATACGGGTTTGTGGATTTTGAAACTGGGACAACACATCGGGCGACAAGGGATAGCCAGCACTGCGCAACAATCTACAGCAGACCGCTGTTGTATCCCCGTCAGGAATGCCAAATTCTGGATCGGCTCCTACTCCGCCCATACCAAGTTCCAGGCCAAGTTTTTCCCATATTGATTCACTCGCAAACTCGGTGATGGGTAAGCCGCTAAACATCAGATTGTTCAAAACCCACGTCAACTCGAAGGTCCGAAATGGATACACAACGATCGTATGTCCTAAATGGCTTTGAACAGCTTCTAAATACCTGATTGCTCGCTCATCACGGCCACGCAGCAACAAATAATACGCGGTCGTAGCCGGTGAATTGCCCAACGAGCCATTCTCAAAGATCATTTTTTCCAGTCTGTCCACATTTGCCGAACGCCCCAAAAATTCTAGAGAATGAACCGTCGAAATCCGAGGCGAGTAAAGCATTTCGGACGGAATCAGTTTTAGCTTTTCCATTTGGATTTCGCTGTATCCACACGTATGGGTAGGTACATCGAGATTCAATGCCTGCGCCTCGACCAACAATTCGGGGACAATCAGCTCGAACCCAACCAACTCGAACGGGTCTCGGCGCAGCAGGTGCAGATGGTTCCACACATAATGCTCGGCCCGGCGGATGGACGCCCGCGCTTGGGCGCTGTGTCCGTTCATTCGCAAAGCGATCATGGCCGACAGAGTGCAGATGATACGGTCGTGATAATACTCGATCTGGCCGCCCCAACTGCCGTCGCCCCGTTGGGTTTCAAGCAGCCAATCGATCAAATGCGGCCAGCGAGGCCCACCGTCATCGCCGCGCAAACGGGCCATCCAGCCAATGTCATACGTGCTGGGATTCATACGCTGATCGAGATTTTTGACCATATCTTTAGCTTCTTGAATGTAATCCACAATGGTCCCCTGTAAAAAAACTAGAAATCGGCACCCATCGTCGGCAGCAAATGCACCTGCGGCAGCGGATACCAGAAACTGCCGCTCGCGGCCTGTCGCCCAATCCCCAAAACATGATGGCGGTTCAACGCATAAAACTCGCCCATCGCGCGCCGCGCCGCCGCATCCTCATACTGCTCACTGACTTTTCTGGCGAACAGGTGATCGTACAAAATTGCGCGCAGCGTATACTCATCCATATATGGTGATGGGCTGACCGTGAAATAAAGGTCTTCGCGGCCGGTGGCAACCAACGGCATATCAAACGCTGCCGGGCGGTCAAAACCAATGAACAAATCGACCGACGCAACCCATTCGCCATAATAGGCCTCAACGATTTCGCGTTTGTTGGGCAGCCGTCCATACTGCTGATAGAAATGAACGCCAAACGCGGCGACGGTTTCAGCCGCATCGTGCGCGCAAACACCAAAAAAGAGGCGAAAAGTCTTGTGCGATGCTGTTTGCTGTGCCATATCTGCGTATGCGGCCAACGCCGGTTCGTAAGGCGTATTTTTCAGGTATCGTTCCGTATCGCCATAGACACGCACACGCACATCATACGCAGCATAGAAATCGACAAAATGTCGATTTTGTGCAAACCACAGCAGCGCCGGAACCATCATACGCTGGTAGTCCGGCCCGCGTTCCAACAGTTCCGGCCCAAAGATAGGCGTCAGCAGCGTGTCCAGGCCGTGATCAAAGCACAGTTTGTACAATTCGACATGCCTTCGGCCGGCGATCTCGAAATAGGCCGCCATCCAATCATCCGCCGGGTTGGGATGCTCCAGCATGAACCAGCGCCGGGTGCCGTTGATCGGAAACACGCACACCTTGGGCCCGTGCTGACGCACCAGGTCAGCCACCTGTGCGGCAGGCAAATCGCGGAACGTCGGCCAATCCATCACGTCTGCGCTCCTTGAACCTGCGGCAGCCGCCACAGCCGCTTGATCAGCAAGGCATAAAAGACCAAAATGACGACCATGATCAGCGGCACGTAAATGGCCGGGTCAGTAGCCACATACGGGCCGGGTAAAATCACCTTCATGCCCCCCACAACAAAACCGCCTACCCGCAGCGGATCGAGCAAAGCATAGGGCAGAAATGCAGCGCAAATCAACCATTTTTCAAAGCGATGACTTGATGTACCCAATAAATAAGCGAAAAGGGGCATACCCAACGATACTTCCCACACCATATCCAGCCAGATAAAGGCCCCCAGATAACAGACAAAAGCTATGTCCAGAGCCAACCTGGGCACATCTCGCCCGGCTTGATTCAATGGACGAAACAGATAACGCAGCGCCGTCAAAGCCAACGGCACAAGAAGCAGCACCTTGATCCCAGTAGCCAGGCTTAGTGTGTCGGACGAAACACCCATCAAATAGACAACAATCTGCTTGATCGAATGATTGTATCCCAAAAAGCCATGTTCCGGCCCGCGCCAGGGAAAGTCGCGGCTCAAGCGGGCCAGAAATTGGACATAATCGATGTGCTGCTGCCAACCATACGGCCAGCCACCGACTACAATGGTCATGCCCACAATGAGCACATAAATCAAAATCGATAACGCCAGCAGTTTGAAAAAGAACCGATATCGTCCCAACAGCAAGGGCACCGCAAGCGCAAAAGCCCAATGCGGCTTGATTTGTAGAATCACGGACAACCACAACAATGACCAACCCAAACGCTCATTCAAAACGGCTTCAACAAACCACGTACCAAACAAGGCCATAATAATATAAATGTTCAGATAACCCAGATCAGTCCAGAACGAAGAAAAAAGCAACCAGACCGGCAGCGTCCAGGGCAATATCTGGTTGACCTGCTCAAGCGCCAACCGTTCAAAAATTCGTTTCCACCAGACATAAAGCAGCGCATAAGCAGCGATGTGAAGCACAGTATGGACAATGGTCACCGCTATGGGCGACAACCAGAGAAAAGGCGTAAATGCCAAAGCAAACGAGGGGGCATAAGGAAAATGGTCTTCCAATCGCTCCAACGAGCCTTTTAAATACAAATCCTGCCGTGCCTGGAAATGCTTGGCCGCATTCAAATAGATTTGCAAATCGGCAGGAATGATGCTCGTCTGGGCGCCCACCCAATCGGGCAATAGGGCGGGTTGAGACAACATCGCCAAGTATACACCCTGCACCGCCAAGCGCAACAACGCATACACGACGGCAGCTATAAGCACAACCCGAAAAATTTTACTCTGATGCGCAAGTTGTTTCATAGCTCACACAAACATCAAATATGTATAATCCACAATCCCAATCACCAGGGTCATACACACTGCGATCAGCACCGCTTGGGCCAGCGCCACCCGCAGCGACCGCTCCTGGGTCATCCGCACCGCCACCAAAATCACCCCGCCAGCGATGCCCAACGCCGCACTGTGCAAGATCACACCAATCAGCGGCGAAGTCGGGGAGGCCAGCCCTTGCGCCAGGGCGATCCCCACCCCGGCCAGGCCGCCCAACAGCAGATCGGTTTTCCAACCGCTCCAGCGGGCGCGCGATGCCAGGTAGGCCACAAACGGCGGCTCGATCAGGCTGAGGACAAGCGCGTTGACCGCGGTCACGCTCCACGGTTCGTGATAGCCGGTCTTGAGCGGCTCGGTAAAGCGAATGGTCAACGCCACCACCAGCGCACCGGTCACGATGCACCCCACCGCCTGCCAGCGACGCTGCTGCCCCCACAGCCACAATGCTGCGACCAGAAACAAAATCACCGGCAGGTTTTGCACAAACTCCCAAAACAGCGCATTGACAAATTTAGACATCTCATTCGCGCCTCAAAACATCGACGATGGACACGCTGGCTGCACGCCGTCCGGGCAACCAACTGCCCAGCACGCTCACCCCTACCATCAGCGGCAGCAGCCCCAGCACATACAGTGGGTGAAACGAAACCTGCACCTGGCCGAAACCATAGGCCTGAGAAAAAACCGCCAGCACCGCCCGCGTCAACACAAAACCGGCCGGAATGCCCACCAGTGCGGCCAACACGCCCAAAAAACCCGCCGCCGCACCGATCATGACCATCACCTGCGCGGGAGTCATCCCCACCGTCTTGAGCATGCCGATCATGCGCAGCCGGTCTTGCACGGACAGCAGCGACGTGTTGAACACATTGACCAGCGCAATACCGATCACCACCGCGGCCAGGGCAAAAATCGCCACCTGCAAATAAACCACCACACTCGGAATCGCCTGCCCCACCAGCGCCAGATTCAGATCGGCATCCGGGCGCGGCTCCAGGTGTTTTTTCAAACGCACCGTATCGGCATTCGCGCTCAATTTCAGATAATAAGCGCGCGGTTCGGCATCTTGCAACCAACGAGCCAGCGACGACAGATTGACCATCAGCATTTGGCCCGTGTTCACCGGCTCGGGATATTGGCCGACGATCCGCCACGTCACCGAGCGCTCGCGCCGCCCATCGATCACCACCGAGAGCGAATCACCCACCCGGAGGCCCAACCAGTCCAACAGCCCCTGCCCGGCGATGGCCTCATCGCTGTCTGGCTCTAAAAGCCGCCCCTGTTCGATGCGAAAGGGAAAAGCCGCCAGATCGCCCTCCACCGCCCGCACCTGAAACGAACGCCCATCGATGGTCTTGACATCGACCATGACCTGCCCGTAAAACGCCTCAATGTCCGGCGAACGGCCAAGCAGATGCCGGGCTTGAGCATCACTGGTCAGCGAGCGCGTCACCGTAGCATCATACACGACGCCCAACAGCGACGGATTGTTGCGATAAGTGTCCAGCGTTTCGCTCAAGGTCAGGCCAAACACCACACTGACCGCGCCCAGGGCCAGGTTCAACGCGGTGAGAAACGAGCGAAAAGGCCGGGCAAACACATCGTTCAGCCCCAAATGCAGCGTCATCGGCAAACCCAGGCGCGCTGCCAGGCGCACGAACAGCGAGGGGCGCTTGCGCGGCGGTTCGGCGCCCACCGCAATCGACTTGATGATGTTGGCCCGCGCACCCCGGTAGGCCGACGCCAGCGTCGAAAGCACCACAATGACCGGAACAGCGCTCAAGATCATCGCCATCAGCGCCACGTTCCAGGGCGGCTGAAAGGTCGTGCTCAACGAGGCGGCCACGCTCTTGAGCGGCAGCGGCGACAGTGCGATGCCCGCCGCCAAACCCAGCGGCGCGCCGATCGCCGCCAAAACCAGGTACTCGCCCACGTACAAGAGCACAATCTGGCCCGGCGCAAAACCGATGGCCTTGAGAATGCCGATCTGTCGAAACTGAGCCAGCACAGTCGAACTGATATTGTTGGCAATCACCAACACCGCGGCCAGGATGGCAAACAGGCTGAACGCGCCCAAAAAAACAAAATTGATCCGCGCCCCGAAAACCGCCGCCCGCTTGACATCGTGCCAATCGGTGTGCGAAACCAGCGTATCTGGCCGTAGCAGCGCCTCGATCTGGGCCACCGTCTCTTGCGTCGACTCTGGATCGGCCAGGCGCAAACCAACGGACCAATCCCAGCTATCCCGATCCGGGTACAACGTGCGCAGCGTCGCCTCAGACAGATAAATAAAGGGCAGCTGCGTGTTGCGATAGGTATCCCACATCGGGTTAAAAGCCAGGCCGGTCACCGGCAGTTCGACTTGCTTGCCATCCGCACGGGTGATACCGATCACGTCGTCCACCGCCAGGCGATACAGATCGTTCAAGTCCTTGCTGGCCAGCACTTCAAACCGGCCAGCCTGGATCGTGCGCCCCTGTTCGACCAGCAAGCGGTTCACTTGCGGCTCGACGCCCTCCGGGATCACCCGCAGGCTGACCCAGGCCCGCGTATCACCGATGCGCACCCGGCTGCCCACGCTGTACTGCACGCCGGTGCTCTGAACCACCTGGGGCAGCGCCTCGATCCGCTCGATGTCGCGCCGGCGCACCAATTGGCGATCAAAATACAGCCACAGATGCGCGCCGTTCAACATTTCGAAAGAGCGGTCATAGGGCGCACCCATATTCATCAGTGTCGCCAGCGCCAGCGTGAGCAGCGTCGACGCGGCGACGATTGTGATCACAATCAGCACCGAGATCGCCCGGCGGCTGCCCAGGTCGGCCTTGATTTTCTGCCAGATCGCGTCCATCGTGCTACTGCAACTCGGTCACCCGCTGGGCAATGTGCTGCGCATCACCGCCGGGCAGCTCATCGACCAGCATCCCATCACGGATAAAAAGCACCCGCCTGGCCCTGGAGGCCGCCAGTGCGTCGTGCGTAACCATCAAAATCGTCTGGCCCAGCTCGTGAAACTCGCTCAAGATCGCCAGCACATCCTGCCCGCTGGCGCTGTCCAGGTTTCCGGTCGGCTCATCGGCGAGCAGCAAGGCAGGATTGTTGATCAATGCGCGGGCAATCGCCACCCGCTGCTGCTGCCCGCCAGACATCTCCCAGGGATGCTTGGCCGCCTGGGCCGCGATGCCCAACCGTTCCAGCAGCGCCATCGACTGCTGGCGAATAGCCTTTTTATTCTTTTTTTCAAGGAGCAGCGCCGGAAGCTCAACATTGGCCTGCACGGTCAGGTTGTCGACCAGATTGAAAAACTGGAAGATAAAGCCAATGTTGAGGCGGCGAAAACGGGCCAACTCGGTTTCGTTCATCGTGTGCAGCAAATGCTCGCCCACACGCACCGTCCCCGCCGAAGGGCGGTCCAGCCCACCGACCAGATGCAGCAGCGTTGACTTGCCACTGCCCGAAGGTCCCATGATCGCGACAAAGTCGCCGGTTTCGATCTGCACGGAAACCCGGCGCAGCGCATAAAAAACGACTTCGCTCGTCTGGTATGTCTTTTGCAGGTCGACCGTTTCGACCAATGCGCTCATGAAAGCGTATAACCTACCCGTATGAATGCAGTCTTGAACCCAGAAATACGTAAAAACCGTTCCAACAGCGTGCCGGCTGCCGTTTGCAGCATCAGCGTCCGCACACCGTCCTGCCGCGCGTCGAGCACGGCACGCACGGTCAGGTTGGTTGCTGTGCCGCTGCCGCGCTGCGAGGGGACCACCCCGGCACTGCCCAGCACGCCAAATGTCTGGTAACAAATCAGCGAGCACGTGCCCACCGGCTCGCCGTCCGAAAAAGCCAGGTAATGATGTACACCGGCCAACCCCACCGATGGTGCGATCAATTGGGCCATCAGGGGGGCCATGTCGAGCGGCATCTCAAAAGCGGTCATAAACATCTGCGCCGCCGTCAACGCCTCGGCCGCCTCGATCTCGCGCACCTCGATCTGCGGCGACGGCCTGGGCAACTCGATCGCCCATATATCGTCCAGCACCATCCAGGCCTCGGCCCCTTCGTGGCGGCTGAACCCGCGCGCCAGCAAGCGGGCGGCCAGGTCGGGCGGCGTGCAGGCCGGCGAGACAAAGATCGTCGGCGGCAGGTCTCTGGCTCGATAATAGGCCACCACCTCGTCGATCAGCGCGTCGATGTCCGGCGATGTGGCCCGCAGCAGGCAGGCGTGATTTGTGTCCGGCGTGGGAAAAACCTCGCTGCGGCTCAAGATCACGTCCGGACGCAAGGTCAATTCCAGCCCTGGCGTCGACCGGGCAACCACGGCAGTGGCCGCATAGTTGGCCCATTCCAGTTCGGCAATCCGTTCAACCCCATCAGCGTTCATTTGCTCTCCGATTTTCGCAGCGGGTAATTGAGGAAAATGAAAAATCCGAACAGCATCAACGCGCCGCCCAACAGACCGACCATTCGCACGCCCAACGGCCCATTGGGATCGTACCGGCTGCGGCCCAATGAAAGAAGCAAGGGCAGCGCGGCGGCAGTCACGCCGTTGACCACATGATCGAGCAGCCCCCAGACCGAATAGTACTGCCCTTCGCGGCGTTGTCCGGTCAACTGCTCGTCATAGTCAACGATCTCGGCTCCAAACGCGGAGGGCAGCATGGTTATACCAGAGAGAGCGACCGATTGCAAGATCATCCACACAATGCCCTGCGCACCCAGGCTTAACGGAAACCGGTCACCAATCAGCAGCAGGCCCGGCAGCACCAGGGCCGAGGCAAACAGCGACCCGGCAAAGACAGCCCACTTGCCCACCCGGTTCGACAGCCAGGTGATCAACGGGTAGCAGGCCAGTGAAGCCAGCACGCCCGGAACGTAAAAATAAATCGCATCGCTGGCGCCGAGATGACAGATTTCGGTGACAATGTAGGGCAGTGTGGCCTGGATGAGCGTGGTGATTCCCCAATAGCAGGCCCCGGTGGCAGTCATCACCACAAACGGACGGTTGCGCCACATCGATTTCATCGACCGCCACAGGTTCGAGTTGGACGCCGCCTCCGTCAATGGCGGGCGCGGGCGCTCGCGCAGCACCCCAAAAGGCAGGTAAAACATAGGCAGCGCGGCCCCGGCATAAATCAGGGCCATCATCAGATACCCAACCCGGTCGATCAATGGCCCGGCCAGCGCGCCGAGGATAAAACCCAGCAGGAACGCACTCGACGACCAGGCTGACATGCGCACCCGGTGATGGTCGGTCAGGGCCAATTCGGGCAGTAATGCGGTAGAAGGAATCTGGTTCAGGCTGTACGCGCCGTTGTAGAGAATCAAAATCAGGGCCAGGTAAGCAAGATTCCATACCGACTCGCCGCGCACCGGCGGCATCCACAAGAGCACGAAAAAGAGGAGCAGCGGCAGCGCCGAAGCAAACATCAAAGGCAGGCGGCGGCCCCAACGGCTGCGAATTCTGTCCGACCAGTGCCCGACCCAAATCGCAAACACGGCATTCAGGGCGCGAACCACCAATACCACCCCGCCATAGAGCGCAGCTGGAACCAGAGCCGACCCTTCACCTTGTGGCGGCAGGTAAAAATAGAGCAGCCAGCCATTGAGCACCGACCAGACCATCGTGCAACCAAGCGTGATCAATGAATAAAAAATTTCGATCTGGAGCGATGACCGTCGCTGCACCGGGTTCGCCGTTTCGCCCAAGCGCCTTTTCCCTCGACCAACGAACGAACCCTTGTTCTTGGGATTCATTCTTGAGCTTGCTGAAAAAAAGGTCGAGGACGACGGACAAGCCAAATTGTTTAGCACGTCGAGTGTCTTGGCGCTTTGCCAATTGCACTTAACCAGCGAAACAACAGAGCTTTGTCAGACACCTTGACGAACAAATGACCTTTTTTCAGCAAAGCCATTCTTGAGATATTTGTAATAGAGCACGCCTACCCACGAATAGAGGATACCATACAACATAACCTTTGTCAATCTGCCCCTGCCCACCGGCCCAGAAATTTGGGCGCCCCGGCACAATCATTTGCACCCAAAATAACGAAAAATTTCGTCAATATGTCCAGGAACAACTTGCAGGAAAATTGGTTGAGCCATTACCCCAGTCGAAAGAAAAAACGGCCTGTCAATGTAAAATCCACGCAAACTGTCTTGGCATCCACATGTTTTGCTTTTATGGCAAGGTGCGGTATAATGTGCCCCTAAACTGGCCCCACGATTCGCAGCCCAGGCGGATCGGGCACAAAGGACCATCGAGGTGTTGAATGCAAGCAGACAAAAGCACGATCATCCTTGAAGCACAATGGATGGAAAACGAGATCCCACGGATCGAAAACGAACTGGATGCACTGAAAAAGATCGAGCAAGACCTGCTCGCCTCGCCCATCGAAGCGATCAACCAGGCTTACACCGAAACCTATAATGCGATCCGCAAAAGAGCCTACCCCTTTTATCACCGCCGGCGCACCGTCACACCGACGCGCTACGGCTACAAAGAGCGCATGCTCGACGTAGGTTGGTTTAGTATTCTGGCCCAGGTGATCATTCTGGTCGGCGTCGTGTGGGCAGGCTACATTGTTTATACGAATCACCAACAAGGTGACATGGTCAAAGGGGTCATCTGGGGCGCAGTGGTGCTGCTCATCGCCATCGGGTTTGCTTTTGTGCCCGCGTTCGGCGATGAACTGTGGGAGCGGCGCGCGCGCCGGCAGGCCGAAGCCGCCGCACAGCAAGCCCGGCAGTCCCCCGCATTCCAGATCGAAAAGCAATCGCGGCAAAAAAAACTGCAACAGTGCCGCGCCCGGATGGCCGAACTGGAAGAACGACTCAAATTCTCACACCTGCGCTACGACGAACTGCGCCGCCAGCTCACCAGTGGCAACCATCAAGGAGTAACACTCGATGACCGAGCGTACAATCCAGACCCCGGAATGGGTTAAAGACGCCGTCTTTTACCAGATTTTTCCCGACACATTTGCACGCAGCGAGCGCGTACCCAAACCGAGTGGATTGATGCTCTGGGACACGCTGCCCGGCCCGCACGGCTACAAAGGCGGCGACCTGCTTGGCGTCGTCGAGCACCTCGACTACCTGGTCGATCTGGGCATCAATGCGATTTATTTCTGCCCCATTTTTCAATCCGCATCGAACCACCGCTACCACACCCACGATTACATGCAAGTCGATCCGCTGCTCGGCGGCAACGCCGCGCTGCGCGAGTTGATCGACGCGGCCCACGCGCGCGGCATCCGCATCGTGCTCGACGGCGTGTTCAACCACGCCAGCCGCGGCTTTTTCCAGTTCAACGACATCCTGGAAAATGGCCTCAAATCGGCCTACGTGGACTGGTTTGTAATTAAGGACAAAAACAAGCCGCTCGATCCGTACAACGCGCAAGCCATCGCCCGTGGCAAAGGCAAGTGGAAAACCAACTATCAATGCTGGTGGGACCTGCCCGCTTTGCCCGAATTTAACACCAACCACCCGCAGGTACGCGAATTCCTGTGGGGCATCGCCGAGCACTGGATTCGCTTTGGCATCGACGGCTGGCGGCTCGACGTGCCGGCCGACATTGACGACGAACCGTTCTGGCAGGAATTTCGCCGCCGGGTCAAGGCCGCCAACCCCGAAGCTTATCTGGTCGGCGAAATCTGGCACCCGGCCCCGGAATGGCTCAAGGGCGACCGGTTTGACGCCGTTATGAACTATGTTTTCAACCGCGCCGCGCAGGGATTCTTTGGCGGCGACAAACTGGATACGCGCGCCCGTCCCGGCGGCTACAAACTCAAAGCGCTGCGGGCCAAGGAATTTGCCGATCAGATCGACGAGATGATGAGCATGTATCACTGGGAGATCACCCAGGCCCAGCTCAACCTGCTCGGCAGCCACGACACGCCGCGCATCCTCTCGATTCTGGGCAACGACAAAGAGCGGCTCAAGCTGGCTTTTCTCTGCCAGATGACCCTACCCGGCGCGCCATGCATCTATTACGGCGACGAGGTGGGCATGCGCAGCGCCGCTGTGGAAGGACAGGAAGGCCGTATGACCATGGCCTGGAGTGAAGCACGCTGGGATACCCAACTGCGCGACGCAGTCAAACAAATGATCGCCGTTCGCCACGCTTTGCCGGCGCTGCGACGCGGTAGTTTCGAGACGATTTACACGGATAATCGATACAATGTATATGGCTTTATCCGCCGCTACGAAGACGAATCAGTCGTCGTGCTGTTCAACAACGGGCGCGAGCCTTTCCCGATCAATATCGGCGTCAAGGGCAAGCTCGGCGACGGAACCCGCCTGCAAGACCAGCTTGGAGACAACGTGTGCAGCGTTTCGCGCGGCCGGCTGACCGGCGATCCGATGCCGCCGCAGTCGGGCTGGGTGCTCAAAGCCGAATAAACGAATAGACCTCGGAGGTTTGCCCAACCTCCGAGGTCTAGATTTTTTCCAGCCGTCCGACCTATTCGGCCATGGGCAATGTGAAATAGAACGTGCTCCCTTCACCGTGGGTGCTCTCTACCCAGATACGCCCGCCGTGCAATTCGACGATGCTGCGCGTGATAGACAACCCCAGCCCCGTCCCAACCTCTTTTTGCGCTTTGGAATCGCGCACCCGAAAGAACTGTTGAAACAGCCGTTCGCTGTCCGCTGGCTGAAGACCGATGCCGTTATCGGTGACGGCGCACACCACCCACTGCCCCTCCGTCGATCCGTTTCCGCCGCGCTGCCGCGCCCAAACCCTGATCTGACCGCCGTTGGGGGTATATTTGCAGGCATTGCTGAGCAGGTTGACCAGCACCTGGACGATCCAGCCCGGATCGACCTGGACATCGGGCAGGTCGTCCGGGAGATCGATGAGCAGGTGGTGCCCACGCGCCTCAACCTCGGTGCGCACCGTCGGCAAAGCATCCTGGACGATCCGCGACAGGGCCACCGTGCGCGGCGCCAGCCGGATGCGTCCCGATTGGATGCGCGCGCTATCCAGCAGATCACTGACCAGGTTGGTCATGCGATCTACGTTGTCCAGGATCACATCGACAAACTCGCGCTGCTGTTTGGACAGCGCCTCGGCCCCCTCGATGGTCAGCAATCGCGCATAGCCGCGGATCGAGGTCATGGGCACCTTGAGTTCGTGCGAGACGATGCTCACAAACTCGCTCTTGGCCTCATTGGCGTGCTGCACAGCGGCGTACAACTGGGCATTCTTGATCGCAATCGCCGCCTGGTTGGCCAGCAGCTGGATCACCAGCAGCTCATCTGAGGTGAAAAAGTGCCGGCTGGCAAAGATGACGTTAAATACCCCCAGCACGCTGTCTGCACGGAGGGGCACACAGGCCACAGCGCCCACCAAAATATCGTCCTGGGCAATGATCGCACTCGTTTGCGCGTCGGGGACGACCACCGCCTCGCCGCTGTGGGCCACCGTCTCGATCAGCCTGGTGGTTTCGGGGGGCATCACCGGCGTTGACTGCTTGCCCTGCGGGGCAAAACCGGCGCCAAATGAAATCGCCTCCTGGTGGGCATCGTACAAATACAACGTGACCAAATCGGCCTCGAAAAGCGTCTGCGCGTTCCGCACCACCGAATCGAGCACAACGTTCAAATCCAGGCTCGAAGTCAGATCGAGACTGATCTGTTGCAGCGCAGTCAGCTCGACCACGCGAAGTTGGGCCTGGTCATAGAGCTGGGCGTTCTCGATGGCGATTGTGGCATGATCGGCCAGGCGGCGCAAAAAGGCAATGTGATCGGCGTTGAACCCGCCGAGGCGGTCGCTTTCCAGGTTGATCACGCCGATCACGCGCGCCTGGCGCTTGATCGGCACGGTCAACTGCGAGCGCACGCTGGACAGCATATCGACATAATCCGCATCTCGCGTGATGTCCTCGACGTACTCGTGCTTGCCGGTACGCACCACCCGGCCGATGATCCCGTCGGAAATCGGCCACGGCTCTTCCAGGTAGGCGCTGATTTCGGCCGGATAGCCGCGTTGGGCGACAATACGCAGGAACTGGTGATCTTCGGTGATCAGAGCCAACGTTCCGGCGGTGGCGGCGGTGATCTGCATCGCCCAGTTGAGCGTGGTGTCCATCACGTGCTGAAAGTCGAGCCGGGCATTGATCTGGCGGTCGATCTCTTGCAGCGTGGACAGTTCAGCCAGGCGCTCGTCGAGCGCGCGGTCGAGGCTGTCGTACAGAATGGCATTTTGAATCGCCACAGCGGCCTGGTTGCCAAAAATTTCGAGCATTTCCAGCGCGCTCTCGGTGGGCCGGTAGCCGTCGTGCGGGCGGTCGACGGTCAAATAGCCGATCAGCCCTTCGCTGCTGGTCAGCGGCACGTAAAGCTGGTCGCCTTCCTGCCAGCGGATCGATTCGAGCGCAGTGGCTATCCGCATCGGACTGCCGGGCGCGAAGACAAAATAGCACTGCCCCAGCTTGTGCGCGCCCTCCAGCGTGTCGAAATCGAGCAGCGGAAACGTGGTCTGAGCCAGCCGCTCCCAGGTCGCACTCTTGATCCCGCTCCAGGCGATCACGCGCACGCGCATTGGGTCGGCGTCGTCGATCAGGCTTAGCGTCACCAGGTCAAAGCCCAGGCTCTCGCGCACTGCATCGACCGTGCTTTGAACGACGAGGTCGCGGTCGAGGCTCTTGAGTTGATCGCCCAGGGACAAAATGTCGGTCAGGCGGCGCGTCTGGTCGATCAGGTAGCGGCTTTGCGTCATTTGCTCGCTGTACAGGCGGGCGCCGGCGGCAGCGAGGGCAGTCTGGTCGGCGACAATGTCCAGCAGCGCCCGTTCGACGCTGCGATAGCGCCGGCCGGAACGGGCCGGCCCAAGCGCGAGCACACCCAGGAGTTGATCGCGCGCGCGCAAGGGGATCAACAGCACCGCGCCCAGCGCGTCCAGGCAAGCGCGTTCATCGGCATCAAGGTCGGACACCCACGCAGCCCGACGATCCAACAGCAGGCTGTCGCCGCGCTGCAAGCGCGAGATCACGCCGCCGGAATGGGTAAAACTCGGCTCATCCACGGCGCCGGCCTCGACGTCGCCCCACGTCGCCGCCACCGTATAGCGCCCTCCCGTCACCAACGCCAGGGCAAAGGCGTGTCGCGGGGCCACCAGCTCGCCCACGCAAGCCAGCAGCCGCTCCATGATGAACTGGAGATCGAGGCGCTCGCTCAACTCGCGGCTGAAATTTTGCAGCAAGGCGCGCCGCTGCGCGAGCGCACGCTCAACCGGCGACAGCCTGCCGCCGATGCCCCTCACCCACTCGTATAACATTGCGCCCAGTCGGACTTGCTTCTTCATCTGTCCCCAATCACTCAAACGCAATCGACCTTATTCTATCATAATTGACTGCGACTGTCCATAATTGACAACCCGGCGCTTGGCGGCTACAATATCCACATCCATTCGCCCCCTGATTCAGGGCCTATCCTCAAGATCGTGGTCTTTTGTGCAAGCATCTTTCCAAGCGACCAAGCCCTGTTTAGTCGGCATGCGTGCCGTTCCGATTTACTCGGGATAGGAGGAATCAATGAGCCTCGAAATTGGAATCGTCGGCCTGCCCAACGTGGGCAAATCCACCCTGTTCAACGCCCTGACCAATGCCGGGGCCGCCGTCGCCAGCTATCCTTTCACCACCATCGATCCCAACGTCGGCGTTGTCCCGCTGGCCGATCCCCGGCTCGACTTTGTCGCTGCACTGGTCAAGCCGCAAAACGTGGTGCCCAGCACGGTGCGTTTTGTCGACATCGCCGGGCTGGTGCGTGGCGCGCATCGCGGCGAAGGATTGGGCAACCAGTTTTTGGGCCACATTCGCAACGTCGACGCCATCGTAATGGTCACACGCTGCTTTGCAGACCCCAACGTCACCCACGTCGACGAACACATCGATCCCGTGGCCGACATCGAAACAGTATGGACCGAACTGATCCTGGCCGACCTCGAGATCGTGGATCGGCGCATCGAGCGCGTGCAGGGCGCGGCCAAGGCCAACCCCAAAGCCTTCGCCGGCGAACTGGACTGGCTGAACCATTTACGCGGCGGGCTGAACGGCGAGCGGCGCGCCGGTGCGCTGATCCAGGGCGAGCAAGAACGCACCTGGGCCGCCGAAATGGCCCTGCTCACCAACAAACCCTACCTGTACGCGATCAACGTCGATGAGGCTGCCCTGCCCGGCGGCGGCGCGCAGGCCGAACGGGTCAAGGCGCTTGCCGCGCAGCAAGGCATTGAAGCGGTGGTGCTGTGCGCCCAGACCGAGATGGAACTGCAAGACTGGCCCGCCGACGACGCCGCCGCCTACCTGGCCGACCTGGGACTGGCCGAATCGGGCTTGCAGCGGCTGGTACGCGCCGGCTATCGCGCGCTCGACTTGATCACCTTTTTCACCGCCACCGGCACCAAGACCGTCCAGGCCTGGGCCATTCCCGCCGGGACGACCGCGCCGCGCGCCGCCGGCAAAATCCACACCGATTTCGAGCGCGGGTTCATCCGCGCTGAGGTCGTTTCCTATGCCGATCTATACGAAACAGGATCGTTCACCGAGGCGCGGCATCGTGGTCGGCTGCGCACCGAAGGCCGCGAGTACGTGGTGCAGGACGGTGACGTGATTCACTTTTTGTTCAATGTGTGAAATGTGCAAGCGGTTGGCATGAAAAAGCTTACAAAGGCGTCATTCGCGGCCCAAACAGCAGCGTACCGATGCGCACCACATTCGCCCCTTCGTCGACGGCCACCCGGTAGCTGTCGCTCATACCCATCGACAGGTAGCGCATCTCGACTCCGGGCAGATTCAGGCGCGCCAGCCGCTCAAAAAGAACGCGCGTGGCCCTGAAATAAGGCCGCAAATCCTCGACCAATGGCCCCATCGTCATCAGCCCTTGCACGCGAACGTGCGCGAGGTCGGCGATCTGCCCCACCAGTTCATCGACCTGCTCGGGAAAGACGCCATCCTTGTTCGGCTCGTGCCCGCTGTTGACCTCGATCAGCACCGGCAGCCTTTTGTCCAGCGCGGCACAGTGCTGATCGATCTCTTGGGCCAGACGCAGCGAATCGATCGTCTCGATCACGTCAAACAGGTCGACGGCAGCCCTGGCCTTGTTGCGCTGCAAGTGGCCGATCAGGTGCCAGGTCACCTCGCCACACACCTGCCCGGCCATCGCTTGCGCCTCCTGGACGTAATTGTGCCCCACGTGGGTGATGCCGGCCTCGACGACGGCTTGTACCTCGGCCGGCGCGCGCGTCTTGGCCGCGGCGACGACGATCACGTCACCGGGTAATTCGTCCAGGATGTGTTGGACCGAATCCGCAATCTCGGCCAGATGCCGATCCACTGCTCACCTCCCAATCAAAAAATCGACACCCCTCAGCCGATCTTGCCCGCCTCGGCCAGAAATTCGAGCAGCAGCAGCGCGGTCTGCTCGACCAGCGGGCGGCACGAGCCTTTGCCGTCGGGGTTGAACCGGTCGCGCAGGGGCGCGCAAACGGTGTGCCCGTATTCGGTCAGAAACCGCTCGCGGAATGCCTTGGCCAGGGCCATTTCGGGCTTGTCGTCGACGCCACACTCGGTGCGGCCCAGTAGCGCGCTCATGGCCAGAATGGCTCCGCTCAACGCGCCGCACACTTCCTCTCGGCAACCGCCAATTCCACCGCCAAACAGAGTTGCCATCCGCTTGCTCTGTGGATGAACCTCGTCCAGAATGTGCTCGCCCACGGCGAGAAACACGGCCTCCGATCAATGGCAATGCGCGCTCAAAATGTCGCCAGCGCGGGTTGCTACCTGCTTCCATGCGTCTTGATTTTCCACAACGTTTCCTCCTTGGATTGATGTCGACCTGATCATAGCATTACTTGCCCGGAAGCGCAAAATGGGCAAAACCGCGTGAGTGTTGTCCGGTTCGCTGGAAGTATTTGGACTTGGGACAAAATTGGCTTCAATCAGGGAAAGCATGAAAATTGCGAAAGCCTGCCCCCGCCCCGCGCCGGAAATACTGGCGAAACCCCGCGCCCGCAAGCGGAGGCGCGAAAAAATACACAACGACCAACTTTCTCCCTTCACACGTGACGGCTTGCTTTGCGTGCGATGACCAACAGGTGGTTCGACATGCCAATGATGCCTGGCTCGTTACACGTCTCCAGCACCACGCTTCTCCACAGCGGTCCATACCGAGGATGCTTTTCCATCTGATCGAGATGTTCGAGCGGCAAATTGGCTGCCAGGCCCTCACAACCAACCCGATCGACGATTTCAAGCCCGCAGCTCTGTGCGGCCTGTTCCAGCTCACCCGACGCAAAGGCATACCATACATGCGAACCGACGAGAATGCCGTGTTCTCGAAAATCCGATCCGAAATGCGCCTCAAACAACTCCCAGCACGGCCAATACACGACGCTCCTGTATCCCGCCAGCCGCGTCAAACCGGTGAGGAAAACGATCCCTCGCGGTTTTACGACCCGCGCCATTTCTTGAATGGCGGTCAATCTCGCGGCTCGTTCTGTGATGTGTGAAAGTGGCGCGCCCAGGCTGATCACGCTATCGAACACATTGTCGGCATACGGCAGGCAAGAAATATCACCTTCCGTCATAATCGTCTGTTCGTGAGCGATGCCGACCTTTTCAGCCTTTGTTCGTGCAAGTCGCAGCATTTCGCCGACCAGGTCAAACATGACCACACGATAGTTTTGCTGCATCAAGTCAATGGCGTAACGTCCCGGGCCGCAGCCGGCATCGAGAATCAACCCTGTTTGGGGCAAATAGCGCTCCAGGCAGTGCGATGTGATCAGGTATTCCGTGCGCGTGATCGGCGTCGAGGACAAACGCTGCCATTCTGTCGCCGCCTTGCCCGAATATCCGCGCCGGATTTGATCCAGATTTAGAGCGTCCATTGTATCGCTCCTCTTCGCCGGTGTATCATCCTGCCGCCGACGTTCAAACTAGGCGGGTGGCCTCACCCAGCCGCCGAACTCTTTTTCCAGGAATTGTGCGACCTTGAGCGCCACGTCTTCACGCCAGGGGCGCGCCACAATCTGCACGCCGATGGGCAGTCCTTCGACCGTCGTACCCACCCGGACGACCGCGCCTGGCCAGCCGGTCAGGTTGTAGACAAAGGTGTACGAAAAGTTCGGGGTTTGCCTGGAAGTGGTTCCATGCGGCATGGCCGGACAAGCATTGACCGGACACAGGATGACGTCACAGGTTTCCATAAAAGACAGCATCCGGCCGCGAAACAGGTCGATCTGGGCCAACACGCCACCAAACTGCGCCAGGGTCATCTGATTAGCCCGCGCGTGATCGATCAGGTCCTGCGTCAGGGAATGAGGCTCGGCAGTGCCGTACATGTGCAAAAGCGCCCAGATCCCGGCGCCCCCATCCGCCGACATCAATCCAGACCAAAGCTGAGCAGCCTGCTCGATCCCGGATGGACGGGCCTCGACAACTGCCAGCCCTGCACGATCGAGCGCCTGAGCCGCAGCCTCGACCGCCGCGCCGATCTCTGGCATCGGCGTGGCAATGCCGTTGTCCGTGTGAAAGGAAACGCGTAGTCCTGGCAGATCGACGTCATCTGGATCGCCCAGAGGCATTGGAACAATCATCGGATCGCGCCAGTCGACGCCGGCGATGATTGGCAAAATCAAGGTCAGGTCTTCGACCCACCTGGCGATCGGCCCGATCTGCGTCAGAGCATTCGTCGGGCCAGCCGGCAGCGGGGTATGCCCGGTTCGCGGAACCCGCCCCGACGTCGGTCGGATGCCGGCGACGCCGCTAAAGTGCGCGGGAACGCGAATGCTGCCGCCGGTATCGCTGCCGATGTCGAAAGGACTGCCGCCGGCGGCGACGATCGCTGCCGCGCCGCCGCTGCTGCCCCCGCTCGTGCGCGACAGATCGTAGGGATTGTTCGTCCGGCCATAGACCAGGTTATCCGTCTCGTAGGCGAAGGTCAGTTCGGGCGTATTGGTCTTGCCGATCAGGATCGCTCCCGCCGCGCGCAGACGAGAAACCACCGTCGCGTCTTTCTGGGGAACAAAGCCGATCCTGCCCTTCGTGCCCGCTGTGGTCACCATACCGGCGGTATCGAGGCTGTCCTTGATCGTCATCGGCACACCGTGCAAGGGGCCACGGATATGCCCTTGGCTCAACTCGCGATCCGCTTGCTGTGCCTGGGCAAGCGCCGACTCGGGGTTTATCTGCACGACGGCATTCAGCCTGGGATTGACCTGCTCAATCCGCTCCAGGCACGCTTCTACGGCTTCTCGTGACGACACCTTTTTGGCACGAATGGCTTGAGCAATCGCCGCGGCAGACGCATAGATTAACTCAGACATAGATTCCCTCCTTCCGGTTCAAAGTGAATGGACAAGAACTCCTGGCATGATATCAGGCCAGGCCCCAATGTCAAGGTCACATCACGCGGCTTGCCCGTTTGACGCGCGCGCGATTGCATGTTACACTCGCTTCAACCATCCCCACCAGCGAGGAATCGACCATGTCCCAACATTTTTACATTGCCATCGAAGGCGTGATCGGCGTCGGCAAGACGACACTGGCCCGGCTGCTCGGACAGGAACTCGGCGCGCAGGTTTTGCTCGAAGTTTTCGAAGAAAACCCTTTTCTGAGCAGTTTTTACGCCGATCGCGCACTGTACGCTTTTCAGACCCAGATTTTCTTTCTGCTCAGCCGCTACCGCCAGCAGCACAAGGTGATCGGCCAGACGCTGGCCCGCGCGTCGCTGATCAGCGATTACACCTTTGCCAAGGACCGCCTCTTTGCCGAACTCAACCTGGCCAACGACGAGCTGGCGATGTACCACCGCGTACATGAGATTTTGGCCGAAAAAATCCACCTGCCAGATTTGCTGGTCTATCTGCGCGCCAGCACCAACGCACTGATGAATCGTATTGCCGTTCGCGACCGGGTGTACGAACGTGGGATGTCGCGGGCCTACATCGAAGAACTGGGCCAGGCCTACGAGCGATTTTTCGCCGCCTATACCGAGACGCCGGTGCTGGTCATCGACACCGACGACCTGGATTTCGTGCACAATGCCGAACACCTGCGCCAGGTAGAAAGCCGGGTGCGCTCCGCGCTGGCCCAGGGCGATTACCAGCACCTTCTGCCCGAACTCGATCAACTCGACGCCGCCGAGACGCTGCGCGCTGCCGAGACGCGCCGCCGCCTGCCCGACTTTCAACGCTGGCATCGCGCCCTCGACGAGGAAAAGGGCTTTCTCACCGACCTGTATTTCAACTATATCGCCATGACCGAAGAAATGGGCGAGCTGGGACGCGCGCTCAAACTGGCCTGGCGGCGTCAAGAGGCACTGATCGCCCAGGTCGGCAACCGTCAGGAAGCGCAGGATCGCGCCTTGAGCGAACACCTGCCAGAGATACAGGAAGAATTGGCCGATATGCTGGCCTATGTGCTCAAACTCGCCAACTATGCCGGGATCGATCTGGAAGAGAGCTACTTGAGCAAAATGAAGCAAAACAAGGAACGTTCCTGGTACACTGAATGAGGGGAACAAGGAGGTTCGGATGGCCGAGACGACAGACACGATCACCGTGATGGTCGAAATCCCCAAGGGCAGCCGCAACAAGTACGAATACGACAAGGAAAAAGGCATCATTCGCTTCGACCGCATGCTCTTTTCGGCGGTGCATTACCCCAGCGATTACGGGTTCATCCCTGACACGCTGGCCCTCGACGGCGACCCGCTCGACGCGCTGGTGCTGGTCTGGGAGCCGACCTTTCCCGGCTGCGTGATCGAGGCGCGGCCGGTGGGCGTATTCAAGATGTGGGACGAAAAGGGGCTGGACGAAAAAATCCTCTGCGTGCCCGTCCACGACCCGCTGTGGAATTACATCCACACCCTGTCCGACGTGCCGCCGCACCTGCTCAAAGAGATCGAGCACTTTTTTGCGGTTTACAAAGACCTGGAGAAGAAAAAGACGGGCGTCGAGGGCTGGCAGGACCTCGACGCAGCGCTTCAGATCATCACTGAGGCCCGGCAGCGCTATGTGGTCGACGCGAGCTAAAGTCAGGCACGCGCGGCCGGGCTCGAGATCACGATCTCACCAAAAATCTGCTCCTGATGGACCGTGATGCGCCGGGCGCGGATCAACTCGAGCACGGCCAGCAAGGTCACGATCACCTCCACCCGTGAAGCCGCATCGTCAAGCAGGCTGTCAAAAGTCACCTGCTCGCCCAAGGTCAGTCGGGCAGTGATTTGCTCGATCTTGTGCTCGATGGTCACCCGGTGCGGCACCACATCGACTGTGCCTTCGACCGGGGCAGCCTGGTCGAGCAGCGCGCGCAAGGCGGCGATCAGATCGTCCACCGAAGTATCCCCCAGGTCGAGTTTTGCCTTCCAGCTTTGCGCCTGCCTGGACACCGGCACCGCGCGCACGTACATCCGCGCCCCGGCTTGCTCGCGCGCGGCCAAAAACTGCGCCGCCCGCTTGAAAATCATGTACTCGCGGAGCTGGCGCACCAGATCGTCGCCGCTGTCTTCTTCTTCCTCGATGATCCTGGGCGGCTTGGGCAGCAGCGCGCGCGATTTGATCAAGAGCAGCCGCGCGGCGATGACCACAAAATCGGCCAGATCGTCGGGGCGCACCTCCTCGACGAGACGCAGATAGGCCAGGTATTGATCGGTCACCCGGGCCAGCGAAACCAGGGTAATGTCCAATGCCTCCTGCTCGATCAGCTTGAGCAGCAGATCGAGCGGCCCCTCAAAAACCTCCAGTTTGACCTGGTATGTCAGTGATTGTGCTGTTGCGGATTGTTCCATTCATGACTCCTCTGAAAAAAGGTCGAATGCGACAAACAGGCCCAAACGATCAGAACATCAATTATCTTGGGGCTTTGCTCTTTGTGCCTGGTAAGCACAAAACCAATGCCCCAACAAGCGATTCAGCGTGCCATTGACCTTTTTTCAGCAAAGCCATTCATGATTCCCCTGAAAAAAGGGCGATTGCGACAAACAGGCCAAGATGCTCAAAACGTCAAGTGTCTTGGAGCTTTGCTAAATGTGCTTGATAAGCGCAAGATCAACACCTTGTCAAGCAGTTTGGCGAACACTCGACCTTTTTTCAGCAAAGCCATTCATTCACCCGACAAAGAAAAACCCCGCCGTCAGACGAGCGGCGGGGTCTCTTGCTCGCCTACGCATCGAAATTCAAAAACCGCTGTCCCTGAAGCGCCAGTTCGCTCAATATGGTGCGCAGTTCTTCCGTGCTGCGCGCGGCGATGCGCTCCACGCGACAGCCCGCTTCGAGCAAAATCTGCTCGGCGCGCTCATCCACGCCGGACGTTTCGCCAACGATGGTCACGTATTGGGCGTGCCGGGCGTCCTCGACCGCAAAGCCGTGCGTGGGCCGGAAGCGGCTGATGTACGCTTTGGCCGCGTGCCAGTCGGCCTCGGCCCAGACGTTGGCCTTTTGCCAGAACAGCAGATAGTGATACAGCGGCCTGGGCGTGTAGGTGATCCTGGATTGCTGCTGGACGCGCCGTATCTCGGCCAGCAGCAGGTCCTTCCACCTTTGGCCGGTCAGCCATTGATGTCCCGGCGATTGGGTGTCGATGAACTCTTTTTTGCCGCGCACCGCCTCCAGCGGCAGGTTGAATTCGTCGATCAGCCAGGCGGCCAGGTGGGCCGTGCTCTTGAGCTGCGCCGGCGTGGGGATGGCCCGGGTAAAGTCGCCGGCCACGCAAATACCCACACTGACCGAATCGTAATTGCCGACGTGGTACGAGATGGTGGTGAGATGGTTGGTTTTGTAAATACCCCCTTTGCCGTCCACGTAAAAGTGATAGCCGATGCCCGGCCAATCCATATTTTTGACGTGGAACTGGGCCACCTGGACCGCCGTCACCGTGGCGGGCACCGCGCTGTGGTTAATGACCACGTTTTGAACCGCGCCAACGTCGCGCAAAGCATAGCGCTTGGAAGCGTGCCGTGGCAGTTGGTAGACCACGTCGCGCCACAGCGGGCGCACCACGCGGGTGAGCGACTCGCCCTGCACGGCCATTGTCCCCATCGACGCACCGCCTCCGGCCTCGCGCATCTGCACCAGCGCCGTCTGCACCTCGTAGAGGCGATCCTGGAGGCTGCTGTTTTCCATCTTGACCTGCGCCGTTTCTTCCTGCACCTGGAGCAGGCTGCGGCGCAAGGCCTGTACCTCCTGCCCGGAGGCCTTGGGGATAATCCGCCCTGACAGGTCCTGCTGCAAAACGATGCGCTCGAAATACTGGGTGGGCAGATTGTCCTCGACCACCCGATCGCTGATTGGCAGGCCGCAGAAATCGCGCCCGGCCTGATTGTAAAATTCCAGGAACGCGCCAGCGACCTCGTGCCCATTGATCTTGATCGGCAGCACCACATCCTTCCAGGTGTAGGCATTGTTCATGGCCGCCCGGAAATCGTCGTGTACGCCACCCTTGCCGTCGATGTACCACTTGTCAAAGCGCGGCCAGCGATAGAGGATCAGCGCACGAATCTGCTGGTTGCCGGGCACCGCGTTCCATTCATTGATGTCTTTGTAAGCGTTCTGCACCCAGCCGCGGTTGGCGTTTTCCCACTCTTCGTCCTGGTCGGCTTCGGTGATATAGACCGGCACGTTGCGAAACTCGGCCGGGGTGGCCTCCATAAAATCGCGGTAGCAGCGAAAGTGATAGCGACGGTTTTGAAACGGCGGATCCATGCGCTGCTCGCTGAACACCAGGCTGGGATCGTGCCCGTGGGTATAAGCGTGATGGGTGATCGCGTCGACGGGACAGCCCAATGCGGCGATGGCCGTTAAAATATCAACGAAATACTTGACCCAGTCGCCGCTTGGGTTGCCGGGGTAAGCGGTGGTATTGTTCCACGGAGCCACCGAGCCAATCGCTACCTGGTCGTTCTCGTGACCCGGCAGGATATGAATCTGCTCCCAGCACTTTTTATAACACTGGGCATAGAGTTGCGGGGTAATCAATTGGCCTTCGGGGCGTTCCTGAGCGTGGTTCATCTCGTTGCCGATGACCCAGATGTGTCCGCCCCGGCTATTGTGCACAAAATTGCGCACGCGCCGGGCAAAATTATCATAATTCTGCGGCAGTGGGATGGTGCCGCCGGGAAAATAGTCGTGGTTGATGCGGCTGATGATGCCAAAGCCCTTGTTGACCCACTGGCTGTAATCGGCCCCGTGCTGATCGTTGGGGTCGTGAAACACACGCTCGGTGAACAAGATCCAGCCCTTTTTTCCCTTTTCCTCCATCAACCACTCGCCGCCCGGTTCGTGAAGGCCAAAGATGTATTTGGGGAAAACCGGTTGATCTGCCATTTTGCTACCCCCATCCAAATCCCACTGTTGAATAAAAAACATCGCCTCTGGTTTCATTATACTCGACAACCGAGGCGATGACAAGGGTAAAGACAAAGCGCGTCAACAATGATCCAATGTTATGTTCAATACCCTGACTTCAAATTACTACACAGCACCCTGCGTATGCGACCGGGTATCATCGAACTAGAGGTGATAGTCGCCAGAGGCTTCTGGTTGGTAGAGGATTTGCTTCACCCGTAACCGCCGAACACCGTCGGGGACTTGCCACGTAAACTCGTCTCCGACACGATATCCCAACATGGCTGTTCCGATAGGAGCCAGAACAGAAATCTTGGATTGGGCCATATCTGCCTCATGAGGAAACACAAGGGTATAAACCATCTCCTCGTGAGTGTCCAGATCGACTATACATACCTGTGAATTCAATGTGACCACATCGGGGGGGATCTCTGTAGAAGCCACTACCTGCCCTCGAACAAGTTCAGCGTCCAGGCTATCCAGGTACTCGTTTCCACGAGAATTTGCCTGTTTGGCGTCTGCGATGAGTTCCCGCAAACGTTTCAAATCATATTCCGTGATGTAAATAATATGTTCTTTCAAAGTTTACCTCTGGAACTTGTCAGGTTTGGCCCAAAATGGTTTCAACAGAGAAAAGCGCCCAATTGGAAACGAACACGGATTTTACTGGCTACAAGCTATCAATATTTGCACCGCCGCCGCCGGGGTATCGACCACGTGCAGCATGGCCATATGCGCCGCCTCGACCCGGGTTTCCTGCACCAGCGCGGCCAGCACGCGCCGCCAGTGCTCGCCAAGCAGCACGCACGGTTTGTCGATGGCCTGCACGGCGATCAAATTCCAGACCAGGAACAATTCGGCCAGCGTGCCGATGCCGCCCGCCAAGACGACGAACCCATCAGCCAGTTCGACCAATTGGCGCAGGCGGGCCGGCAGATCGGGTGCATGCACGGATTCGCTCAAATAGGCATTGCCGTTCAAACCCTTTGGGTTTGAACCAAAAGTGGCACAGGTCACGCCGACCGCCTTGCCGCCGCCCTCCACCGCGCCCTGGCTGACACCTTGCATCGAGCCGTCATAGCCGCCGCTAACCACGTCAAACCCAGCCCCGGCCAACAGGCGGCCCAACTCGCGCGCCTGCTCATAGCCGGCATCGCCGGGCCGCCCGTGCGAACTGCCAAAGACGGTAATCGCCTTGCTCACCATCGCCGCCCCCCCGAACGAGGAACGATCTGCTGTGAGAGGACCGCGGCCAGGTCATCGCCTTTGCGCACCAGGTAGGACGTAATCTTGCTGGCGTGCAACTCGCCCATGATCGTGAGTGGATCGCCGGTCGTGCTGCCAAAAGAGGTCGGATCGACGATCACGGCAATGATCGTTGCTCCCCGGCGCATCAACTCGCGCGCCGCTGCCACCCAGCTTGCCTCCATCGACGGGGTGATCACCACCAGCGTCACCCCACGGCCCAACCGATCGCCTTCGGTGAGCAGCACCTGGGTCATCGAGGCCGTCCCCTCGGCGCGGCCCATGGCCAGCATCTCCAGAATCTTGGTCAACTGGCGATGCCCGCGGTCGGGCTGCATGACTTCGCGGGTTCGACCATAGGATACCATCCCCACCGCACGGTCTTTGTAGATAAAATGCTGGGTGATCGACGCGGCAATCGTCACCACGTACTCTTCGGTCAGTGGGTCAAGTTCGATCTCGGTGCGCCTGCGCCCGCGCAAGATCGAAACCATCGGATCGACCGGTTCCTCTTCGGGCAGGGGCAGGCTGTGCTGCACACGCTGCTGCATATCCGGGAAAATCCAGATGTCCGAGGTCGGGTCAAGCTCAAATTCCTTGACCACCAACCGCCCGGTGCGCGCCGTCGATCGCCAATGGATGCGGCTGAAACTGTCGCCGGGGGCATAATCGCGCACGCCGGCGACGTTGGTGGTGATATAGTGCGTGCGCCCGCGCACGGCGTCACCACCGGGGAGCTGACCCAACGGCGGGGCAAACGATGGGATGGGAATCACCGCCGGATAAATGATGATGTCAGAAGTGGGCCGCAATTCGCGTTTGAAGCGAAACAGGCCAAAGGGATCGCCGCTGTACAGGGTCATCGGCCCGAGGATGAACTGGCCGCGCCGTCGGCAGACGGTACGCACTGCCCAGTTGCGATAGCGTTTGGGCGGCAAGGCATCGACGACACGGCTGATGCGATGCCAGGGCAGCGTCGAATGGTCGCGCAGTTCGATCCACGGCTGGGGCAAGAACCCCGTGTTGCGGACATTGAGGCTCTCTTCGGCCGTCTTGCCCACCGCCGAGCGGCGCGAGCGCGTCCGCCGTGAAATCTGCACCGAGGCGACACTGCGCCAGGCCCAGAACAGCGACAGCAGCAAGATCACGCCGATCAGGTAAGAGAGGTTGAAAAACAGATCGCGTCTTGTGGTGAGGGCCAACACCACACAGATGACCCCCAAAACGATGAAAAACCAGGCTCTTTTCACGCTTCCATGTCCTGTTCGCTCTTTTTGTGCAATTGCATTGTGAAAGGCCGCCGGTGAGCAGTTACGACTCTTGAATGATGCGAGCCGAATAGACGAGCTTAGGCGCGAGCGCGGTCCCACGCCCGCGCGCCGGGCACCGGCGTCGACTGGAGCACGTCATCGACGATGGAGCGCGGGTCGACGTCCTTGATCCGCGCCGACGGGCTAACGATCAGCCGGTGGGCCAGCGCCGAAGATGCCAGCAGCTTGACATCGTCGGGGATGACGTAATCGCGCCCGTGCATGGCCGCACGCACCTGGGCCGTCTTGTACAGGGTCAGGCTGCCGCGCGGGCTGGCCCCCAGGTAGGCATCCGGGTGATCGCGGGTCATGTTGACCAGGTTGATGATGTATTCCTTGATCAAATCATCGACATAGACCTGCTTGACCTGCTCTTGCGCCTGAACGAGTTCGTTCACCGTCACCACCTGCTCGATCTCCTGGATGGGGTGCTTGAACTGCTGCACGTCGAGGATTTTTTGTTCGTCTGCCTTGCTCGGATAGCCGATGCTGATGCGCAGCATAAAGCGGTCGAGCTGCGCCTCGGGCAGCGGAAAGGTGCCTTCGTACTCGATGGGGTTCTGCGTGGCCATCACCAGGAAGGGCCGCTGCATCGGGTAGGTCACACCGTCCACCGTGGCCTGGCGCTCTTCCATCGCCTCCAGCAGCGCGCTCTGCGTCTTGGGCGTGGCGCGGTTGATCTCGTCGGTCAGCACAATCTGGGCCATCACCGGGCCGGGGCGAAACTCGAATTCCATCGTTTTCTGGTTGAACACCGAAACGCCGGTCACGTCGGAGGGCAGCATATCCGGCGTAAATTGGATGCGGCGGAACGAACAGCCGATCGACTTGGCAATCGCGCGGGCGAGCATCGTCTTGCCCACGCCGGGCACGTCTTCGATCAACAAGTGCCCCTGGGCCAGCAGGCCGATCAGAGTCAACTCGACCGTATCGCGCTTGCCGATGATGACGTGCTCGACATTGTCAACAATTTTCGACGCAAAAGCTTGAATTGCTTCCATGGTGGCTCCTTTTGAACCGGATTTATATGCGGGTAAAAGAGGGTATACGCGATCCAGCAGAACTGCTCGCGAAGGGCAATACTACGAACCGCCGCGCAGATATTAGCATTTTGATTAAAAAAAGTCAAATATTGTATTGATCAACAGCATAGTGGACAGTCGGAGATGGCTCACGCCAAGTCGCCAAGAACGCCAAGATACACACAAATCTGCCCTTTGCGCCACCAACCAATGGTTGGATGTGCCCTTGCGTGAAACTTGTCTTGTGTCCAGCATGTCATTGACCAATACAAAAAAAGTCAAATATCCCCAAAATCGTCGATTTGAAAAATCAATTTGACATTGGCCGCGGAAACGAGTATAATGTGACCTACATTGCGGGGTAGAGCAGAGGCAGCTCGTCGGGCTCATAACCCGGAGGTCAGAGGTTCGAATCCTCTCCCCGCTACACAACAAAAAATCCCGCTGCGCTTGAGCGCAGCGGGATTTTTTTGTTTGGCAACGGGCTATATCTGTCGCGGGGCCATGTCGATGCCCCAGCGGTCCTCGATATCAGCCTGTTCGCGGATTTCGTCCAGCTTGGTTTGGAACAGTTCGGCGCGGCGTTGTTCCTGGTCGTATTCCGTCAGTTGGCGCATCTCGCGTCCCATCACCTGGATCACGGCAGTTCCGTATTCGGTGGGCACGGGCTGCTGGATAAAGCCGATCTCGGAACCAAAGACCAGTTCGGCCAACAGCACGCCGAATTGACTGGACAACTGATCATAGCTGTTCCAGCCGAGGTCGTACATCACTTCTTCCAGGTCGATGGGGCGGACTTCTTTGCCCAAAATCTCGATCACGTGAAAGCCGAAATCGGTTTCCACGGGAAACGGATACAGCCCAACCTCGCCCGTAAACGCGGCGGCCTCAAAGGGGGCGACCATCATGCCGCGGCCGAACCAGCCCAGGTCGCCGCCCTCGTCCTTGTTGCTGGTGTCGAGCGAGAGTTCGGCGGCGAGCACGGCAAAATCCTCGCCGGCTTCCAGCCGTCCAAAAATCGCTTCGGCTTCGGCCTGTGTGGCCACCAGGATGTGCCGGGCGTGAACCTGCTCTTCAGAACCGGCCATATAGGCGGCGATCTTGGACAGGGCGTCTGTCTCATCCTGGGCCGAGCCATAGCGCAGCCAGACCTGGTCTTCTTGGGTTGGAACCTCTGCGATCAGCGACTGCTGCAGCTTGGTACGCAGCAGATCGGCTTCGACCATCCGGCGAAAGTCTTTTTCCGAAATCCCCGACCGCTTGATGACCTGGCTTTTGAACGTTTTGAACCGTTCTTGAAAGGCCTCTTGGGTATAGGGCGTCGCGGTAGGCTCCGGTGTGCTTTCTGGTTCAGGCGTCGCGTTGGGGTCTGCCGTCGGCGTTGCTGTCGCTTCGGGGTTCTCCGTCGGCGTCGGCGTGGGTGTCGGCGGCACCCGGTAATACTGGAACCAGGTTTTCTCGATCTCGGCCTCGATTTCCTGCTCGCTGACGGTCAGGCCCATTTTTTGGGCTTCCTGCCGGATCAATATCTCTTCGATCATGTCTTCGACGATGCTCTGGTAGAATGATGCCTGCTGTGTCTGATCGAGCTGGCTGAGCGCGCCCGCCTGGACGACGCCCTGGTGGATGAGGTTATAGTACTGGAAACGGACGCGGTTTTGGTATTCGGGCAAGCGGATTTTCTCGCCGTTGACCATTGCCACAACCTGGATGTTTTGCAAGATCAGCCCGAGTGCGAGAATGAGCACCACCGCTGCGGCGACCGAACCGGTGATGATCCAGATCAACCGGCGTTGTTTTTCTTCGCGCCGGCGGCGTGAAGCCTGCTTTTTAGTCAGAGAAGATGTTCCTGATTGAGGTTTGACGTTCTTGGCCATCGCCTACTCCACAGTTGGCTTGGAATCCATCCTGAAATTTGCTTCTGGCCCACAGAGGGTGCGAGAGCAATTCCGGGACAGGTATTTAAGAAATACGGGCATAGGGTTGTATGGTACACCTATGCCCGCAAAGGATAGATTTGCGCTCGTGCCCGGTCGATGCCGGGGTGTTTGGGTGTCCGGGTGATGTTATCGGTTCGGCGTGAATTCGTGTTCGGGCGCAAAAGGCAGCAGGGCCATATACCGGGCCTGCTTGATCGCCAGTGCAAGCCGGCGTTGGTGCTTGGCACAACTGCCGGTCTGGCGGCGCGGGCGGATTTTGCCGCCGCGCGTCATATAGTTGCTCAGAAACGCGACCTCTTTATAGCTGATCGATACATTTTGACGCCCCACACAGCGCGGAGAACAGCCGGTGGTTTTTTTGTGTTTTTTGAAATTGCGCCGCTGCCGCTGTCTCGGTGCATCACCGCGGTCGCCTTGATCGTTGTATTGTGTGTTCTCGGACAAAGCAAATACCTCCTCAATGGCCCGCCGACTCTGCTGGCGGGCCAGGCTAGTTGTTAAGAGATGTTCGGGGCTGGTCGTTTTGCAGCGGCACCATGTGCATGGCGATGACTTCGGCGCAGCTGCGTTCGATCTGGTCGTCGTCGATCCAGTGTCGATTTTTCATCCGACCTTCAACGAGCACGTGCTGGCCCTTGCGCAGGTGGTTTTTGCATTCTTCAGCCAGTGTGCCCCAGGCGACGACGTTGAACCAGTCGCTCTCGTCGTGACGCATTCCATCAGATGCCACGCAGGTTTGCGTTGAGACGATGCTGAATGAAGTGACGGGTTTGCCGTGCGGGGTGTAGCGCATCTCGGGCGCGCGCCCCAGGTAACCGATCAGCACGACCTTGTTATAGCCTTGCGCCATAACCCGACCTCTGTTTCTTATTCCCGGCGAATGACCATGTGCCGCAGAATATCTTCGGACAACTTGATTGTCCGTTCGAGTTCCGGCAGCACCGTAGGTACAAATTGCCCCTGAATGAAATAGTAAAATCCTTCTTGTGTTTTCTTGATCGGATAGGCCAGCTTGCGCCGCCCCCAGGTCTCGACATTCTCAACCTTGCCTCCGTCCGCTGACAGGATTTCACTCAGGCGCTCAATCAGGGCTTGCTGCCCCGCTTCGTCAACTTGGGGACGAATGATGAGTGCAATTTCATACGGATGCATCTCGCGGTAATCCTCCTTTCTATGGGATTACTCCTGATCTCGCAATCGACTTTTTTGTCAGGAGCAGAAAAGAACGAGGGTTGTTTGGATAAACCCATCTCAATCCAGCACCCTCGTCCGCGACGGGCAGAAATATACCACAAAGCGTGAATTTTAGCAAGCGGTGACGAGTCTTTTGAAAAATGGTCGTGTACAAGGCGCGCGCCCATGATCAGAATGTTCCCGGCAAAAAAAGGGCGCGTTTCGATTTGGGGGCGGATTTGTTGGTTTCGACAGCGTTGTACTCAACGCCCTCGACCAACAAATACATCCGACAGAAAACAAGTTCTTGCGCCCTTGAGGAGAATCAGGTACAATATATGCGTTCTAGAAAAGATTGTTGAGGCCATCTGTCGCCTAAATTTCCCCACCGGATACAAGGAGGTACTTGTGTGGTATCATTATTTGATCGCCGAGTCGGTGAGCGATGCGCTGGACAAGCTGGCCTCTTGTGGTGGTGAGGCCCGGCTGATCGCCGGCGGCACCGACCTCGTCCTGCAGGCCCAGCGTGGCCAATGCCCATCGACCGCGATGGTCGATGTGACCCGAATCCCCGAACTGAACCAAATTCAAGAGCAAGATGGCTATATCCTCATCGGTGCGACGGTCACGCACGCACAGGTGGCTGCTTCTCCGTTGATCCAGGCCAGGGCCGGCCTGCTGGCTCAAGCGTGCGGCAGCGTGGGCGGGCCGCAGATTCGCAACGTGGCGACGCTGGCCGGTAACGTGGTCAATGCCCTGCCCGCCGCCGACGGCGCGGTGGCCCTCTTTGCCCTGAACGCCGAGATACAGGTGGCTTCGCTCGACGGGCGCAGTCTGCAATACACCTGGATGCCGATCGCCGAGATGTACGAGACCGTTGGCGTATGCACCATTGACCCCTGCGTGCAGATGGTGACGGCGATCCGCTTCAAGCCCTTGCCGCCGTCGGCGGGGAGCGATTTTCAACGCCTGGCCCGTCGACGTGCGTTGGTGCTGCCCATTCTGAACGCCGGCGCAGTGGTCGAGGTGGTCAATGGCGGTATCGTCGATGCGCGGATTGCTGTGGGGCCGGTCGCGCCGACGCCGTTTCGCGCCGCGCGGGCCGAGCAGGCCTTGATCGGCGCGGCGGCCGGCGAGGAGGCCATTGCCCAGGCCGCCCGGTTAGCGATGGCCGATGCCAAACCGCGCTCCAGCCTGCTGCGCGGCTCGCAAGACTATCGCACGGCCATGGTCGAGGTGCTGGTGCGGCGCGCCCTGAACAATGCAGTTCAGGCGGGAAAGGAGGCGAGATGAGAGTGGAATTTGTGCTCAACGGGGCGCCGGTTTCGGTCGAGATCGAGCCGGGTGAACTGCTGGCCAACGTGCTGCGCGACAAGCTGGGCGCAATCGGGGTCAAGATCGGCTGCGGAGAGGGTGAGTGCGGCGCTTGCACGGTGCTGGTCGATGGCGTGGCGACGCTGTCGTGCATCTATCCGGCGGCCAAGGCAGCCGGGTGCGCGGTGACGACGATCGAGGGGCTGCGCCAGGATGGCGAAATGCACGTCATCCAGCAGGCCTTTATCGACAGTTTTGCCTCGCAGTGCGGTTATTGCACGCCGGGCCTGATTTTGGCGACCAAGGCCCTGCTCGACGAAAATCCCAACCCGACGCGCGACGAGATTGTGGCCGGCATATCGGGCAACATTTGTCGCTGCACCGGTTATTACCAGATCGTCGACGCGGTTGAACTCGCCGCCCAGCGACTGGCCGCGGCGCAGCATGACGAGTCACGAGAGGAGGTGGCTCCATGAAGGTCGTCGGACAGAGCGCGCAGCGCTTTGACATTGCCACCAAGGTGACTGGCGGGCGCAAGTATCCGCAAGACTTTGACCGTGCGGGCCAGGCGTATGCAGCGGTGGTGTGGGCCAAGCATCCTCACGCGCGCGTGCGTGGCATCGATATCGCTGCCGCCCGCGCCGTGCCCGGCGTGGTCGATGTGATCACGGCCGCGGATGTGCCGGTCAATGAATACGGCATCGACTATTTCGACCAGCAGGTGTTTATCCCCGTCGGTAGCACGGTCAAATGGACCGGCGACCGGATTGCCGTCGTCGTCGCCGAGAGCGAGGCGATAGCCCGGCAGGCGGCGGCGCTGGTTGATGTAGAATACGAGGTGCTGCCGGCGGTCGATGATCCGCGCAAGGCGATGAAAGACAAGGTGCTCGTCCATCCGGAGCGAGGCAGTAACACGCTCAAGCACCTGTTTGTCTATCGTGGTGATGTGGACGCCGCCTTTGCTCACGCTGCCGTGATCGTCGAGGGACATTACGAGACGCCATGCATCGATCACGCTTATCTCCAGCCGGAAGCCTGCCTGGGTTACATCGACGAGGACGGGCGGCTGGCGCTGATCGTCGCCACGCAGTGGCCGCAAGACGATATTCGACAATTGGCGCATATTTTCGCTCTGCCGGAGGAACAAATCCGCATCCAGGTGCCGGCCGTGGGTGGGGCGTTCGGCGGGCGCGAGGATATGTCGCTGCAGCCGTTGGTGGCGGTAGCGGTTTTCAAGCTGCGCCGGCCAATCAAGATGGTCTGGACGCGCGAGGAATCGATGCGCGGGCATGGCAAGCGGCACCGTTTTTGGATGGACTATAAAACCGCCTGCACGCAGGACGGCATGCTGCTGGCTATCGAGGCGAGCTGTGTCAGCGACGCGGGCGCCTACGAGAGCACGAGCATCCCGGTGTTGTCCAACGCCGTCTCGTTCCTCGGCGGGCCGTACCAATGGCCGGCCTGCAAGGTCGATGGCTATACGGTCTATAGCAACAATGCGCCGGGGATGGCCATGCGCGGGTTCGGCGGCGCGCAGGCGCCGGTCGGCTGTGAATTGCAGATCGACAAGATGGCGCGGGCCATCGGGATGGACCCGGTCGAATTTCGCTTGAAAAACATCCTGGTCGAGGGGAGCACGGCCCTCACCGGCAACCTCATGCCGCCCGGCACGGGGATGAAAGAGTGCCTGGAGGCGACGGCGCGCGCCGCCGGGTGGATCGAACGGAATGGTCACTGGCGCAAGCCGGCGCTGGCGCAGCCCGGCAAAGCGCACAAGCGGCGCGGGTTGGGCATCGCCTGCGCCTACAAAAATGTGGGCTATTCGTTCGCCTACGATGACAAGTCGACGGCCCGCGTGGAACTGAAACTGGACAAGAGCGGCGCGATCGACCACGTGCTGGTGCGAGCGGCGACCGTCGAAGTGGGGCAAGGGGTGTTTACTGCGCTGTCGCAGATTGCTGCCGAGGCGCTGGACGTACCTCTTGAAAAAGTGCGCTTTGCCTTTGTCGACACGGTCACATCGCCCGATGCCGGGTCGTGCTCGGCGTCGCGCCACACCTACGCTTCGGGCAACGCGGTCTATTTTGCCTGCCAGGAAGCGCTGGCCCGGCGCGAGGCCGTCTTGCGCGCCGAAACGGGCGAGCGTCAGGTCGTTGCCGAGTACACCTATCACGCGCGCAGCCGCCGCCCGACGACGACCTGGGATCCCGATACCGGCGTGTGCGACCCGCATATCAGTTATGGGTTTGGCGCGCAGGCGGTGCTGCTCGACGTGGATGTGGAGACCGGCGAGGTCGATCTGCTCAAGCTGTGGGCGGCCAACGACATCGGCAAGGCGATCAACCCGGCGATGGTCTACGGCCAGTCGGCGGGCGGGGCGGTGATGGGCCTGGGCTATGCACTGACCGAAGAGATCATTCACCAGGATGGCAGGCTGCGCACGCGGCGCTTTAGCGAGTTCCACGTACCCACCGTGCTCGACATCCCGCCCGAATTTGTGGACATCCAGGTCGAAAAGGCCGACCCGACCGGGCCGTATGGCGCGACCGGCTTGGGCGAGACGCCGTTGATGCCGACCACGCCGGCCGTGCTGGATGCAATCGCCGACGCGACGGGCGTCTATCTGAGTGTAACCCCTGCCACGCCCGAACGGGTGTGGCAGGCAATCAAAAAACAAAAGTAAGAAGGGAACTGAAAATGAAAAGGAAATGGCTGTTGGCTTCAATGTTGTCGATCCTCGCGCTGCTGACCCTGGGCTGCAGTGTATGCTCGTTTTTGACCCAAAAGGGCAAAGAGGTGGCCTTGACCAAGGTGGTCGAGGAAGTTGAGAAACAAATCGAAGTGGCGCAGACACCCGGGGCTGGTGAGGACGATGGCGGCGGCGCGGCCGGCGGCGATACGTTGGGCGCGTTGAATACCCTCAAGAGCTATCGCTACAAGTTGAGTCTCGAACAAACCGAGGGCGACCAGACGACCAAGATGGTCGGCAATGGGGCGTACGTCCAGGATCCGCCGGCCAGAGAAACCTACATCGAGATGACCGAGGCAGGCAGCACTGAAATCTGGCACATCATCCAGGTGGGCAACAAGAGCTATATCTATGACGAAGAACAAGACGGCTGGTACACCTTTGGCTTTGAAGGCGAGACCGAAGAAATGCTCGACCCCAATACGATGATCGACGAGGAATACATCGATGCCTTCAAGCTGGAGAAAAAGAGCGACAAGGTCAACGATCAGGATTGCTATGTCTACAAGGCCGACGCCAAAGACCTGCCCGGCTCGCTGATGGGCCAGGACATGGAAATCACCGGCGGCACGGTGCGCGTGTGGGTTTCCAAAAAACTGAACGTGATGATCCGTATGGAGGCCGATGTCAGCGGCACAACATCCGACGGCACGCCGGCCACGCTCAAGATGACGATGGACATTCTCGATGCCAACACGGCGATCAAGATCGAGCCGCCGGCAGATGACAAAATTTTGGAAGACATGTCGTTTGACGAAGAGCCAGAGGTGTCGCCAACCGTCGAGGGCGATTCCGATGGCGTTGCTCAAACCCTGCCCAAGCCGGACGATGCCTCACCCCTGACCGGCACCAGTCTGACCACTGCGCAGGCGCTGGCCGACAGCGGCGATTATGATCTCTACCAAACCAAATTGTCGATCAATGAGGCGGTTGCATTTTTCGATGAGGCCTATCCCGATGCCGGGTGGACCAAGGACACAACATTCAGCATGACCACAGAAGATTTTGCGATGCTTATGTTCAAAAGCGACGGCCAGACCGCGACCGTGATCATCAATGGAATGATATCGCCGGGCACGTCGACGGTCATCGTTTACGTAAATTGACGGTGTTTGGGGGTTTGAGAGGAGCACGCACGTGCTCCTCTTTTTGATACGGCTTTGCGAATTTGGGTGAGATATAGTAAAATGGAATCAAATTTGCAATCGAGGAGGGTAGCCCATGGTCGATTTTATCCAGGTAGCCACCAAAGACGAGATACCGGTTGGAACGATGCGTTCGGCCTGGGCCGGCGGGCGCAAGGTGCTGGTTTACAATATCAATGGCGCGTATTATGCCACCGACGAGCAGTGTACCCACCGCGAGTGCTCGCTGGAAAAGGGCCAGTTCATCGGCAAGACGGTCAGTTGTCCCTGTCACTGGGCACGCTTTGATGTGACCACCGGCGAGGTGCTCAGCCCGCCGGCGACCATTCCCCTGCCTACCCATCCGGTCAAGGTGGAAGGCAACCGTATTCTGGTCGGCGTTGATACGACCGACATTATCTAGTTCAACTTTAGGGAGGAAAAATGTCAAAGTACGAATGTATGGCTTGTGGCTATGTTTACGATCCCGCAGTTGGCGATCCGGATGGCGGCATCGCGCCAGGCACCCCGTTCGAGGATTTGCCGGACGACTGGGTTTGCCCCGAGTGCGGCGTCGGCAAGGATATGTTTGAGCCGGTCGACTAGGCCCTTGTCCCATTGGCTCCTTGGGGTTTGCAGTCCCCAAGGAGCAGCTTGGCTGCTTCCTCTGGCATCGATATGCCATCCCCCTGAACGCTTGCCTGTTTGAAAGAGGGTGGAGTGATTGTAAACTGTCGCCCGCACGATCTGCCTGCTGCCAACGGCAACCTGTTTTACCTGGATTACGTTTCCGGCGCCAGCATGGCCCGCCGGTTTTTCACCTTGCCTCCCCTCGATTTCGCCGGCGCGCTGCGACAGCGACGCGATTATGCTTATCCCCGCCGGGCCGTCGCCGGTGCGCTGCGCACGTACAATGAGGCGCTCGGCGCTGGCCCGCAAACGCTGCAAAACATCGATGCGTTGGCGCAGCCGGACACGTTTTGCGTCATCACCGGGCAGCAGGCCGGATTTCTGGGCGGCCCGGCCTACACGGCCTACAAAATCATCACCACGATCCGCCTGGCCGAACGGTTGCAAGACGAACTGACCGTACAGGTCGTCCCGGTATTCTGGCTCGCTTCCGAAGACCACGATCTGGCTGAGATCAACCACAGCTATTTCCAGCGTCCCGACGGCGAGATCGCGCAGGTCAAGTTTGGCTGGCGCGACGAAGGCCGCCCGATCGCTGATCTGCCGGTGACGGACGATGTGCGCAAGGCATACGAGGCCTATTGGGCGGGCCTGGCGCGCGGCCGGCACTGGGAGCAGGCCAAAGCACTGTTTGCGCCCGGCGACGAGTCGAATTTTGCCCGCTGGCAGGCGCGTACCTGGCTCAACCTGTTCGCCGACCGTGGCCTGATCGTCGTGGAGCCGCACCTGCTGCGGTCCGTCGCACGCCCTTTTCTGGTTTCGGCCTTGCAGCAGACCCATGCAATCCGCGACCGGCTCGCTGCCGTCGCCCGGCAATTGGAAGCAGCCGGTTACACACCGATGCTCGACCCGGCGCAAAACGGCTCGCTGTTTACCTTTGACGACGCTGGTCGACGCGTGCGCGTCGATCAGCCCGAGGCGCACGTCGAGGCCTGCCAGGCCAACCCGGAACGCTACTCCACCGATGCCGCGCTGCGTCCCCTGCTGGCCGATGTACTGCTGCCGACCCTGGTCAGCGTGCTGGGGCCAGGAGAGACAGCCTACCAGGCCATGCTCAAACCACTGTACGAGCTGTTCGAAATCCCGCAGCCGACGATTTTGCCGCGCACAAGCTACACCGTGATCGGCCAATCCGAATGGCAGGCGTTAGGGCGCTATGGGGTAACGGCAGAAGCGATTTTGAGCGAGCAGTTTGATCTGGATGCGGTCTATCAAGGACTGATTCCGGTTTCCGAGAGGGACATGTTTTATGCAGCGCGCGCGGATGTCGAGACGGCGCTGGCCCCGCTCAAGCCTTACCTGGAAGGGATCGATCCAAACCTGGTTCGCACCTGGGAGCAGACGGTCGAATACGGGGCGCGCAACGTCGACAAGCTGGAAGAAAAGGCGCTCAAGGCGCGCATGAGCCAGTTGGGATATTCGAAACAAGAGATGCGCGCGCTGCAAAACCTGCTCTATCCGCGTGGGCGCTTGCAGGAGCGCGAGTTTGCACTGCCGCATTTGATCAACCGTTATGGGATGGGCCTGATCGAGCAATTGTTCGCGGCTGGCGAACTGGACGATTTCTCGCACCACATCCTGATCATGGAGGAACGGGCGTGAGCGAGACCGAGCCGCTGGTCGACGTGATGGCCTTTGGTGCGCATCCCGATGACATCGAGTTGGGCTGCGGCGGCGCCTTGATCAAGCTGGCCGACGCGGGCAAGTCGGTGGTGCTGGTCGATATGACCCTGGCCGAGATGAGCACGCGTGGCACCGTCGAGACACGCAAGGTCGAGGCGGCGCGGGCGGCCGCGATCATCGGCGCGCAGGCGCGGGAAAACCTCCAACTGCCCGACGGCGATGTGCCCGCCGGCGGCGAGGGCAAACGTCGCGTGGCCGGAGTGATTCGCCGCTATCGCCCGCAGATGATCCTGCTGCCCTATTATCGGGATCGCCACCCCGACCACGTCCACACCAGCGCGGTGGTCTACGAGGGAACGTTTTTGGCCGGGCTGGCCCGTTTCGAGGATGGGCAGCCTGCTTACCGCCCGGCGCGGCTGGTCTATTACATGCACTGGCACGAGTTCGAGCCGACCTTTGTCGTTGACATCAGCACCCAGTTTGAGCGTAAAATAGAGGCAATTGAGGCCTACTCGACCCAGTTCAAGCCCGACGACCCGGCCTGGCCACAGACGCGGCTGACCTCGCCCGAGCACGACTGGCTGCGCCGCGCGCGCATGGCCTATTATGGCTCCAAGATCGGCGTCCAATACGGCGAAGGCTTTTTGATCGTCGGACAGATGGCAGTCGAGTCGCCGCTTGATGTGCGATTTGCGACGTTTTAAAAGGCACCCTGCAATACTCAACTTTGGCCGATCAACCTGCCCAAGATGGACAGCAATCCTTATTGGAGGATAGATGAAAAAGGTCACGGCGCTCATATGGTCGTTTATTTGGGGCCTCGGTTTGGTTTGGGGAGTGGTTTTGTTGTTCGATGGGGTCTCCTTGGTCTCCGCAGATCCTAATGTATTGTATGTCGCGCCAGGTGGTTTGTGTGGCGGAGCTGTCCCATGTTATTCCAGCATTCAACATGCTGTTGACGCAGCGAGTGATGGTGATCAGATCAAAATTGCAGTTGGACACTATTCGAGTGTCGAGCTTTGTTCGGGAATGAGCCAGATAGTTTATATTAGCAAAACGATCACTCTCGGCGGAGGATATACCGTCACAGATTGGTCCCACATCGAGTCTGCGTCGACGATCCTGGATGCCCAAAGTCAAGGACGTGTTGCTTACGTGACTGGATCTGTCACAGTGACGCTTGAAAATCTAGTGCTGACCGGCGGCAACGCAACCGCCGCCGGTGGCAGTGATGTTGGCGGGGGCATCTATGTCAATGGCGCGAATCTGTCGGTTGTCCAAAACATCATTTCGAACAATGTCGCTGGCTCCGGTGGCGCTATACATGCTGTTGGCGCAAGTGTAACCGTGCAAACGAGCCAGGTTATGTCGAATGCAGGAGGGCTTGGATTTAGTCAGTGTCAAGTTATGCTAGTTGGAAATCATGTCTATTCCAATACGCATGGCGGTATAGTTCTGGGCAGCGGAACTATCGCCATACTTGATGCAAACGACATTTGTAAAAATACTTCAGAGATCTATGGTGCTGGCATTTTCATTGACCATAGTGTCGTTACCATAACTCACAACATCATATCAGAAAATGTTTCACAGCTTGATGGTGGTGGATTAATGATCTTTCAAAGCGTGGCAACCGTGGAAGAAAATCGGGTCTTTTCAAATACGGCCCAAGGCATGGGTGGGGGCTTGATGTCGTTTGAAAGTGATACGACACTTGCGGCAAATACCATTATTGCCAACCAGGCGCTTCAGGATGGGGGCGGTGTCTTTTTGGCCAGCAGTGATGCCACATTGATCAACAATGTAATCGCACAAAATCAAGGGACTCTTGGCAGTGCCGTTTTCGTACTGAATTCGTCGCCCGTGTATCTGGTGCACAATACGATTGCTCAGAATGGCGGTGGTGGGCAAGGTATGTATGTTTTTGGCAGTTCTGCTAATCCAAGTACCGCGGCTTTGGACAATACGATCATTGTAAGTCAAAGTGTAGGCATTGTTAATTTTAACGGCTCAGTCGATGTAAATGGTGTATTATGGTACGGTAACGGCGCTAATTACACTGGTGCAGTAACAGTTTCCAGCGAAATAACGGGATCGCCAGAGTTCGTTTTGCCAACAATCGGTGATTACCGACTTGGTAAATCAAGCGCTGCGATTGACGCCGGGATAGATGCAGGGATAAAGACAGACATTGAAGGCAAATTGCGTGATGCGCATCCCGATCTAGGAGACCGCTGAAAAAGTCTCCCGATACTAACTGATATTTGACTTATTCTA
>CAYRXM010000020.1:0-42746 GCA_964428175.1 uncultured Anaerolineae bacterium
CGCCCCTCTCAGGCGTTTTTCCTCTCTTTCTATGTCCCCAACGTGAGACGCTTACGGCGCGCTCTCGAGAGCGCGCCCTGGGCGTCGGTGTGTGAATTATGCCGTTGTTGTCGTAAAGGGCCGGTTTTCTTTTTTGCAAATGGTCTCGATCACACCCCGTCCCGATGTAGCCGCCGGGGGCAGCCCGCCGCCCGGCTCGACCCATTGGCCGACCATATAAAAGTCTTCCAGGCCGGGCAGCGTCTTGTCCATCCCTTTGGTCGTCATCATCATTGTCTCGGTGGTCAGCATCCAGCCTTCCATCGAGCCCTGCCAGTTGCCGGTGTAACGCTCAAAAGTCAGCGGCGTCGCCACGTCGACGGCCTCGATCTGTCCGGCGATGCCGGGATAACGCAGTTCAAGCTGGTCGATGACCTTGATGGCGATGTCTTTCTTTTCCGCGTCATAGCGCTCTGGCTCCTTGGCGAGTTCTTGCCAGTAGGCGTGGCTGGACGGGAACATCGCTGTCACCACCGATTTGCCGACCGGGGCGATGGTCGGATCGTAACCATAGTGCTTGAAGCCGATGCTCGGGCGCGCCTGTTCGGCGATCTGGATCGGTTGGGCCAGTTCGTACTGAACCGAGTGGGGCTGATCGGACAGGTCGCGGTTGATGCCCAGCGAGACCTGAACGATCGGCGCAAAGATGGGCAGGTCGCGGTAATAGCTGCGGATGGTGTCGTTCACGTACTTGCCTTCGAGCATATCAAAGATCGCCGCGTGCCCGTCGGCGGCCGAGATGACGACATCGGCGTGGTGTTCGCTGCCGTCGGTCAGGCGGACGCCGACGGCGCGGTCTCCTCGTCCCGGCTCGGGACATGCTTCGACCAGAATCTTGTTCACCCGCGAGCGGTAGTGGATGCGCCCGCCCAGGCTGAGGTAGCGTTGTTCGATGGCCTGAGAAAAAGCCAACGAGCCGCCGATCGGATAGCCGGCGTCCTGATGGTGCTGCCAGGCCAGCACCATCAGCAGGGCGATCGCTGGAAAGTTGGGCGATGACGCGATGCCCAGGACGTCGCTCAACGCTTTGCGCAGGAATGGATCGCTGAACCGCTCGGCAAAGGTCTGGATCGACATTTTGCCGTACTTGATCATCGCCGGCATCAAGGAGGCCGTTGCCAGCGCGCGTTTGATCTTGCCCAGCAGACCGCCCGCCGGCCCACCCATCATTTCATCGCCCATTTTGGCGAACCGGCGAACCTGGTCGCACAATTCCCGGATCGCTTTTTCATCGGCGGGAGCCAGGTCTTTGAGGTGCTGCTCCAGCCGATCGGCGTTGGTGTAGAGGATGAACGTTTTGCCGTCGACATCCTGAAAACGGGTGAATTCCTCATGGTTGACCATCTGCCGGCCTTGCGCCGCGCCCAGTTCCTGCCAGATGCGGTTCATGCTGCTGCCGCTTTTCGAGCCGACCAGCCAGTGGATACAGCCGTCGAATACATAGCCCTGGCGCTTCCACGACGTGCACAAGCCGCCGGGCAGCGAGTGCAGCTCGAAAATCTGTGTGTCGTAGCCGTTCATCTGCCCGTAGCAGCCAGCCGACAGCCCGGCGACGCCCGCACCGATGATGATAATCGATTTCTTCATGGTTCTCTCCCTGTATGCTGAGTCGCAAATCTTGTACTCATGATACACGGGTTTGTCGGCAGATGCCTATCGCCGGGCTATCAAGGCCCTAACAGATGGTATGCTGGCAAGCACAAAATCAAAAGATGCCGCCCAATTTGTCGACCAGGTTGGTGATTTCTCGCTCGCGCTGCTTGCTGCCCCACAGCACAATCCCCGTTTCGCGGACCGTCGCGCCCTTGGATTGGCAAATCTTCCGCATCGTTCCGAGCGCCTGGTTTCCGCCCGTCCAGTAAAAGGGCAGCTGTTTGGTGACGAAACAGGCAATTTGCTTGCCCCGCAGCGATGCGATCTGTTCCAGGTAGCTTCTCATCACTGTGATCAGTGAAAAAGCTTGCACCGGCGCACCAAACACGAGCGCGTCATACGGCCCGACATCGGGCAGCGTTTGGAACTGGATCGGTGTCCCCGGCGAAGCTTCGCCGATGATGGTGATCCGTTCGAGGGTCACCGAATGCCCGGCCGCGGCGAGTTTGGCTTCCAGCGCCTGAGCAACGGCCCAGGTATTCCCGGTCTGGGAATAAACGACAATGCCGATTTTCATTTTTACTCCTCTTTTTCTGCTGCCAGAAACAACAAAAAATGCCCTGATCTTGTGTGTGGGCAATCTGCTGTTCTATACGTAAACGGGCGGCACAAGGTTCATTCGCGCCGACCAGATGAACGACAGGCAAACGACACCTTGATGCTGCCCTAAAGCGGCTTTACAGCCCTGACTTTTGAGCTATAATAGAGGTATCTCGTTGTGTCTATAGTCTGGAGGTGATTGAATGAATAAGCGCAAGATTCATCTTGTTTTGTCCGTATTTGTATTGCTCGGTTTGCTGGCCTGTTCTTTGCCCAGGGCCAAAACCCCGACGCCTGCTCCGGCGACTGCCGATGTGCAGGTTGTAGCGACACCCACCGATAAACCAACCGACGTGCAGCCCAAAGCGACGAACACGCCGACACCGACGCCGCTGCCGCCGACCGCGCCGCTGCTGTTGTACCGGCAGCCAGACCGCGGCGCAGAGCTGTCCATCGATGCGCCGCTGGTGCTCACCTTTGACCAGGCGATGGACAAGTCGAGTGTGGAAAAGGCTTTCAGCATCGAGCCGGATGTCAAGGGCGACTTTGAATGGGCCGCCGACCGGGTGTTGATGTTCAAACCGGTGCAGCCCTGGGCGCGCGAGGCAGTCTATCAAGTTTCCGTCGGTGCGACGGCCAAGAGTGCCAACGGCATGGCCCTGCGCGAAGAGGTGGGTTTTCGCTTTGCGACCACCGGTTTCCTGTCTGTGACCCAGGTGCAGCCCACCGACAAAACGGTCGAAGTGGCGATGGACAGCCGGATCACGGTGATGTTTAACCGGCCCGTCGTGCCGCTCGTCGCTGTGGCCGATATGAGCAAACTGCCCCAGCCGCTCACCTTTGATCCGCCCGTCGAGGGCACGGGTGAATGGCTGAACACCTCGATCTATGTCTGGACGCCCACCGATGGCTTTGCCCCCTCTACAACCTACAGCATCATCATCAAGGCGGGGTTGCAAGACACCACCGGCGGCGTGCTCGCTGAGGATTACACTTGGTCATTCACCACCCAGATGCCGCGCGTGATCCTGGCTTCGCCTGCGGACGGCTATCAATACGTCAGCCCTTCCGAGATCATCAGTGTAACCTTTAACCAGCCGATGGATGTCGCCTCGGTCGAGGCCAAGTTCAGCCTCAACCAAACCGGTCAGGCAGCGGTCAAGGGCACTTTTACCTGGAGCGATGACCGAACCTCGTTCCAGTTTGCGCCGGCCAGCGACCTGCCGCGCGGGCAGCAATGGACGGCCAAAATCGACCAGGGCGCACTGAGTGCGGGCGGTCAGTTTGGCATCGAAAAGGCCTATACCTGGCAGTTCAAAACGGTCGAATATCCACGCGTGATCAAGACTGTTCCGGCCAACGCGGCCCAGGAGGTCAATCCCTATGGCAGCATGAATGTCTATTTCAGCGCGCCGATGGATCGTGAAACCCTGCCTGCCAACCTCAAGATTGAATTTTACGATCCGAACAAAGGCGAAAGTGGCATCATTACTGCCACCCAGGTCTATTCGTATTGGGGTTCGGTTGATACTACCCTTTATCTTCATTTCAGCATACGCGCCTCGTCGTTCTACACCGTCACGCTTGGCGATGGGCTGGCCGATCCATACGGTGTCCGCGTGCCGGAAAGCACTGTCATCAGCTTTGGCACGCGCAAGCTCGACCCGATGTGCTACCTGTCGCTGCCGGGCAGCATGGGCACGTTTAATGCCTACCTCAAGACCACGGTCGCCGTCGCTTATCGCAACGTATCGCGCATCGATTTCGAGTTGTACGAATTGAGCGCCGACGAACTCATCCCACTGATCGGCTATTATGACCCGTACCGCGCCTGGAGCAAGCTGAATCTGGACGATCTGCTCAAGGTCAACGAGTGGTCGCTAGACGTGCAGCCGCCGCTGAACGATGCCCAGCTCAAGCGTTTTGCCGTGCTCGATGCGGGGGGCAACAGCCCCGCGCCGGGTCTGTACCTGCTGCAAGTTCAAGCACCCGAAATCAACTATAAAATACAGACACCATCGCGCTATCTGCTCTCCATTTCCAAGACCGGTGTGATCCTCAAGGCCGACCGAGATTCCATACTGGCCTGGGTCACCGATCTGCAAAGCGGCCAGCCGGTAGAAGGGGCCAACGTCCTCTTTAGATCGGAATCCCTTACGCTTGGCAACGATACCACCGATGCCAGCGGGCTGGCCACTGCGACGTTTGGCGCGCGAGATATATGGATGCCAGTCTTTGCCACCGTCGAGCGTGAAGGCGACCTGGCCCTGGCCAGCACCGCTTGGGCCGACGGCATCTCAACGTGGGAGTTTGGCATCTCTACCGACTATTATCCGATCGCCTATAACGGCGAGTTTTATACCGACCGTCCCATCTACCGCCCCGGACAGACCGTGTATTTCAAGGGCATTGTCCGCGAGGATGACGACGCCCAATATACACTGCCTCCGGCGGGCAGTCTCGTGCGCATCACCATCGAAGACAGCCAGGGACGCAAAATCTATGAGAAAGAGCTGCCGCTTTCCAACATAGGCACCGTCAACGACGAGCTGACCCTCGACGCAGAAGCATCGCTGGGCTATTATTACCTCTCGGCCTCACTGCCAAACGCGCCCAAAGGCGAAGGGTATTTCGGGGCCAGCTTTCGCGTCGCCGAATACAAGAAACCCGAATACCAGGTTGCGGTAGAAACCGACTTGAGTCAATATGTCCACGGCGACACGATCAATGTCACCGCACACGCCACCTATTACTTTGGCGGGCCGGTCGGCGACGCCGAGGTGCGCTGGGCCGTGCTCACCCAGGACTACTCTTTCTGGTGGCAAGGGCCGGGCTGGTACAGCTGGGATGAGAGGCCCTGGCAGTCATCCTGGGAACAAGACAACTATTACGCCGGCTATGGCGAACTGATCGCTGAAGGTAAGGGACGAACCGACTCCAATGGACGGTTCACCTTTTCTGTGCCCGCCGACATCGCGGCCCGGTTCAACAGTCAGATTTTTACCCTGGAAGTGACCGTTACCGACATCAACAACCAGGAGGTCAGCAACCGCACCCAAACGGTGGTGCATAAAGGCTTGTTTTACGTTGGCCTTTCGCCGCGTCGCTACGTGGGCAAAGCCGGTGAAGAACAGAGCATCGACATCAAGGCAATCAGCATCGAAAACGAGCTGGTCGCCAACCAGGACATAACTGTTGTGTTCCTGGAACGCAAGTGGTACAACACGCAAAAAGAGGGTTCGGATGGGCGCTGGTACTGGGACTGGGAACTGGAAGAAATCCCGGTCTATACCACCACCGTCCGCACCAACGCCGAGGGTAACGCTGTGGCGCGCTGGACGCCGGATGAGGGCGGCTCGTACAAGGTGCGCGCCCTGGCCCAGGACGAACGCAGCAATCAGATTCGCTCGGCGGCCTATATGTGGGTCAGCAGCCGCAAGTGGATCAGTTGGCGGCGCGAGAACAACGATCGCATCGAACTGATCGCCGACAAGCGCGAATACAACGTCGGCGATGTGGCCGAAATCCTAATTCCATCGCCCTTCCAGGGACCGGTCAAGGCGCTGGTTACGGTCGAGCGTGGTGACATTCTGGATGCCTGGGTGATCGATCTCGAGAGCAACAGCGACATCTTGCGCATCCCCATCCTCGAAGCGCATGTGCCCAACATCTTTATCTCGGTGGTCATCGTCAAGGGCATGGATGAAAGCAACGAACTATCAGCGTTCAAGCTCGGCTATGTCGCCCTGCCCGTGTCGACCGACACCAAGGTACTCAACATCACCATCACTCCAGATCGCAACATGAACGAGGACGAATACTATCGCCCGCGCGAGACGGTCAAATATGAGGTGCAGGTGATCGATCACAGCGGCAAAGGCGTGGAAACTGAACTCTCGCTCGACCTGGTCGACCTCTCCGTGCTGGCCCTCACCGGCGGCGACCGCGGGCGCGACCTGCTCGATGCCTTTTACTACCAGCGCGGTGTGGGCATCCAGACTGCTGCATCGCTGGTGATCAACGTCGACCGGGTGGTCGAAGAACTGCCCATCGCTGAAGGCAAGGGCGGCGGCGGCGGTGCGATGGACAGCGAGGGGCTGGTGCGCACCAACTTTGTCGACACCGCCTATTGGAACGCTACCCTGCGCACCGATGCCAACGGCAAGGCCACCGTCGAGGTCACGCTGCCCGACAACCTGACCACCTGGCGGCTGCGCGGGCGCGGTGTCACTGCCGAAACACTGGTCGGAGAGAGCACAGTAGACGTAATGAGCACGCTCGACCTGCTCGTTCGCCCGGTGGTGCCGCGCTTTTTCGTCGTCGGCGACAAAGCGACGTTGAGCGTGGTGGTCAACAACAACACCGGCGAAGACCTGGACGCCACGGTCAAGCTGGAAGCCGTCGGCCTCGACATGGACGGCGGTCCGCAGAGTGTGGTCATCCCCGCCAAGGGCAAAGTCAAAGCCGACTGGCAAGTCAGCGTGAAAAACGTCACCCAGATCACGCTGCGCGCCAGCGTCAACGCCGCGCCGTACAGCGACGCGATGGAATTCACCATCCCCGTCTACACCTACTCGACGCCCGAAGTGGTCGCCACAGCCGGGCAGATCGAAACGGGCGGCGACGAACGGCTGGAAGCGGTGATCCTGCCCCAGGTGCTCGATCCCACGCAGGGCGAACTGACCATCCAGGTCGATCCCTCGCTTGCCGCCGGTATGCAAGACGGGTTAAAATATCTGGAACACTATCCCTACGAGTGCATCGAACAGGTCGTGAGCCGCTGGCTGCCCAATGTGCTCACCTACAAGGCCTTGCACGACCTGGGCATCGAGAATCCCGAGCTGGAAGAAAAGCTGCCCGGCCTGGTAAGCGAAGGCTTGCAGCGCATCTATGCCCGTCAAAACTATGACGGCGGCTGGGGTTGGTGGAGTATGAACGCCAGCAACCCATTCCTCAGCGCCTACGTGCTCTTGGGGTTGATCAAGGCCGAACAGGCCGACCTGATCGTCGATCAGACGGTGCAGGACAATGCAATCAAGTACCTGCGCGGGCAGCTCAAAAGCCCCGCGACGCTCAAGATGTACCAGCGCAACTGGCAGGCGTTCATGCTCTATGTCCTCGCCGAAGCCGGTGAGGGTGATCTCTCACGCACGGTGCGCCTGTACGACGATCGCGACAAGTTGAGCAACTATGCCAAGGCCTATCTGGCAATGGCATTGGGGATCGTCGATCAGGATGGCAAATCCAACCGAGTGCGGACGCTGCTCGACGAACTGATCGGCGACGCCGTCATCTCGGCCTCTGGCGCGCACTGGGAAGAAGCCTGGGTCGATTACTGGTCGATGAACACCGACACGCGCACGACCGCCGTCGTCATCGACGCATTCGCCAAGCTCGATCCCGACAACGCGCTGCTGCCCAATGCCGTGCGCTGGCTGATGGTGGCCCGCAAGGCCGGGCACTGGGAAACAACGCAAGAAACAGCCTGGGCGCTGATCTCGCTCACCGACTATATGAGAATGACCGGCGAACTGGAAGCCGATTACAGCTACATGATCGCCCTGAACGGCAAGGCAATCGACCAGCAAACGGTCACCAGGAACAACGTCGATCAGAGTTTCAAGGTCACGGTGCCGATCGTGGATTTGCTCAAGCAAGAAGTGAACCAGGTCTGGGTCTCGCGCGACCAGCCTGCGCCGGGCCAGACCGGTGAAGGCCGGCTCTACTATGCCATGTACCTGCGCTACTTTATGCCGGTGGAAGAGGTAGAAGCACTGAGCCGGGGGATCATCGTCGCAAGGCAGTACTTTAACAGCGACTGCACCGACGAGGTGTGTGAGCCGATCACCAGCGCCCAAGTCGGCGACGTGATCCGGGTCAAGCTCACCCTGATTGCGCCGAACGACCTGCACTTTTTGGTCGTCGAAGATCCGCTGCCCGCCGGTGCGGAAGCGGTCGACCGCAGCCTGCAAACAACAAGCGTGGTCGGCCAGGACCCGACGCTGGAAAACGTCAGCCGGACATACGGGCGGGGCTACTATGGCTGGGGCTGGTGGTGGTTCACTCACACCGACATGCGCGACGAAAAAGTGGCCCTCTTTGCCGACTATTTGCCGCGCGGCACGTACGAGTACACCTATCTGATCCGTGCGTCGGTGCCCGGTGAGTTCCTGACCATACCGACAACGGCCTACCTGATGTATTTCCCCGAAGTCTGGGGGCGCAGCGACGGCGGCAAGTTTATCATCAGCGAATAAAGAAAAACAACTTCCCGGAAGGTTAACCTTCCGGGAAGTTGTTTATGATGATGGCCCTCGATCGATCCGCAGACTGGGCGCTCAATCCCATATTGCCACCCGGTAGCGCTCGGCATACTTGCCAAGCAGCGACAGCGCCTTTTCCGGTTTCAGGTTGGTCTCAAAGAAGAAACGCCACTTGGGCGGGTCAGGATCCCACCGCGTATAGCTGCACAGCCCATAGCGCTGAAGCCGTTCCTGAATGAACAAACAGGCCTCGAAACCGCCCTCCCCACGGACGGTATAGCACTCCTCCAATCGCTCCATAACTCCAGTTTGCCTTTCCAGCCGGATGATGCGATGTTGTTGCCTCTAGTATAAGGTGCTTTTACGCCCACGTCAAGGGTTTTTTGTCATCGATCTGGTGCGGCTTGCCCGTTGGAGACTTTACCACGGCCACTCGCGCCCGCGCCAGTCACACAGCACCAGGCGATCCTCGTCCTGGCGCTCGTTCAGGAAAAAAGGAAGCGCTTTGGCCGCTGCCTCTTCAGGCTCCAGGTCGGCCTGGTTGTTCTTGACCCCGCTCATATACGAGCGCACCCAACCGGGGTGGTAGAGGCGGAACGTGTATCCTTGAGGGTGCAAATCGTTAAACATGATCCGCACCGTCATATTGAGCGCCGTCTTGGATATGCAATAGCCATACCAGGAGGTGCGCTCGCAGCAGTTGATGCTGCCCGCCTCGGACGAGACAAAACACAGCCGTTTCATCTCACTTGCGTCGGTCAGCGGCAAAAACGCTTCGACGACGCGCAGCGGCCCCAGCGCATTGACGCCGTACACGCGCTGCATCTCGTCATAGTTTTGCGGCTCGCGGATCGGCCCTGCCTGACGCGCCGAAACGCCCGCATTGTTGATCAACAGGTCGATGTGCCCGGTGTCCGCGCCCACCTGCTGCGCCGCCGCCCCCACCGACGCCGTCGAACCGACATCGAGCGGAATCAGACGCAGCTGCTCAGGATACTGCTCGCGCAGGGCGGTCAGTTCGGACCAATCGGGCATATATTGGCCGGCCCACACGTGCCAGCCGCGCGCCAGCAGCCCGGCGCACAAGGCCAGCCCCAGGCCGCGGTCGGCGCCGGTGACGAATGCCGTGCTTGCGTTCATGCCTCACCTCCATCGAATGCCTTGCCGCACCAGCGCAGGCAGTTGATCAACAGGGCCTGGAAAAAAGGGTGCTGCCAGACCTCGACGTTGTGCCCCGGCGTGAGCACGCACACACGCCCCTCCCCCTCGACGCGCGTCCAGCCGCCCGGCTGCGAGCCATGCGCAGAGGTGGTAGTCATCCACACATCGGCCTGCGCGTCGTCCAGCTCCATCACATAGTGCTCGTCGACCAGCGTGAATGGCCCGCTACCCCTGGACAGCGGGTGCCCCACTTTCGGCTCGACCATCACCGGGCACTGTTCGGGGTGGCGAATAAACGCCCCGCCGAGCAGCGCGCGCATGAGCGGCTGCCCGGCATAGACTGTGCCCGAATGAACCGCCAGCAGCCCGCCGCCCCGGCGGACGTAATCGACAAAGGCCTGCTGGACGGTCTGGGTGACCCAGTTGGCCTGATCCGCCGCCGAAACATTGTCCGACTTGGCCCACAGCACCGCCGGATACTCGCTCATCCGTTCCGCCGACCAATCGCCGGCGTTCTCGATCCAGTCAAACGCGAATGGGCTGCCTTCCAGTGCGGCCAGCCCATCGCGCACGGTGCGTGCCGGATGCCAATAATCATCACAGATTACCAATATGCGCATCTATGACTCCTTTTATTCAACATCGACGCGCTGCAAAACCAGCCGTCCGTCAGAGTGGGGCTGCCCCCCGGTGTCGATGACCGGCAGACGTGTCCAGTCGCGGGCGTCGTACAAACCGATCCCAAGCACATAACCGCCGGCGGGCACACCGCCCAACTCGAGCACGATGACATCGCTGACCACTTCGCCGGGCAGCCAGCCGTTGGTCGGATACAGCCCGTTGAGTGGGCGCGCATCGGCCTGGCGGGGGATGATTTCCGTCGCCGGGTCAAAGAGGTGGACGAACACGGTGTAATCGACGTCCATCGAACGCACAGCCTGCCAATGCAGGGTCAGGTGGAGTTGTTCCATCGTCTGTTCGAGGTCGTAGCCGAGCAATCGTACCCGCTCGCCAAACACGGCATCGACGGCGTGCTGCATCGACGGCGCGGTGAACTGATGCACCCGCTCGATCAGCGGGATCACTGCCGACCCCAGCGCGGGGAAATCGGGCCGGGCGCGGTCGTACAGCACCACCGCCAGCGCGGCAGCATCCTCGGCGCGAACGCCAGCGGGGATCGCCATACGCACGCGGTCGGTGAGCCACTCGCCGGGCGTCCAGGCGGTGGTCGGCATCAAGCCGTAACCGGGGCCGCCTTCCAGGTCGCGGTGTGCACCGGGGATCGGCGCGCCGTCTGCGGCGAGCATGCGCAGCGATAGCGTATAGTTTTTCGACAGCGGCCTGAGCGCCTGCCAGGTGAGGCGAATGTCCCAGAACCCATCGACGGCCTGCACCTGCACGCCATCGCGCAGCACGATCTCGTCGCCCATCTGGATGCGGATGGGATCGCTCTGCTGTGCCGGGCGGGGATTTTCGATCCACAGCGGGCGCAGATAGGTTGTGCCCAGCGTGTGCCCCTGCGACGTGATCGCCTTGACCTCTTGTTCGCCTTCAAATACCCTCAAAACAACGTAATACATCCCGCCGGCGGCGTCGTCGGGAACGGCCAATGACAGGGCCATCGACGCGCTCTCGATGGCGGCTTCGCTCCACGCCAGCGGCGCGGGGGCAGGCGCAAAAGCGGGGTAGGCGTCAAGCGCCGGCGAAACCAGCTCGACGCGCGCACGCCAGCCGGGCGCGGTTTGCGCCCAATCGAGCAGCACGGTCAGCGTGTCGCCGCCGGAAGCGAGATCAGCGCTGTAACCGTACTGGGCCAGGCGCGCCGCTCCAAAGTCGATGCCGCCGGGGTTGGGGTGCAAAAAGGGCATGCGCTCGAAATCCATGCTCCCAGTGTCGCCATGCGCGGGGGCGACTGCCGCCCGCACCTGCCCCAGCACGCTGATCGCTGCCAGCAGCGCCGCACCGATCAGCGCCGGCTTCCAAACCCGCTGCCAGGCGACGGCGCGTCCCACGGCCAAAACGATACAGACTGCCCATCCGGCCAGCGACAGCCCATCGGCCAGCCAGCGCGCCGGCGTGCGGCCAAAACGCAGATCGATCCGGTGACTGCCCTGCGAAACGGCGAGCGAGATCAACCCGCTGTTGGGCCGGGTCACGATTGGCGCGGCCTGCCCGTCGACGCGGGCTGTCCAGCCGGGAAAATTATAGGTATAAAAAACAAGCTCGGCGTATTCCGATGAAACATCGACCTGCCAACGCTGCGCGCTGGCGCTGCGCGCGATCAACCCGGCGCTGGCCAGCTCGCCCCCCAGCGCGCGCGGTGCGGCTACCCCACGGCTGAGAAACGCCGCCGAGGTATAGGGCCGCGGCTCGACGTCGACGGGCAGATATTCGCCGCGAATGGTGGTGCCGATATTGGTCGAATACAGCTCGAACAGGGCCAGGCTTTCATTGTTGACATCCGCCTCGCCCAACGGGATATACTCGGGCCGCAGCGCGCCGGCCGCGACAGCAACCAATAAAATCGCCGCTCCGGCAGCGATCCAGCCTCGCCGAGGCAGTCGACGCACCGCCTCGGCCAGGACCAGCGCGCCGAAAAAGGCCTGCACAGAGAGAAAGCGCCACGGAAACTGCACAATCGGCAGGATGGGCAGGTGCTGCCACAGCGGCCTGGATAGCGTGGTGATCAGAAAGGTTGAGAGCAGCAGCCCGGCGATCCAGAAAAAGCCCCAAAACCTGGTTTTTGACAAAACTCTGGTTTCTGTTTCCGGCTCGCTTCGAGTTGGACGAAACCAGCCCCAGGCCACGACGCCCACCGCCAGCGCCAGCAGCGCCGCCTGCACCGCCCCCATCGCAAACGGCGTCGCGCCGGGCGCAATGTCATAGTCGAAAAACACGCTGGGCTGAACGAGATCGAGGCCGCGCAGATGCCCTTCCGGGTTGAAATAGCCGCTGGTCTGGATGTCTTGCGCGCTCATGCGCACCGCGGGCAGGTCGGCGATGGCAACCAGCCACAAGCTAGCGGCCAGGGCCAGGCCAAGCAGCCCGCCGGCGAGCATCTTGAGCAGCACAGGCGCGCGGCGCGCCCGCCCGGCGGACAGCACCAGGCAGAGCGCCAGCGCGGCGACAAAGGGCGAAAACATGATCGCCGACAGGTTGTGGGTGAGGATCAGCCCGCCGTAGCTCAGCCCAAGCAGGCCAACGCTGCGCCACGAGAGATCGTCGCACAGGCGCAGCAAGGCCCAGAAAATCAAGGGGTAAAAGACAAAGGCGTAAAACTCGGAGAGCGAATCGCCGCGCACATAGACGTTGACCAGATGAAAGGGCGCTGCCGTATAAGCCGCAACGGCCAACACGACTGCCGCCGAGCGCTTGAAGGCGCGCCGCGCCAGCAGCGCCATCGACGCGGCAGCGAGCACAAACCCCAGCGCCTGGGTGACCTGGATCGACAGGATCGGCCCCCAGCCGAGCAGTCGGAAAAAAGCGGCGATGTAATAGGGCAGTGCGGCATAAAAATTGAAAAAGGGGTAGCCCAGACCATAAGCAGCATCGGGCATCCAGCGCACGGGGAATTGGCCGGCCCGCAGCCCCTCGACCAACTGCTCCAGGCGCACGTACAGGAACGGGCTGTCGCCGCCGCCGCGGGTATGCACCGGCCCCGGCCCGGCAAACAGGGGTAAAATGACGATAAAAAGACAAAGGAGCGTCAAAGACACTCCTTTGACGCTCCAGGATTTCATAACCAGTCGTTCCTTCTTTGGCCCGAGCCGATTCCTTTTGGCCCGATTCTCTTAGGACGATCCACGTCGTGCGGCATTAAAGGCAATCAACACGCCAACCGCCAGGACGATGAGAATGATCCCGCTGTAATCGTACACCGCATTGCCAATCGTCGACAGCAGCGCGGCCGGCGTGGGGCTGGGCTGCGGCGTCGATGTCGGCGTCGGCGTCGGCTCGCGCGCCGTCTGGTTGCCGAACTCGATGTTGATCGTCGCGCCATTTTGCAGCGAAATGGCCCAGCTATCGAACGACGTCGACTCGTAGCCCGGCGGGTTCATCTCGGAGATAAAGTAAACGCTCGGATCGAGGTTCTCAAAACAGTACGGTTCATTCAGCCCGTTGGTCGAGTAGGTGCTGACCACGTGCTGTGCGTCCGACAGGGTAAACACGGCATAGGGCAGCAGCGGCTCGCCCGGATCGCGAAAACGGTTGCCGTTGCGGTCATCAAAGGCCAGCACGCAAATCTCGCCGGTCATCGGCGTCGGCGTCCAGGTCGGCGTCGGCGTCACGGTGGGCGTCGGCGTATTGACCGGCGTCGGCGTGGCCGTATTGGTCGGCGTCGGCGTAATGGTCGGTGTTTCAGTTGGTGGTGCAGGTGTGTTGGTTGCCCTCGGCTGCACGGCCGGACGCGGCGTGTTGGTCGGTGCCTTGGTCGGCGATGCCGCCACCGCGGTCAATTTGGCCTCGTCCCAATACACATCGTTGTGGTGAGAGGGATATTCCGGCGCAGACCAGGTAAACACGGTCACTTTGTTGCTCCTGGCCGTCGTCTCGACGACAAACAGTTCCCAGACATCAAGCGGGTTCTTTTCACCCGACCAGACAACGCCCGAATTCCAGGGATCGGTGCCGCCGTTGGGATCGATGCCTACACGCATGTGCATCGGCCCACCGCCTTCAGACTTGGTCGGATCGTCGCTGCCGCCGGCCCAGGCGTGGCCCCAGATGGAAAAAGTCACCTTGCTGCCCGGCGCGATGCCCTCGACTGTCTGGTAGATGCCGCCGATGTGCGTGCCGAAAAAGGTGAACAACTGCTGCGCGCTGCTGCCACTGTGAACGCGGCCGTTGACCGGCTTGTCGGAGCTGCGTGCCTGCTTGTACTCGGGCATGCGGCTTTTCCAGGCCGGGTCATCGCCTGCCTGCGGCCGCCACCAGGGCAGCCACTGTGCGGCCATCATCGCCGTCGAAAAGTGTGCAAACTGGGAAAATCCCTCTTCAAAGTCCGGGTTGCGCAGCAGATTTTGCTGCGCCAGCGGCGCAGCCTGGGTGGCGCCCGGCAGCAGTGCGGTCATCAAGACCACAATGGTTGCCATCGCCACAAGAATCCGTAAAGAACGCATAACGACCTCCCTATTCCTCCTCAAAAATGATGCCGGGGCTGGCACTCGCCCGGCGCAGCCGCGAGCGCTGCCGGGCGCTCAGGGGCTGTTCAAGACCAGGCTTGTGCCCACCGGCGCCAGGCGTTCGTCCAACACACTCAAGGGTTGCATCGAACGCCATTCATACCATCCCACCACGATTTGATCGTAGTCTGGATCGATGATGGTTGAGAATTCGTGTACGTCGAGCAACCGGTCGCCGGGCCGCCACCGTGTGGTGGGCAAATAGCCCTGTCCGGGGAACCCGTCATCCTGGGCAATGGGCTGACCGTCGCGCAAGACATGCACGAAAATGTTATAATCCGCCGCAATGGGATCAGACGCCCGCCAGTGCAGCGTCAGCCGCGTCCCCTCGGGAGCGAGCGCTTCGACATTCCATTCGAGCAATTCGATATTTTGTTCAAAACGAGCAATAACGGCGCTGTCAATCGATTCCAGCTGTCTGGCCTGAAAGGCCACGTACAGCCGTTTGGCCTCGACATCCAAATCGCCGCGCTCCAGCGGGCCGAGCCGGGCCGAAATCTCGGCCGGTTGCGGAAAGACCTGCCAGGCGTGGCCCGAGTCTTCGTAGGGCCAGACCAACACCAGTACCTCGGCGGCTTGCGGCGCCGCGTCGCGACCCAGAATTGAAATCTGCTCCGGCGCGGCGACCAACAGGTTCACCGTGTGCCGGTTTTCCCACATGCGCGGGTGCAAATACACCCGGCGATCTGGGTTCGCTGCGCCCGGCGGCTCGGCGATGCCCTCGCCCGCCCAGCCCGTGCCCAAAAAGCGGTTGATCTCGACCGCCTCTTGCACCTGGCTGGCTTCGAAAGCATAGCCCAGATCGGGGTTTTGCCCGTGGCGCACGAAATAATCGAAAACGCTCCACACGCCGCAGACGAGCAGCACCAGCACGACCGCCAGCCAGCCGATCCAGGCCCGGCTTCGCCGCTCGATCTGAGCGCGGCCCCATTCCAGGCCCAGGGCCGGAAAAAGCGCCGCCGCCGGGAGCACACCCACCGCGCGCAAAAAGTGCGGGCAGTCTTCGGCCAAAACGGTCGGGATCAGCATCACCGCCACCCAGATCAGCAGCAGCCCGGCCGCACGATCTTTTCTGACCCCGATCACGGCCAGCGCCACGCCCAGGATGAAAAAGCAGCCCAGCAGCGGGTCGAACACCGGTCGCAGCGGGACATTGTGGCGGGGGATAAAGTCGCCGCGCACGAAAAACATCCCCGCCGCGCGAAGGACATTGCCCGCCAGCGTGCCCCACAGATCGCCGCCGTTGATCTCTGGGCTGAACACCGACACCTGCCCGGGCCGCTGCACAAAGGCTTCCCAGTGAGTGACGCCGTAGGCGAGCAGCGGCATCGCCGCCAGAAATGCGGTCAATGCCGGGACGAACAGCGGCTCCAGCACTGCCTTGAGCGATTTTCGATCTGCCCACCATTGGACAAGGACGTAAATCAGAGCGACGACAATGATAAATCGCGCCGCCGTATAGGTATAGAGCGACAGGCCAAACAGCGCGCCGCCCAACGCACGCCGCGCCCGGCAGTGGGGCGTCTGCCCCTCTCTGGCCGGCCACCAGACCCATACTGCCAGCGCCAGGGTCAGCGGCAGACTGATCGCGCGCAGGCCGATCCGGCTCAGGTTCACCGGCCAGGGCAGCACGGCGATCAGAAATGCGCTCCACAAACCGATCCATTTGTTAAATAACGTGCGGGCCATCCCAAACGTCACCGGGACGAGCAGTGTGCCCAGGACGGCGGCGACCAGCCGTACCGCCAGCGGCGTTCGCCCCAGCAAGGCCATCGATAGGGCCATGCCGTACAGAAAAAGCGGCTCGCGGCCATTGTTGGCGGTAAAAAAAATGGGCCGCTCACCCGCAAGGACGCGCAGCGCGTCCAAACCGTTAAAGGCTTCGTCGTGATAAAGGCCGGGCGGGACCTCCCCAAGCTTGTACAGGCGCAGCGTCGCGCCGAGAAGCGTCACCGCCAAAACTATGGCCCACGTCACGGAGAAATGCCTTCTCCGGCGGGGTGTCGCCCCTTCTCCCTGATCAGTCACGGGGCCGATTATAGCACACAAATCGGACAAATGTCAAAACGAAATTGATCTTGGTCAAAGATGCGAACTGTGATACAATGAAATAAATTGACTTGAAATTCGACAGGTATGCCATGATCGACCCATCGGAACGGCGCTGGGTGGTGATCCGGGCGCTGGCGTTGACCATTTTGGTCTCGCTGCCCTACCTGATCGCCTGGATCGCCGCGCCAGACGGACTGGTTTATACGGGTTTTTTGTCCAACCCCACCGACGGCCACACCTATCTGGCCAAGATGCGGCAGGGCTTTGACGGCGCGTGGCTGGTGCGCCTGCCTTACACCGCCGAGCCGCACCGCGCCGAATTTCTGCTTACCTATTACCTCTTGCTCGGTCACGTCGCCCGCTGGACGCACCTGCCGTTGATCCTGATTTACCACCTGGCGCGGGCAGTCAATGGGTTTGCACTGCTGATCGCGCTTTATTATGCGATAAGCCGGTTTACGGATGAACTTGAACACCGGAAAACCGCCTTCTGGCTTGCTGCACTGGGAAGCGGGTTCGGCTGGCTGGTGGGGCTACTGGGTGGGTTGAGCGCCGACCTGTGGGTGCCGGAAGGGTACGTGCTGTACAGCATGTGGGTCAACCCGCACTTTCCACTGGCTATTGCCCTGACCCTGCTCCTGGTCGCCTGGAGCGTGACGCCCTGGGATATGCGCGTGCCAACCTGGGGGCGAACGGCGCGCCTGGCAGCGGCGACGGCGCTGTTGAGCATCGTGCAGCCTTTTTGCCTGATCCCCCTCGGCGTGGCGCTGGCCTTCTATGTCCTGGCGCGTTGGATCGGCGACCGCCGGCCGCCCTGGGCGCTGATCGTCGCCGGCGCGGCGATCGGCCTGACCGGCCTGCCCTTTGCCGTCAATGCCTGGCTGACCAGCACGCGCAACCCGGCCTTTGCCGCCTGGTCGGCGCAGAACCAGACCCCGTCGCCGCCGCTCTGGGATTTGCTGCTCAGCTATGGCCCGCTGTTGATGCTGGCCCTGCCCGGCGCGTGGATCGCCTTCAAACGGCGGCAGCGCGCCCATGTTTTCCTGCTGATCTGGACGTTGAGCAGCTTGCTTTTGCTCTACCTGCCGTTTGGATTGCAGCGCCGGCTGATGATGGGGTTGAGCGTGCCGCTGGGCCTGCTGGCAGCGCTGGGCTATGAGGCGTTGTCCGGGCGGGTGCGCCTGCCCCGCCCGCTGATCTATGCCCTGGCCGGCCTGACCCAGGTTTTCGTGATCCTCATCTCGCTGCTCGGCGCGTTGGGCGGGCGCGACGAACTCTATCTTGCCAGCGACGAGTGGGCCGCGCTGCGCTGGATCGACGCCCACGCCGCGCCCGATGCGCTGATCGTCGCCGCGCCGCAGAGCGGGCTGTACATCCCGGCCTGGACGGGGCGGCGCGTCTTTTATGGGCACCCTTTCGAGACCGCCTATGCCGAACGGCGCGAGGCCGAGGTGATGGCCTTTTTCCAAAGCGATGACTGCGCGCTGCTGCGCGAATCCCCCGATTACGTCTTGTTTGGGCCGCGCGAGCGTGCGATGGCCCCAGCCTGGCAGCCCGATTCGGGCTGGACGGTTGCCTTTGAACGGGGCGCTGTCACCCTCTATGCCCTCGGAGCGATGCCGTGAACGCGCCCAACCGCTTTACCCGACGCGATGCGCTCTACCTGGGCGCGCTGCTGCTCGTCGCCGCGCTCTATTTCTGGCCGGCCTGGCTCCAGCCGGACAGCTTTTGGTATCCCCCCGACGCCGAGTTCTGCGACATCACCTACACGCACTGGCCCAAGATGTGGTACGTCCAACAGACCTGGCGCGAGCACGGCCAAATTCCGCTGTGGATGACCCTGGTTATCGGCGGGACGCCTTTTGTCGGCAACCCGCTGGCGGCCTATTTTTACCCGCCCAACTGGCTCTTTTTGTTCCTGCCGGTCACGTTCACCTTTCACCTGATCTTTGCCGTGCAGGTCTTTCTGGCCGGGGCGCTGGCCTACGGCCTGCTGCGCTGGAGCTATCGCCGCACGCCCTTTGCCGCGCTCGTCGGCGGGTTGTGCTACATGCTCTCGCCCAAGCTGCTGGCCCACATCGGCACCGGGCACGTTGGCTGGAGCCAGGCCTTCGCCTGGCTGCCGCTGACACTGTGGCTGCTGCGCGGCGCGATCGAAAAGAAAAGCATCCTGCGCGCGGCATGGTGCGGCGCGTCGATTGCGCTGACCTATTTCGCCGATCCACGGGTGATGTTTTACAGCGTGCTCTTGCACGCCGGGTACGCCCTTTACCGGCTGATCAGTCTGTGGCGCACAGAAGGATTCAAAGCGATGTTTAGCGTTGCACTGCGATTGACCGCGCTGCCCATCGCCTTTGTCCTGATCGGCGCGGCGCAAATGCTGCCTACCGCCGAGTTGATGTCCATGTCCACCCGCGCCGAGCTGACCCTGGAGCAGGCGGGCGTCTATTCGCTGCCCTGGCGCTACCTGATCGGCTTTCTGCTCGCCGACCGGGGCGGCTTTCACGAGTGGATGACCTACCTCGGCCTGCTGCCGCTGCTGCTGGCCGTGCTGGCCCTGCTGCGGCGCTCGACGGAGGATCGCTGGTTCTGGCTGGGCGCGACCGTTGCCATATTCCTGTACGGGAGCGGCGTGAACGGCCCACTCTACCCGCTGCTGTTTCGCCTGCTGCCGAGCTTGGGCTGGGTGCGCGTGCCCTCGCGCGTCCTGCTGCTGCTGCCGCTGGCGGCGTGCGCGCTGGCCGGGCAGGGCGTCGACGCGCTGCTCGGCCCGTGGGCAGAACGGGCGCAGCGCCGCACCACGCTGATCGCTTTTGGCGGCGCGCTGATCTGCCTCGGCGCAGGGGTTGGCCTGGCGCTGATCGCCGGCCCGACACTTTCATCTTCGGCGTTGGTCTTGGCGACGATTGGCACGGCGGCGATGGCCTTGCTGATGGCCGTTGCGCGCGGCTGGCTGCCGCGCCGGGCGCTGGAAACCGCCGTGGTCGCGCTGATCCTGATCGATCTGTGGTCGACCGGCCGCAGCATGATGACGCTGCGCTCTTTTGACGAGATCATGGGTGAGCGCGCCGATGTGGTCGCGTACCTGTCGGCCCAAGATGGCCGCGCCCAAGGTGACCGCTTTCGCGTCTACTCGCCGAGCTACAGCATTCCCCACCAGGTCGGGGCCAGATACGAGATCGAGCAGCTGGACGGCGTCGAGCCGTCGCACACCTGGTGGCTGGCCGAGTTTATGGCCCTGGCCGGGGGTTATGAGCTGGACGGCTATGCGGTGACCATCCCGGCCTTTCCCACCGATTCGGACGTGCGCACCGCCCTGCGCGACGCGCAGCCCAGCGCCGCGCTGCTGGGCTTGATGAACGGGCTGTACATCGCCGCCGATTTTCCGATCGACGCACCCGGCTGGACTTTGGAAGCCGAGTTTGCGCCGGTTTACCTGTACCGCAACGCGCAGGCGATGCCTCGCGCCTGGACCACGGCCCGCGCCGAGACCGCTGCGGACTGGCCCGAGGCGCAGGCCCGGCTGGCCGCCGGTTTCGACCCGGCCCGGGCGGCGCTGGTAGAGAGCGAGCGCCCGCTCGACGGGCCGCCGGGCTACCGGGCGGCCGAGGTCGTCTATTTTTCGCCCAACCGCATCGTGGTCGAGACGCAGGTCGATGCGCCGTCGCTGCTGGTGCTGGCCGAAGTGTGGTACCCCGGCTGGACGGCCACCGTCGACGGCGTGCAGCAGCCGATCTATCGCGTCGATGGGCTGATGCGCGGGGTCTACCTGGACGCGGGCGCACAGCGGGTCGAACTGATCTACAGCCCGGCTTCGCTGTGGATCGGCCTGGCCCTTAGCGTCGCCGCACTGCTCGGGCTGATCGCGGCGAGCGTGATCAAGAGGGCGCGGTGAAAGCCCGTTCTGCCGTCAGCCGGGGTGAGTGGGTTTGGGTGCTGGCCTGGACGCTGGCCTACCTGATCCTGACCGGCCTGCCGTACCTGGTCGGCGCGCTGGCCTCAACGCCCGAAAACCGTTTCGGCGGGTTCGTCTACAACATCCACGACTGCTACTCGTACATCGCCAAGATGGGCCAGGGCGCGCGTGGCGAGTGGCTGTTCACCCTACCTTACACCTCCGAGCCGCACCGGGGCGCATTCATTTATCCCTTTTACCTGATCCTGGGCAAGCTGGGCGCGCTGGCCGGGCTGTCGATGAACGCGACCTATCACCTGGCCCGGTTGGTTTGCGCCCTGGTGCTGTTTGTCGCGCTCTACGCCCTGCTGGCCCGTCTTACCACGCGCGTGGCCGTGCGCAAGATCGCCTTTTGGCTGTGCGTGTTTTCCGCCGGGTTGGGCTGGTTGTTTATGCTGCTGGGCCGCTCGCACTGGCTGGGCGATCTGCCGCTCGATTTCTGGGTGCCGGAGGGCTATCTGTTCCTGCTGGCCTATGCCACGCCGCACCTGGCTTTTGCCGGCGGGCTGCTCTTTGCCCTGCTCTGCCTGGTCGTCGACGGCTGGCAGGCGCACTCGTGGCGGCTCATCGCCCTGTCGGCCGCAGCCGGCCTGCTGCTGACGGCGATCCTGCCTTTTTACGCGGCAGTCGGTTACGTCGTTTTGGGCGCTGTCTGGCTGGCCGAAGCCGTTCGCGGGCGCGCGCCGGGCTGGCGCCGCCTGGCGATGCTCGCCGCTTCCGGGCTGCCGTCGCTGCCCATGCTGGCTTATCAGGCCTGGGTCTTTACCAGCGATCCCTTTTTCAGCGCCTGGGCGGCGCAAAACCTGACCCGCTCGCCGCACCCGCTGCACTATTTGCTCGGCTATGCGCCGTTGATCCCCTGGGCGCTCGGCGGCCTGCTGCGGGCGATCAAAGGCAGTCACAAACTGACCCTTTTGCCGCTGGTCTGGCCGCTGGCGACGGCGATCCTGGTTTATCTGCCGGTGCAATTTCAACGTCGTTTCCTGATCGGCGTGCAGGTGCCGCTGGCCTTCTGGGCGGCACAGGGCATCGCCGGCGGGCTGCTCTGGTTCAGCCGTTCGCGCCCGGTGCGCTGGCTGCTGCGCTGGCCGCGCTATTCGCCGGGCGGGCTGCGCCGCTGGGCGCTGACGGCGATCATCTTGCTCGCCGGAGCCACGCACCTGCTCACCCTGACCGGCAACACACTGGAGGCGTGGGCGGGATCGGAGCGGCTTTTCCACAGCGCCGATGAGCTGGCGGCTTTCGACTGGCTGGAAGCGCAGACCGCGCCAGATGAGGTGGTGTTGAGCGCGTTCGACACGGGCAACGTTATCCCCGCCTACGCTGGCAACCGCGTCTTTCTCGGCCACGGCCCGGAGACGGTGCGCGCCGACGAAAAAAAGCTGTTGGTAGCCCGGTTTTTCGATGCGCTGACCGACGACCCGTGGCGTCAGTCGCTGCTGCACGAATACGGCATCGACTATGTGTTGATTGGCCCGCGCGAGCGCGCCCTGGGCGCGTTCGATCCGGCGTTGGCCGATTATTTATCGCCGGTTTACGAAAACGAGTCCTATGTCATCTATCGATTCATCCACTGATCGCACGCAATTTCCACGCTGGGGTGTCTGGCTGCTGATTTTGGCCCTGCCGCTGATCCTCTATGGCGCGTTCCTGTTCGGCGGAGGGCGGTTGTTCTGGGGCACGCCGTCGCTCCAATTCTGGCCCTGGCGCGAGTTTGCCGCCGACGAACTGCGCGCCGGTCGGCTGCCGCTGTGGAATCCGGCCATCGGCAGCGGCGCGCCCCAGTTGGCCGATCACCAGTCGGCGGTGCTGTACCCGCCCAACGTCATTTTCTGGCTGCTGCCGGTGCCCTATGCGATGGGCCTGTCGCTGGCCCTGCACGCCATCCTGGCCGGTGCGGGGATGCTGGCTCTGGCCCGCGATGTGGGGCTGGGGCGCTTTGCGGCTTTGATCGCCGCCTTGTGCCTGGCCTTCAGCGGTTACATGGTCGCCCGCGGTGCGTTTCTCACCGAAATCGCCGCCATCGCCTGGCTGCCCTTGCTCTGGCTGTTCACGCGGCGGCTGGTGCGGCAGCCCAATGTAAAAAACGTCGCCTTGCTGGCGCTGGTCATTGCCGTGCAGTTCCTGGCCGGGCACGCACAAACCTGGTTCTATTCCCTGTGCTCGGTTGGACTGGTCGCGTTGTGGGGGATGGGAAAAAGGCAAATTGCAAATCGCGAATCGCAAATTGCAAACAATCCGGCACGCCGGGCGATACAAGATGTGCTGATCGCCGCAAGCTGTTTGCTGATCGCGTTTGTCTGGGGCGTTGCTCTGGCCGGGGCGCAGTTTGGGCCGACGATGGAGTTGAGCCAGTTGGCTGGTCGCGCCGACCGCGCCGACTGGGAAACTTTTTCGCTGCAATACTCGTTCTGGCCCTGGCGCGTGCTGACCCTTTGGGCGCCCGACTTTTTCGGCGCGCCAGCGAGCGGCGATTTCTGGGGCTATGCCAATTACTGGGAAGACGCGGGGTACATCGGTCTGCTGCCGACCTTGCTGGCCTTGTGGGCGGTGGTCGCCTGGCTGCGACGGCGCAAAAACGCGGACCAAGTTTCGGCATTGCACGAAACACCCTTCTGGGCCGCGCTGGCTCTGCTCGCCCTGCTGCTGGCGATGGGCAAAAATACGCCGCTCTATATGTTTGTATACCGCTACGTGCCGGGGTTCAGTTCATTCCAGGCCCCGTCGCGGCTGCTGTGCATCTATACCCCGGCCGTGGCCCTGCTGGCCGGCCTGGGCGCGGACGCGCTGCGTCCCTCCGAGCGCTGGGGCAAGGCCTGCATCTGGGGGCTGGTGATCAGTCTGGGCATCCTGCTGGCCGGCGGCGCGGCGGCGGTGCTTTTTGCGGGTGTCAAGGCCACTTTTATCGGCGCGACGATCAAGGCGGCGGTGTGGGGGGGGCTTTCCTTTGGATTGCTGTGGCTGGGCAACCGCATCTGGGAACACCTGCGATGGCGTCGCGTCTGGCAGTGGGGCGTCGCCCTATTCGTCGCCGCCGACCTGCTGGTGGCCGGATGGGCGCTGAACCCGCGCGTCGCCGCCGCGTTTTACCGGTATGAAAGCGAGATCGGCGCCCATCTGGCCGGGGATGGCCGGGGGCGCATTTTTTGGTTTGCCGATCCGCTGCACGATCTGCTTTACGGGCGCTATCTGCGCTTTGACACGTTTGGCCCGCGCGATCTCGATTTCTGGTTGACGCTGCGCGAATCGCTTTTGCCCGACCTGGGCAGCGTCGAGGGGGTGCCGGGCGCGAACAGCTTTGAGCCGTTGGTCGACGGTCGCTATTTCGGACTGCTGCAAGCGATTGAGGACATGCCTCAAGAAACGGCGCTGCGCACGCTGGGCCTGATGAACGTCGCCTACATCCTCGACCCGGCGGACGACCTGGAGTTGGAAATCGCCTACCGTTCGCCGGCGGTCACTGTCTATCGCAACCCATCGCTGCTGCCGCGCGCCTACGTCGTTGGCCGGGCGCAGGTCGCCGCGTCGCCGCAGGAGGCGCTGGCCGCCCTCACCGCACCCGATTTCGACCCCGCCAGTCAGGTCATCCTCGAGCCGGCCGATCTACAGCATGTCGTTCCCAACCCGCCACTTGCAACTTTTAATCCGCAACTCAATTCTTGCACCCTTTTGCCTTCTCCGCCCAATCAGGTTAAAATACACGTCGCGCTGTCGCAGCCCGGCTACCTGGTGCTGGCCGATACGTATTATCCCGGCTGGACGGCCACCGTCGACGGACAGACCGTTGAGATTTTGCGCGCCAACGTCGCCTTTCGCGCCGTGGCCCTCGACGCGGGCGAGCACGAGGTCGAGTTTCGCTACCGGCCGCGCTCGTTTATGGTCGGCGCCATATGCAGTGCGGTTGGGCTGATCGCGCTGGTTCTAGTTTTCCTCGTTTCTGCGCCCTGCGTGGAAACGACAAAAGCGCCGCACATTCATTCCGCGCAAGACTATCAAGGCAAAAATACGGAGTTCCAGATGAAACCCATTGTCATCGTTCCAACCTACAATGAAGCCGAAAACCTGCCTTTGCTGGTGGCCGAGATCGTCGCCCTACCGGTCGAAATCGACATCGTCGTCGTCGACGACAACTCGCCGGACGGCACGGGCGAGATCGCCGACCGGCTGGCGCGGCAGCACGCCAACGTCCACATCGTCCACCGCGCGGGCAAGCTGGGGTTGGGCACGGCCTACATCGCCGGGTTCAAATTTGCGCTGACCGGCGATTACGACCGCATCATGAGCATGGACTGTGATTTTTCGCACCACCCGCGCTACATCCCGGCGATCCTCGAAAAAAGCGAGCAGTTTGATCTGGTTATCGGCTCGCGCTACGTGCGCGGCGGCGGCACCCAGGACTGCACCCTGCCGCGCAAGATGCTCAGTTGGGGGGCCAACGCATTTGCCAAGACTATGCTCGGTCTCAAGGCGATGGACTGCACGGCCGGGTTTCGCTGCTACCGGCGCGAGGTGCTCGAATCGATCGACCTGGATGTGATTTTCTCCAACGGCTATTCTTTTTTAATCGAAATGCTGTTCAAGGTCACGCGCAAGGGCTGGCAGGTGGCCGAGGTGCCCATTGTCTTCGAAAACCGCACGCGGGGCAAGTCCAAGGTCTCACGCAACGAGATCATCAAGGCGCTGTACACCGTGGTGCGGTTGGCTTATGGGCGGGTATTGGGCAAACGAGTAGATAAGGTTGGGTAGACAAGGCAAGGCAGGGGCAATGAAAAACATGACGGCGCAGCGCGTCCTGGTGATCGGCCTGTTTGTGGCCCTGTTTGCCATGTCGGCGCGCGAGGTCAGCGATCCCGACCTGTGGTGGCATCTGGCCACCGGGCGCACCATCGTGCAGACGCGCAGCATCCCCCGCCAGGACGTGTTCTCGTACACCGCCAGCGACCACAAGTGGATCACCCACGAATGGCTGACCCAGGTGGCGATGATCGGCCTGTACGATCTCGGTGGGCTGACCGCGCTGCTGCTGGCGACGTGCGCCGTCGTTACTCTATCTTTTTTGATCGTCTACCTGCAATGCGACGCGCGCCCGCACCTGGCCGTTTTTGCCGTGCTCCTCGGCGCGCTGGCCTCCGCCGTCACCTGGGGGCCGCGCCCGCAAATGCTCAACATCTTGCTGACTGCGCTGCTGCTCCATGTGCTGCGCCTGGTGCGGGTGAAAAGTCGTTCACCGCAGTGGACGCGCCCACCGCAGTGGACGCGCCCGCTCTGGTGGGCGATCCCGGTGTTGACCGCCGTGTGGGTCAACCTGCACAGCGGCTATTTTTTGGGCTATGTGATCGTCGGCGCGGTGCTGGCCGGCGACGGGCTGGCCCACCTGCTCGACGCGCGCACGCCGGACACGCTCGACCGGCGCGGGCTGCGCAACCTGGCTTTGGCGCTGGGCGCAAGCATCCCCGCCGCGCTGCTGAACCCCAACGGCTGGAAGATGCTGTGGTATCCCTTTGAAACGTTGGGCAGCAAGGCGATGCAGGAATACATCCAGGAATGGGCGCCGCCGGCCTTCAACCGGCCCGAATATTGGCCGCTGATCGCGCTCTTGTTCGGCGGCGCACTCGTATTCACCTTTACCCGCCGCCGGCGCGACCTGGCCGACCTGGCCCTCTTTTGGGGGTTCGGCTTTATGAGCCTGCTCTCGGCGCGGCACATCCCGCTGTTTGCTGTCGCCGCCGCGCCGATCCTCACCCGCTACGCGGCCCAAATCGATCTGGGCCGGCTGCGCTGGGACCTGAGCGCGCTGCCCCCGGCCCGCCCGCCGCGCGGCGCGCTGCTCGCGCTCAACTGGCTGCTGGTGCTCGTTTTCGTCGCTGGCGGGACGCTGCGCGTGGCCGACGTGCTGGTCAAAAACCAGACCGCCGAGGCGAGACATTTCCCCGTCCGGGCGGTTGAATTCATCGAGCAGAGCGGGCTGGGCGAGCAGCGCATGTACAACTCGTACAACTGGGGCGGCTATTTGCTGTGGCGCGGCTACAAGGTTTTTATCGACGGGCGGGCCGACGTGTACCTGGACGATTTTATGAACGAGTACGTGTTGGCTTATCAACTGCGCGGCGATTGGCGCGTGCCGCTGGAACGCTTTGACGTGGATTACATACTGATCGAGCGCGGCGTGTCTCTGGCGACCTTGCTGGATCAAACGGACGAATGGGCGCAGGCCTACGAGGATGATCAGGCCGTGATTTACGTGCGCGTGACAGAATGACGCCCTTGGGCATCGAGGCTGAGATCATCGAATTGGCTGGATGCTGATAAAACTTACGCCGGGTGTTAGCTCACCCGGCCGATTGGAGGATAGAAACAATGCAGATTGTTAACCCGGAAAATGTTGGTTTTTCCGCAACGCGCTTGCAGCGCATCACGGCCAAAATGCAGTCCTACATCGACGCAGGCAAGCTGGCCGGAACGATCACCGTGGTCGCCCGCCGAGAGCAGACCGTTCACCTGGAAACGCTGGGCTGGATGGATCGCGAGGCGCAGCGGGTGATGGAGTTGGACGCGATCTTGCGCATCGCATCGATGACCAAGCCAATCACCGCGGCGGCGATCATGACCCTGTACGAAGAAGGGCATTTCACGCTCAATACGCCCATCTCGGAATTCATCCCCGGCTTTAGAGAGGTCAAGGTTTGTGTAGGAGAGCACAACGGCGAGATGCAGGTAGAAGACTTGGTCCGCCCGATTACGTTTCGCCACCTGTTCACGCACACCGCCGGCCTCAGCTATGGCTGGAACCAAGACGACCCGGTGGACCGCTATTACACCCGCTTGCAGGAAACAGCGGGCGTCGACCGGGCGCGGGTCACGGCAAAGGACGTGGTGTCGATGCTGACGCAAGCGCCGCTGGCCTTCCAGCCCGGCACGCGTTGGCGCTACAGCCTGGCGATCGACGTGCTGGGTCACATCATCGAACTGATCTCCGGCCAACCGTTGGACCAGTTCTTCAAGGAACGGCTGTTCGAGCCGCTGGGCATGGCGGACACGGATTTTTACGTGCCCGAAGCCAAGTCCAGCCGGCTGGCGGCGCTGTACGGGCATCCCGAAGGCGCGACGGAACTCCAGCTATTGGAAGCGCCGGCGAACAGTCCACGACTGCACAAACCGTCATTTCTTTCCGGCGGCGGCGGTCTGGTCTCCACAGCAGGCGACTATGCCCGCTTTGCGCAGATGCTGGTCAACGGCGGCGAACTGGACGGCACGCGGGTTCTCGCTCCGACGACGGTGGACCTGTTCACCATCAACCACGCGCCTGCCGCCGCGCTGCCCTATGGTTTTGCCAAGGGCGAAGACCTGTTCCACCAGGGCTACGGCTACAGCCTGGGCACGCGCGTCTTGATGGATGTGTCCGCGGCCGGCAAAGCCGGATCGGTGGGCGAGTTCGGCTGGGACGGCGCATTCAACACCTATTTCTGGATCGACCGGACACAGGCGATCTATGGGCTGTTGATGACGCAGCACAGCCCCAACAACTACTACCCGCTGGCCGATACGTTCAAGCAGCTCACCTATCAGGCGCTCCTGGCATAGACCGGTTGGGCTGCGTGGCCTTTTTGTTTGCTCCCAGGCCGGAGCTGTGATAAAATCGTCAAGTGAGGAAAGATTGAATGGCCGACAAACTGACATCCCGTAGTCAAGACTATAGCAAATGGTACACCGAGGTCATCCAGCGCGCCGAGGTCGCCGACTATGCGCCGGTCAAGGGCTGCATGGTGATCATGCCCTACGGCTATGCGCTGTGGGAAAATATCCGCGACGGACTGGATCGCCGCTTCAAAGCCACCGGGCACAAAAATGCCTACTTTCCGCTCTTTATCCCCATGAGCTTTTTGCACAAAGAAGCCGAACACGTCGAAGGCTTTGCGCCCGAATTGGCCGTCGTCACCCACGGCGGCGGCAAAGAACTGGAAGAGCCGCTCGTCGTCCGTCCGACCTCGGAAACGGTAATCGGCCACATGTACGCCAAGTGGATTCGCTCCTACCGCGACCTGCCGGTGCTGATCAACCAGTGGGCCAACGTGGTGCGCTGGGAACTGCGCACCCGCCTCTTTTTGCGCACCACCGAATTTCTGTGGCAGGAAGGCCACACCGCCCACGCCACCGCCGAGGAAGCGATCGAAGAAACGCTGCGCATGCTCGACGTCTATGCCGATTTTGCCGAAAACGACGCCGCCATCCCGGTGATCAAGGGTCGCAAGAGCAACAGCGAAAAGTTTGCCGGCGCGGTCAACAGCTATTCCATCGAGGCGATGATGGGCAACCGCTGGGCCTTGCAGGCTGGCACCTCGCACTTTTTGGGCCAAAACTTTGCCAAAGCGTTCGACATCACCTACCTCGATCGGGACAATGCGCTGCAACACTGCTGGACAACCAGTTGGGGCGTGTCCACGCGCATGGAAGGGGCGGTGATCATGACCCACGGCGACGATCAAGGGCTGGTTCTGCCGCCCAAGATCGCTCCCACGCAGGTGGTGATCGTGCCCATCTGGCGCGATGACGGGCAAAAAAGCACGGTGATGGAAGCAGTGCAAAAAGTCAAGGGCATGCTGGAAGGCGTACGGGTCGAGGTCGATGACCGCGAGGAATACACCTCGGGCTGGAAGTTCAACGAATGGGAGCTGCGCGGCGTGCCACTGCGCGTCGAGATCGGCCCCAAAGACGTGGAAAAAGAGCAGGTGGTGCTGGCCCGGCGCGATGTCCCCGGCCGGGAGGGCAAGTCGTTCGTGCCGATGGCCGGCCTGGGCGAGCGGGTGAGCGAGATGCTCGGCACGATCCAGCAGGCCATGTACGACCGTGCGCTGGCCTTCCGTCTGGAAAACACGGTCGAGGCGACCAGCTATAACGAGATCGTCGAAGCGGTGCAAGACCATTTCGTTTATGCCTACTGGTGTGGCGATCCCGCTGACGAAACCAAACTCAAAGAAGAAACCAAAGCCACCACCCGCTGCATTCCGCTCGAACAGGATGGCACGCCGGGCATCTGTGCCATTTGCGGCAAGCCGGCCACTGAAAAAGTGATCCTGGCACGGGCGTATTGACCGGTCAATTTTTGGCCTCGTCCGCGCGCCAAAATCGCTGCGCGTGACGCCTGTCCGGCGGCCCGGCTCGAGCCGGGCCATCGGGCGGGCGGGTTCTCGCCCCCAATTTGCTGTTTTGTCCTGTCACTGGCGACGCTTTCTGGAATGTCGTCAAGTGCATATATTGGATATTGTTTACGAATTTGAGGCGATTTTCACGTTCAAACTGGTCAAGCGCGTTGGGAGACGCCGAACGGCATTTGTGTTCGTGTCTGACCGGGCCTGTTGGAGAAGCGCTGCCCGGCCAATGCGCAGCGCTGCCCATCCAGCCGGTTGTTTGCACGATTGGATGATTTCAGATATAATCCGCCCCATCCTGAATCAATCGGAACTGAACAAGGATTGGTCGCCCCGAAAATTTTTGCACAAAAAGCAAAAATTTCACAGGATGGGCATCATTGTGACCCAAAATCTGAGAAGATGGAGACCCTATGCGATTGTCACTGCGTAGTCTTGCCCTGTTAGGTGTTTTAGCCGGCGTGCTGGTTCTATCCAGCCCGGCCTCTCTGGCGACGCCGCCAGGACAGACCAGTGGTAACCTGCTCGTCAACCCCAGCTTTGAAGGCGATTATCGCCAAACCTCAAGATCATCTCACGTCGCCAACGGGTGGTATCCCTGGTTTTACCAATCAAGCACTCCCGGCGAATATTACGAGCCAGAGTGGAAAGTTGTCAACCGTCCCGAAGACGACGGCAGCGCCGATCTGCGCTCGCGCTTGCAGCACGGCAACCGCTCGCAGCAGTGGTTCAACACCTATGCCCTGCACGAAGCGGGCATCTGGCAGCGGGTCAAAGTGCCGGCCAACGCCACGGTGACTTTTTCCGCCTGGCTTCAAATCTTGAGTGCACGCAGCGAGCACTGGGTCGAAGACCAGATGGTCTCCGGCCCCAACGATCTGGGCAACTATCAGATGAAGATCGGCATCGATCCCACCGGCTGGCAGCCATCACAAGACATCAATGGCAATTTTCCCCAGGTTTTGCGCCCGCCGGCCCACGTAGTCTGGGGCACGTCGGTCTTTGACGCACACACCAAATCGCCCAGCGGCACCAACCAGTGGGCCTACACTGAAGTTTCCACCCAGGCGCAGGGCGAGTGGGTCACCGTGTGGGTGATAGGCTGGAATAAATGGGCCTACAAGTACGAATCGTCCTTTGTCGACAACACGCGGCTGATCGCCCAGGGTGGTGGGACCACCCAGGTGAAACAGGTCGCCGCAGCAGCGCCAATCAGGCCGACCAACACGCCAACCTACACACCGACGCCGACCTGGACGCCGACCAATACACCGACGCCAACCAACACGCCAACGCCGACCCACACGCCCACGCCGACCTGGACGCCGACCTTTACCCCGTCACCGACGCCCACTTCAAGCCCCACGCCGCTGCCTTCACCAACGGCCACCCGGCTGCCGACGCGCACGCCGGTAGCCGTCAATGTCGCCGCCGCGATGCCCACCGGAACGTCCGGCTCGGATGATTTGGCTGGTATGGGGATCATTGCCGGCGCAGCGGTTCTGGCCGTGGTGATGGGATTGATGGTCGGTAAAAAGCTGTCCCGCCGTCCGGCATCGAGCACTTAGCCTGGCAATAGCAGCCAAAAAGCCTCTGGAATCAATATCCAGAGGCTTTTTTAGTTTATCCTGGCGCCGGCCAGGGCGCAGCGCTTGGGCCCTAAAAAACCAGGTCCGGCAGATCGGTGAAGGCCAACAATGCCACCGAAATGTTGTCTTTGCCCCCGGCATGATTGGCCGCGTCGATCAGGCGCCGCACCGCCTGGTGGACATCCGGTGCATTGGCGATGATCCGTGCCATCAGCGCCGGGTTGCGCAGCATTTCCCACAGACCATCCGAGCAAAGCAGCAAATGGTCGCCGGGCTGGAGGTCATGCACGGTCAGGTCGGGCTGCACATCCTCCAGGTAGCCTAGGCAGCGGGTGATCAGCCCGGCCTGGGGATGATCCCACGATTCTTCGACGGTGATCTGCCCGGCGGCGACAAGCTCTGCAACATGCGAGTGATCGCGGGTCAGTTGGGTCAAATGTCCCTGGCGCAGCAAGTAGGTCCGGCTGTCGCCAACATTGATCACGTAGGCCCTTGTGCCGCGCACCAAGGCCATGGTCAGCGTCGATCCGGCGCCCATCGCCTCTGCCGGGCGGTGCAGGGCATATTCGTAGACAGCCTCGTTGGCGTGTTGGATGGCCTTGCGCAGCTGCCGGGTGATCGGCACGTCGGAGGGGCGAAGGCCGTTCGTCGCCGCCTGGCCCAGCTCTTTGAGTTCCTGCCCGCTCATCTGGACGGTTTGCCGAGGGTCGGGCGGGATGAACTGGTCGGCCAATTCGCGCCTGAGCGTTTCGACCACCCAATGGCTGGCTACCTCGCCGGCCAGGTGACCGCCCATTCCATCGGCGACGATGCACATCGCGACCGGCTCAGCGTCGGCGATTTCGAGCATCTGGTAAAAAACGCGATCTTCGTTTAACTCTCTTTTTTGTCCTACATCGCTCCAAACGGCGATTTTGAATCGAATCATATACCCTCCGGGTTCGCCGGTCATCGGCGAGCGAGATTGGCTGCCCCCCGGTTCAATTGCGTCTGGTACTGGGTCAAACTGCTGGTTTAATTATACCATACCTGGGATGTGCTGCAACAATCGAATTTGTTACCATATCTCAATTGTTACTGCCCGGCCTCCTGCCATTCCTTATTTCCCGGTGCGGGATAATTTTTGCCCGCATCATCGAGCACCAGCACCCAGTCGGGGCGATGGCCTGGCGGGGTACAAGTTGGGGTGTCGCCGGCCCCAAACCGGCCGATCGGGGTCGCCTTGCCGCTGCACGGATCATACCACCAGGCGTCGATCAGGTCGCCGGATAATACACTCAAATTAACCGTGACCGGCAGGGGCAGCGGCAGGTACACCAGGGCATAACCGCCGTCCCGGTCGCGGGTAGCGCGAACGTGGGACATCCCCTGACCCTGATCCGAGATCAGGATGCCCTGGTCGGGGATGCGGCTGAAAAACGGACGCGATTCGATTAGCGCGCGCAGGTATTGCACCTGCGCCGCGCCGGGCCGGTCGAGCGCCTCCATCCAATCGCGCTCGGCATAGTTGATCGCACTGTGGGGCGGGCCGGCAAATTGCCAGATCGAATGGTGGCCATAGGTGACGCCGCAGCCGCCGGCAAAAACCGAGCGATACAACTGCTTGCGCACGTCGTGGTCACGGAAATAGCCGTTGGCCGGGTCCCACCTGGGCCACGGGCTGACCGGGTGGTCTTCATAGTTCGGCTCACCATCGAGAACGGGTTTGACCGGGTGCAGGGCATAATCGTGGGCGATCCTGTCCCACACCGGCACGTCGCGCCCGCCGCCGTGGCCCGACTGCATCATGTTGAAATCCAGCCACCCTTCCTCGTGCAGCCAGGCCGAGGTCGACGCGCCGCCGTTGGGATGGTAGGTCATCAATGCCGCGCCATCCGTGCCCTCGTCGATGCCTGCCGCCATCGCCCGCCAGATCGGACGCCAGTCGTCACCCTCGCGCACGGCCGGGCGGTCGCCGCCCAAAATCCAGATGATGTTGGCCCGGTCGCGGTAACGCTTGCCGAGAAAGCGGCCATAGGGGCGCGCGTTCTCCGCATCGAACACCTGCGGCCCCGCGCCCCACATCGGCGTGACCTTGTCGCCCCAGGTAGGCAGCAAGCCGATCACCAGGTCGTGCGCCTCAGCCATCTGGATCAATTCGTCCACGTAGGCAAAATAGGCTTCGTTGGGGCGCGCCGGGTCGTTGTCGAGCAACGGCCGCTCGCCGTAGACATTGGGCGTGTTCAGGCCGTCGAATTCGGCCAGCGCCACCGCCTGGATCACTGTAAAGCGCTTGCGCTGGCGGTTGGCAAAATACAACGCGGCCTCCTCACGGCCTAGTCGATGGAACAGCTCCCAGGCCGTATCGGCGAGGTAGAAAAATGGCGTACCGTCGGAATACATCAAAAATCGATGATTATTGCTGACTGTGATTCTTTTCATTTGATCTCCTGCCGGGTAATGCGTAAAACGTGATGCAAGAAATGTTAAGCGTCGGCTGTAGGGACATGGCTGGCGTTTGACGCTTTACGTTTGCTTGCCCTGCACAATCGACCGGGCCTGCTCGCGCACATTCTCCGGCTCGAACACGCGCTTCCAATCCGGCTGCAAGAGGAGCGGCTGCGCGCGGCGGACGGCCAGCTTGGCCCCGTCGGACACCTCGACGCCACTATCGCCAAAGAGGATGTTGACGATGGCATTGAGGTGGCCGAGCATAAAGTCGCGCGCGGCCGGAGCAGGCACACCATAGCGGATCGCCTCGTCCAGCGCCTCGCGGACGGCACAGAGCAGGGTCAGCGCCACCGTCTCGGACATGGCCGGTTCGAGCAGCGCCATCTGCTCGACGGTCAGGCGATGGACGCGCATCACCGGCGCGAACATGGCCCGGGCCAGCGCTGCGCCGCGCGTGTAATCGGCCGCGGAGCCTTGCAGCAGCGCGCAGACCAGGTTTTGCCGGGCGATCCCGCCGAAAAAGTCGGCCCGCGCCTCGGGCGTCGGTTCGTCGTTGAGGAGGGGCGGATGGCAAGGGTGAACGACGAAATAGCTCACATCCGGGCGCATGGTCAGCACGCCGGCCAGCGGCGCAGCCGGATCGAGGCAGATCAACATCGCCCCCGCTTTCATCTGCGGCACCACCTGCGCCGACACCCGACCGAGCGACGTATCGGGCACGGCGAGGATAACCGCGTCGGCCTGCTGCGCGGCCCGATTCGCCGGCACGGGGTCGATACCCCGCTCGCGCAGGCGGGCCAGGCCGGCCTCACCCGCTTCGACGCACAAGACGCGATAATCCGGCGTTTGACCAAGCTTTTCAGCGATGCGCGCGCCCATCTTGCCCGCCGCGCCAAACAATGCGATAATTGTCATAAAGCATACTCCTGATACGTATTACGTCTCACGTATTACGTCTCACGCATTACGTATCACGTGTTACGTGCCGGAATTCACGATACGCCATCTACTATACTTGCTTTTTCAAAAACGCCTCGATCTCATCCCGCCAGGGGATCGACGGCTGAGCGCCCAATCGCTGCACGCACAGGGCCGCGGCGGCGCTGGCCAAGCGCACTGCCTCGGACAGCAGCCTGCCTTCGGCCAGCGCGGCGACCAGACAGCCGCAGTAAGTATCGCCGGCGGCGGTGGCGTCGACCGCTTCCACCTGAAAGGTGGGGATGTGCGCTGTTCCCGTTTCGTCTGCCACCACCGACCCCCGCTCGCCAAGCGTGACGATCGCCGTCTCGGCGCCGAGAGCGCGCAGTTTTTGCGCCGCCATCTTTGCCGAGGACAAATCCGTCACCGCGACGCCGGTCAGTGCCGAGGCTTCCGGTTCGTTGGCGACGACGATACTGACCTTTTTGAGCTGCGACACATCGAAGGGATTGGCCGGGGCATAATTCCAGACCACCGGCGTGTCCACCTCGGCGGCGATGTCCAGCGTGTGGGCGATGGTTTCGGCGGGGATTTCAAACTGCATCAGCACACAGGCGGCCCCGGCGATCAGCGGGCGCACCGCGTCGACGCGCTGCGGGGTCAGCCGGCCGTTGGCGCCCGGCGCGACCGAGATATAGTTGTGGCCGCCTTCGCCGATCATGATCAAGGCCGCGCCGCTGGAAACGCCCGTCTCACGGCAGACGTGGTCGGTGCAGACGCCGCTCTCGCGGAATCCAGCCAGCATGGGGCCGGCATGGGGGTCATCGCCAACACAGGTCACAAAAATGACATTGCCGCCTGCCCGTCCGGCAGCGACGGCCTGGTTGGCCCCTTTGCCGCCAAAAACCTGCATGAACGTCGCCCCGGTGACGGTCTCGTCGCGCGCCGGCAGGCGATCCATTTTCATGATAAAATCGATGTTAGAGCTTCCGATCACGACAATGGGTTTGGACATAAAATACCTCTGAAATGTCGATCATTTCACATCTTGAGGATCCAGCCAATCTACAACAAGTGAACCCGGCGGCAGATCGAGCCTTCGTGGTATCCATTCACCCACCTTGACCAACCAGATATTGCTCAAGATGACCTGCTGACCATCAGGACCCCAGACGGGGTTGCCGCCCACATCAAGTTCATACCTTTCTGTACTGTTGACTGACAGGAATATGGTTTTGCTTTCAAGTTCTGCTTTATTGTAAGATGTCATGACAAGCCATTGCCCATCAGGGCTCCAGCTTGAAGTGCCGTTTGGTTCCAAGCCAGGTTGGTTTATGCTAGAATATATCTCTGTCCCATCAACAGTCAACACCCACCATATATCTTTGGCAAAGTTGTGAAGAACAAAGTGCTTTTCATCGGCACTCCAATCGAGTTGGCTCATAATGCCGCCAAACTCATGGACCAAATCATAGGGATACAAGAACCTAGACGTCTGTTCGTCCAGATCGAATATACCGATGCCAGCCCGTTGCTCGTCATTCAAGTAACCGAACACAAACCAAGCCAGTTGATGACCATCTGGAGACCAGACGGGCCACCCAAAGAATGTGTCGGTAAGCTCAGAAAACCCATAGTCCTTTACGTCGAATGGCTGTGTGCTCGCATCCCATTTGTAAACCCAGGGCACGCCTTGTAGAGTATAGGCTACTATGTTGCCGTCTGGCGACGCAGCAGACGGACCATAACTCGTCGGTTCATCTCCTAACAAGCGCACCTTACGGTCACTCAGAATGATCACCGCCGGTATAGTCTCAGCATACATCCCAGTTGGTTGTACTCCCACCAGAACAACATCAGGCCGTCCCGGCCACCATTGCGGGCAGCACATCGCATACTCGTTGTTGAAATCGAGATCGGTCCGCTCTCCTGTAGCTAGATCGATCAAAAATACCCGATCATAACCAGTACTATGCAGTGCATAGCGCCCATCATACGAAAATTTGACAGAATCCCTCTCCGGCGGAACATCGAGCAAAAAGATCGACTTGCCCTGATCGTTCACCAGCCAAAAACTGCCATTCGCCTTGTAGATAAGGCCGGACGGCGGAGGAATAGAAGGCACACCAGTTGGCGTGGCGGTTGGCGTCACTGTCGGCGTAGTGGTCGGAAAAGGAGTGTGCGTCCGGGTTGGCGTCGGCGTCACTGTCCGCGTAGCCGTTGGCGTCGGGGGTACCGGTGTGTCGGTAGAAACCTGGGCCGACACAGGGGGCAGTGTCGCCGTTGTAGGCGTAATCGTCGGCGACGGTTTCTGGCATCCGGCAGGCAGGCTCAATAAAATCAAGACCACATAGAACCAAAACAGGTGTTTTTTCATCATAGATTATTCTTCTCCAATCCACCTCACCCAATCCACGCCCACCTGCTGCGCCGCATTGACCAACCGCCGATCCGCCGTCCAAAATTGGGCCTGCACCTGCTCGGCTACAGCCAGGTAATGCGCGTCGTAGGTTTTGCCATATCCCAACTGCGCAGCCCACCACGCCGCCCGTCGATGCAGTTCGAATGTCGGGGGCAGGCAGTGAATGTGTAGTGCAAGCACCTGAGCCATCGCCCGATCCCCAGTCTCAACGTCGAGCAATCCAGCCACCACAGCGCGACGCAGCGCAGTGCTTACTTCATACTCGAGCAAAAGCGGCGCAAACAGGGTGACGCCAGCCTGTTTCCAGGCGATCATCATGCTTGCAGCCTGTTCTGAATAAGGCAGCGAGACAACCAACGCAGCTACCACATTGGCATCCACGACGACATTCATGCTTGCTGGTTCCATACTCGCTCCATATCCTGATCTCGCTCTTCCCGCCCCTCTGCGATCAAATCGCCCGCATAGACTCCATGTGCCTCGTGAACCTGGCGGCGGATTTCGGACAATGCTTCAATCGCCTGTAACTCGCGTTGCAACTGTGCTTCCCTGTCCTGGCGCGCCAGATGTTCCCGCACGATCTCGCGTACCAGATCGGACAGGCTGCGTCCCTCCTCCTGCGCGATTTCGGTCAAGATTTGATGCTGCTCCGGTTCGAGCAAGATTTGTGCTCGATATAATGTGCTCATCGTTCACCTCCACCTTGATTATACATCTACACGTGTGTAGGTGTCAATCACTCAAATCTGTCCCCTTGGCCGCGCCAGATCGACGAAATCAGCCCTAGCCACCCTACAGTTTCTGTCGGCGGGGTGTTCGGATGGCTTTTCATGGCAAGGGGCCGACCCCTGCGTTCTCGCGGATGAGTACATCCGAGAGAACGAGCCAAACCCCGCTGGGGGCGTACCGCCTCGTTCTCTGCGAGAACGCACAGACCCCGGCAACATGCAACGCATTGCGTTGCCGGTGTTGCATAAAAGCCAAGCTTTGCCCGAATAATTGCGCTGATTGGCCTCCAAATCACGCGCAACGAGCAAGACCCCCGTTTTGGGGGAGCGCGAGGGCTCAAACTCTCAAACCCGCAGGGTTTGCCAGAGTTTGCCGGCCCCTCGCCGGGTGGTGCAGGAAGGCCTGCCCTCCTGCAAGAAAAAGCTAGAATTTCGCCTTCAAAGTCCTATTTCACAAAAAGTGTAGGGTGGCTAGACCTTTTTTCAGCAAAGCCAATTATACATTTACACGTGGGTAGGTGTCAATCAACTGAATCCTGCTCATGGCCGCGCAGGTCGATAAGGGGCCAAAACACATCGCGCAGGCCGTCAAATTGGCAGCGGTGATGGTTCGTGATATAATTTGCACTCACCAGCAAATCACCCTAAACACCAGGAGAAACCGATGCCAGAGAAAACCGTCGCCCAGGTCATGCACAAGGGGGTCATCGCCTGCCGTCCAGACACGCCGATGAACGAAGTGGTGCGTATCGTCAGTGATACAGACGTCCACGCCATCGTGGTGATGGACGAACACAACCACGCCCTGGGCGTTGTTTCCCACGTCGACATTATCCGCCTGTTTGACGAGGACCTCGACGGGTATACCGCCCAGGACGTGATGAGCCATACCGTTCACGACATCGATCTGCGCGAGCCGGCGCAAAAGGCTGTGCACAAGATGCTGGAAAACGGCGTCCACCGCCTGCTGGTCGTCCAGGTCGATAGCGACGTGCGCCGCCCGGTGGGCATTGTTTCGACCACCGACCTGATCAAAGAGATGCGTGGCTCGCGCTGGGTCTGGTACATGGGGTGAGCGGCCACCTGGCACACTCTGCGTTCGGCAAGTCGAGTACAAGGGGCCAATTCAGTGATTCCCGGGATTCGGGGCCAACCCCAGCTCGGGAATTTTTTATTCAATGAGCCAATGATCCAGGAACATTTTTCAGAACACAAGCATATCCGGTTGGCGCTGCTGCTGTTGATCCTCTTGATCGCCCTGGCGTTGCGACTCAAGGGCATAGAGGCTCAAAGCATCTGGTACGACGAGGGTCTGAGCATCTTTTACGCCCAGAACAACCTCGCCGGCCTGATGCGCGGCGTCGCGCAGAGCGACCATCCCCCGCTGCACCCGCTGCTGCTCCACCTGTGGATCAAGGCCTGCGGCGCGAGCGCGTTCTCGGTGCGCCTGTTCTCGGCCTGGTGGAACGTGCTGGCCGTCGCCGCGATCTACCGGCTGGGCCGGCGGCTGCTGTCCAGGACAAGCGGCGGGATCGCCGCGTTGTTGATGGCCGTCTCGCCGCTGGCGATCTGGTTTGCGCAGGAAACGCGCGGCTATACTCTGGCTCTGGTTCTGGTCATCGGCGCGGTCGATGCGATGCTTGATCTGCTGGGGCGCGCCTCCGACCTGGGCCTGCCCGCCGGCAAACCCCGCTGGCCTGCACTGATCGCCTACACGCTGCTGGCCACGGCGGCCCTGTACACGCACTTTTACAGCGGGTTCGTGCTGCTCGCGCTCAACCTGGCCTTTGGCCTGGATTGGCTCCTCCGGCGGATCGAACTGGGCCGCCGGCCCGCGCCGCAGCACACCCGCTCGCTCGCCTGCTGGCTCGGCGCACAGGCCGCCGCGCTGCTCCTGTTTGCTCCCTGGCTGCCCATCGTCGCTGCCCAACTGGACGTAAACGCTACCTATTGGCACGGCGCTGTGCATTGGAAAGAAGTCGTGGGACAAACGTTGCGCGCATTCAGCGTGGGCGAGACACTGCGCGGCTCGTGGGCGCAAGGTGCAGTCTGGTCGATGCTTGGGCTGGCTCTGTTGGGCACGCTGTCGCTCGTTTGGCGGCAGCGCAACCGGCTGGCGGCGGCCCTGCTCTGGCTGTGGATGCTCGTCCCCACATTGATTTTGATCGCGATCACCTTTAACCGGCCCAAGTTTGCGCCGCGCTACCTGCTCAATGTCCTGCCAGCTTTTTTGCTGCTTGTCTCAGCAGGCGTGCACTGGCTGCTGCGCTTGATCCGGCGACATCGTTTCGGCCCAGCCAGTTGGACTGCCTTGACCCTGCTGGCAGTGCCCACGCTGATCGTCGTCGGCGCGACGACCCGTGCCCTGAAAAGCCACTACCTCGATGACACACTCTACCGGCCCGATATGCGCGGCGTCGCCGAATACATCCAGGCGCACGAAACGGGCAACGATTTGATTGTCCTTGTGGGTGGATATACGTATCCAGCATTCACATATTACTACGATGGCCCGTCGACGGTCCTGCCGCTGCCCGACAATTTACTGCCGACCACGCGCGCTCCGGTCGAGCCGGGCGATCTGGCCCGGCTCAACCAGGCCATCGCCGGACGCAGCGAACTCTGGCTGGTGCTGTGGCAGCCGCAGGTCTCCGACCCGACCGGGCTGATCACCGACGCGCTGGAGCAGACCTATCATCGCCTGGGCGTGTCGCGCCCCTTTCACGAGATGGCCCTGCTGCGCTTTGACATCAGCGCCGGGCCGCTGCTTTCCCTCGCGCCGCAGACCGAGCAACTGGCCGACTTTGGCGGCCAGATCCGGCTGCTGGGTTACACCCTGCCCGTCGACCGGGCGCGGCCCGGCGACACGCTGTACGTCTACCTCTACTGGCAGGCGGTTCGCTGGCCGGACGCGGACAACAAGGCTTTCGTGCAACTGCTGGACAAACAAGATCAAATCGTTGCCCAGCAAGACCTGATCGCCGGGGCCGCCGAATACCCCACCTCGCACTGGCCGGCCGGCGCGACGGTGCGCAATCGCTTTTTGCTCACCATCCGCGCGGACGCTGCGCCGGGTGTTTACCGGCTGATCAGCGGCTTTTACAACCCGGGAAGCAAGATTCGCCTGCCCGCCTCCGGCGCGGGCGCATTCCCGGATTACGTGCTCCTGGCCGAGATCAAAATCATCGAATAGTGGTTGTTTTGAGGCCCAATCTGTGCTAGAATAGCCGCACTATGTTCCAAGATTACCGTCTCTGGCAACGCGATTATTTGCTCGAAATCAACCGGGCGATGACCTCCCAACTCGACCTGCGCGAGGTGCTGCGGATCATCCTCGAAGGCGCCGCCGAGCTGGTCGGCGGGCAAGGCGGGCTGATCGCCCTGGTGCAGTCAGACAGCAGCTACCGGATCACGGCCAGCTATGGCCTGCCCACCCGGGTATGGCCGCTGCTCGATCCGTTGTTTCAGGACACCCCTGCCGAAGACGCCCAGGACCCGCAGCGATGGACGATCCCCAACCTGCGCAGCCGCCTCAACGAAATATCAGACGCAGTGGGCATGGTCTTTCAGCAGGTGGTGGGGCTGCCGATGGTGATCGGCAACCGGCTGGTGGGGGTGATCTATGTCCTGCGGCGAGACGGGGCGGCCTTTTCCACTTCCGACCGGCGCGTACTGCTTTCTTTTGCCGGGCAGGCGGCCATCGCCGTGCATAACGCCAGGCTCTATTCGCAAATTGCCCAGGAAAAACGCCGCCTCGACGCGATCATTGAAAACTCGGGCGACGGCGTGATGATCCTCGATCCCGAATACCGCATCTCGGTCTTTAACCGCGCGCTGACCACCATGACCGGCATCCCGGCCGAAGAAGCGATCGGCCGTCCCTGCTGGGAAATACTCGTTTCACAAGACCCGGGCCGGGATCAAAGCGTGTGCCAGCTTTGTCCGCCGTCCAGTTGCCAGGACGGAAACCAGGCCCAGATCGAAGGCGAGTTCACGCGCCCGGACGGCACGCGGGTCACGTTCAGCATCACCTACTCGCCGCTGCTGGACATCGACAACAAGCTGGTGAACATTATCGCCAACGTGCGCGACATCACCCACATCCGCGAAGCCGAAGAGATGAAATCGACCTTTATCTCGGTTGTCTCGCACGAGTTGAAAACCCCCGTCGCGCTGATCAAAGGCTATGCCAGCACGCTGCGCCGCGAGGATGCCAACTGGGACAAGGCGACGTTGAATGACAGTCTGGCGGTAATCGAGGAGGAAAGCGACCGGCTTGACGCGCTGATCAGCAATTTGCTGGACGTGTCGCGGCTGCAATCGGGGCAGATGAAGTTGAGCAAAAGCGACGTGCGCATCGATCTGATGGCCGCGCGCGTGGTCAGCGATTTTGGCACGCAGACGACGCGGCACACCCTGGCGTTGGACTTTCCGGCCGATTTTCCGGTCATCCAGGCCGATCACGAGCGCCTGCGCCAGGCGTTAACCAACCTGGTCTCCAATGCGATCAAGTATTCGCCCGATGGGGGACGGATTCTGGTCTCCGGGCGACACGACGACGAATCGGTGTATGTAGCCGTCACCGATCAGGGCATCGGCATCCCGGCCAACGACCGGGAGCGAGATCGGAAGAGCACACGTCTGAACTCCAGTCACCGCTCATTATC